>CAYXFZ010000001.1:0-17524 GCA_964464385.1 uncultured Planctomycetales bacterium
ATTCCGCCAGAGGGGGGTTGGAGTTCTGCTGCCGAGGCGTTGCCGGAAACCCGGCGCGCCGTCCCCGTCAGGGCGCCAGCGAAGGAGACGGATCCGAGAATTTCCCACTTGCCGGTTTCTTGACGCCAATGCATGCGCTCGGCCTCGACCTGAATGCGGTCCCCTTCCAATTCCAAAGAATCGGCCGGAAAGTCCAAGGACGGTTTGCCGTCGGCAACGAAAATGCCCTTTTCCCAAAGAAAGCGGCGGGCAGAAAGGTGAAGGACGCCCTCACCCATGGGGAAATCTGCGACCGCAGGACGGCCAACGAGTTCGGTGCGGATGTCGGGAATCCAGCGGAGATCCTCTCCCCGGAAAACAGCACCCTCTCGTTCCACCCGCACCGCATCCCAAGCGTGGATGGAAGCTTGTTCATTTCCGCGCCAGGAAGGGTGCCAATCCATGGTGCCTGCGGTCAGGAACCAATAGGGAAGACCCGGAGTTTGTCGGGTCACTCGAGGGCTACCGGTCGCTCTGAGCCAACCGTCTCGATGACGACTCACGGTTTCGGCGGCAATTTCGAAGCCTTCCTCGGGACGCAAGATGGCGCGTCCTTCGAGGCGCAGACTTCCGTCGGGTTGCCGCAGAAAGAGATCCGACTGGGCGCGACCGTCCTCCAGGGAGACTTCTCCTTGGAGACGAAATTGTCCATCGCTTTCCATGATTCCAGACTGCGCGGAAAAGTTGCCGTTGGCCGTTTTGCCTTGGACCCCCTGCTGCAAGAGTGCCCCACCCGTGCCGCGCATAACCACGTTGCCCACGGTGGCGGTCGCGGCAGTCAAAGCGCCGTCAGTATCCGGAATGCTGCCCGTCACGGCCACGGGGCCACTCCACTCCACTTGGTCCAGGATTCCGGTGGTGGACCATCTCACCGAGCAGGATTTTCCAGCCAAGGTCTCTAGGCCTTCTGGCGCGGCCAGGGCCCCGGTCCAGCGGCACGGAGCACCAAGGGTGGCCCGTTTCGGTTGCCAATCACCGGACTGCAGTTCAAATTGGACCCGAAGCCCTTGGGATTCCAAATTGCCCGGCCAGCCGCTGGCGAGAGGGAGGTTCATGCGGCAAGCGGAAGTTGTTGGGATTTCCAGGGCGGCGGTTATCCCTTCCTTCATTCCCAGTCGCACGGGGCCGTCTCCCCGGCCACTCCAAAGGGCTTCTTGGGCGCGCCATTCCCACTCCACTGTGTTGCCGGGACCCAGTTCGAAGCGCTCCTCGGCGGGATACAGGCGAATGCCCCAGCCGGCGATACGGATACCGCCCCCTTCAATCCAAACCGGGTCATCTGTTTCCATCCAAGGAGGCTCCTCGGTGTGGATTTTCAAATGGTCGGTTTCCATCCGAAAGTTAGCACCCTCTGGGCTCCAAATCACCTCTGCATTTTCCAGAATCCAGGGGCGAAGACGGTCTGGAATGAGCCCACCACTCCCGGGCTGCAAAGCAATACGCGCAACTTTGCTATGCGCTTCGTACAAAAGCTTGCCTTCAACAAGATCAATTTGTCGAACGAAGGCCCGTTGCAACACGACTTCACCGTCGCCAAAGACTGGGTCCTCGCCCTCGACCCGGATTTCGGGAGCACCCGATCGGTTGCTCATGCGCCCGGCGAGAAATTCGACATGCCCGGCAATGGAAGTTTGGACTCTGCCGAATCCTTCGACTTCCTGCACAAAGGCGGAGGTTCTAGGCGGCACCGCGGGCTCTTCGGCTGCTTGGTGACGGCGAAAATCTCCCCAAAAAGCGGCGAGCAAGAGCACGCCGGCCAACCCGACGAAACGTCGAACGGCTGGCGTCATGTTGAGCGGACGGCTTCGCGCGCGGTGCACAACAAGTCGCAAACTTCGCGCAGAGCTCCGCGTCCAGCACTGGCCCGAGTGACATGGTCCGCAGCTTCAACAACTTTCGGAGTTGCTTCTGGCGGCGCGAAACAAAGACCAGCATGCTCAAACAATCCCAAGTCGGGAAGATCGTCGCCGATGGCGGCAACCTCTTCCGGCTGGAGTTCCCTGGCTTCCACCAACTCTCGAGCCAGTTCCGTTTTGTCCATCTTCCCCAAGTGGATCTCGCTGACACCGAGGCGGCGAGCGCGATGGGCGACCGCGGGGTTGGTGCGGCCGCTAATGACGGCAACTTCCACACCAGACTGAATCAGTTTTGATAGGCCATATCCGTCATGCACGTGAAAGGCGACGGTTTCGCTCCCGTCGGCGTTGACTTGAATTTGTCCGTCGGTCCAAACCCCGTCCACATCGGAGAGAAGCAAGCGAATTTTTGCGGCGCGCTCGGCGAGGGAAGCGGAGTCCGTCAAAGTCGGATTTCGAGCAAGTCTTGCACGTCCAATAGGCCGACCAATTGATCGTGATCGTCGGCAAGAACAGGAAGTTGGTCCACGTGAAGCTCCTTGAAAAGATGCAGAGCTTCCCCGACCAGTTGGCTTTCCCGGACACAAGCGGGGGTCCCTGCAAGATGGCTCTCGATTGCAGACAGTGGGTCCAGGGATGCTTCCAAAACCAGTCGGCGCAAATCTCCGTCCGTAAAGATGCCCAGGAGAGTTCCTTCTTGGGTGAGGATCAGAGCGCAGCCAGGTCGGCCGCGCGTGGAGGTCATGATGGCAATGGTTTCGCCGAGGGATGCAGACGCTTTGACCAAGGGCAAGGAGTCGTCTCGTCGCATGATGTCGCCAATGCGCATCAGTTGACGGCCCAGCTTGCCGCCAGGATGAAAGGCGGCGAATTCTTCGCGGGTGAAGTCGCGGCCTTCCAGCACGGCCATGGCAAGTGCATCCCCCAGGGCCAGCATGGCCGTCGTCGTCACGGTGGGCGCCAAACCCAACGGACAAGCTTCCCCGAGAGCACCCAAGGGAAGCACGGCGTCAGCATCGCGGCCCAAGGCGGAGTCCTGGGACTCGGTGATGGCCAAGATCGGGGAACCCAAGGCCTTGAGGGGCAGCAAGAGTTGCAGAATTTCCCGCGTTTGGCCGCTCCAGGAAAGGGCGAGGACGAGGTCTTCGGGGCGGACTCGGCCCAGGTCGCCATGCAGGGCCTCGGCCGGATGCAAGGAGAGGCTGGGGGTACCAGTGCTGGCCAATGTGGCGGATATTTTTTGGCCGATTAGGCCCGCCTTGCCCATGCCAGTGACGACAACACGCCCTTGGCAGGCAAGGATGCGTTGTACAGCGTCCTCAAACTCGTCGCCTAGCCGCCCAGAAAGGGTGCGAATGGCGTCTGCTTCGAGCTGGAGAACCTGGAGGCCTCGCTCCAGGGCGGTCTTGGGATCGACCGTCATCGTGGGCATATTGTAGGGAGGGCCGGGAAAATGGAGAATGCATCCAGCCCATGGATCCCTTCACCCTCATTGGCACCGTGATCTTGGTGGTTTTGTCCATCACTACCCACGAGGCCGCTCACGCCTGGGTCGCTGATCGCTGCGGCGATCCCACAGCCCGCTTGCTGGGCCGGGTCACGCTCAACCCGATTCCACACATTGATCCGGTCATGACGGTGCTGCTGCCGGGCTTTCTGCTCTTGTCCGGTTCCCGCTTCCTTTTTGGTGGGGCCAAGCCCGTGCCAGTGGATTTGCGCCGCTTGCGCCATCCGCGACGAGACTGGGCCTTGGTCGGCGCTGCCGGGCCAGTCTCCAACCTTTTGATTGCCACGGCTTGCAGCGGGCTTCTGGCCCTTCTTTTGCAAACAGGTTTCTTTTTAGAAACGTCCCGCGGCGCGCAGATTCTGGTAATCGGGATTTATGCCAACGCTCTCTTGGCCGTCTTTAATCTCATTCCGATTCCACCGCTGGACGGTTCGCGGGTCGCCACCTACTTTTTGCGCGGCGAAGCTCTGCGCGCATACATGCGGCTGGAGCGTTATGGATTGCTCATCATTCTCGGGCTGATTTTCATGGTGGATGGGTTCAGCCGATTCCTTTGGGGGGCCATTCTTGGGCTGATCGACTTCATTAGCGGTTTGTTTTCCATTTCCGGGGAAGTTCAATCGATTCTTTTCGCCGTGTTGACCTCATGATCGAACCCGCCGACCCCGATCTCATTCCGCCGGCGCGCCCCCCGGTCTCGCCGGAGCCGGCTGTCGACGCTCCCGGCGATGAAGAAGCTTTCACCGTTCATCTTGACCGGGTGTTTCGTGGACCTTTGGGCCTGCTGTTGCAGTTGGTGCGTGACAAAGAAATGGAAATCCACGTCGTCTCTTTGGCGGAGGTTTGCGACGCCTATTGCCGCCACGTGCGTGCCATGGAACAAGTGGATGTGGATGAGGCCGTGGATTATTTGGTCTTAGCGGCCACTCTCTTGGCAATCAAGAGTCGGTCCTTGCTTCCGCAAGAAGAAATTGAGGAGACCGAAGATCCTTTCGACCCCGGCGAGGAGCTGGTTCGGCAACTCCTGCTCTACAAGGACTTGCGTCGCGTTGCGGACGAGCTCGGAGAGCATTGGCGCCACCGCCGCAACCTACTTCCGGCGGGTCGTCGTTGGTTGGGCCGCGCTCCGGATCCCGAAGAGGACCAGCGCGAAGAAGAGGATTGGGATCTGGGTGACATTTCCATTTGGGATTTGCTGGGGGTTTTCCAGCGGCTGGAAAAGGAAACCGGCTTCATGCGTCCCCACCGTATCCAGGAAGTGGGCAAGCCCCTTTCCTGGTATGTGGAAAGTCTTTGGTCAAAACTGGAGGTCGCCGCCGAGATCAACCTCGAGGAGCTTTTTCAGGAAGGCACGCGAGCCGATGCCTCCTACTACTTGGTGGCCGTCTTGGAACTTGCCAAGCAAAAGGCCTTGGATCTTGCTCAGCAGGAGCCATTCGGCAAGGTGGTGGCCCGCCGCGTGGAGGGTATGGGTGATATCAAGTTGGACGATCTCGACCAGGGGTTTGATTACCCTGTGGCCGCCCACGAACCGGAAATCGAAGACCTCTTGGAGAGCTGAAGCCCATTGGCCTCCCCCCTTGGGGAGTCGTAGAGTGCTCCTCCCGCGAGCCCCATTTGAGCCCATGTCCAACGCTACTGACGTCACTGATGCGGACTTCCAAACGGAAGTCCTGGATTCCGAAAAAACCGTTTTGGTTGATTTTTGGGCCACTTGGTGTGGCCCATGCAAAACGATGTCTCCTGCTGTGGATAAGTTGGCCGAAGAGTTGGGAGATCGCATCAAGGTCACCAAGCTCAATACCGACGAAAACCATTCCACCGCCTCTTCACTTGGGGTGATGTCCATCCCGACCTTCGTTGTCTTCAGGGGCGGCAAAGAAGTGCACCGGTTTATGGGCGCCAAGCCCTACGAGGCCTTCCTCGCGGAAGTGGAACCGCACGTCTGAGCGGGGCCCCGTTCTCGACGATGCGGCTCGTTTTCTTCGGCTCCCCGCCCTTCGCTGAGCCAAGCTTCCGTCAACTGCTTGAGGCCGACCTGGATATCGTCGGCTTGGTCACGGCTGCGCCCCGTCGCTCCGGTCGCGGTCGCGGACAGGCCGAGAATGCTTTGGCAAGGTTGGCCGCGGCGCGGAACTTGGCCATCCTGCAACCCGAGCGTCCTGCCGAGCATTCTTTCTTGGCGGAGCTCTCGGCCTTGCGGCCCGACCTTGGCGTTGTCGTCAGCTACGGCCAGATTTTGACGGAAGCGGCACTGGCCGTGCCACGATTTGGCTGTGTGAACTTGCATGGTTCTCTCTTGCCTCGCTGGCGGGGCGCCAGCCCAGTGCAGGCCGCCTTGCTCGCCGGAGATTCGGAAACTGGGGTGTGTTTGCAACGCATGGTGCTTGCCTTGGATGCCGGTCCGGTCTTGACTCAGGCTTCGGTTGTCATTGAACAGGGCGAGGATGCGCCGACTTTGAGCGCTCGTCTGGCCCAACTGGGGGCGACCTTGTTGTGCAACGCCTTGGCGGAATGGGGCGATTCGGGGCCGCCGCCTGGCCTTCCTCAGAAGGAATCCCGGGCTACGCAATGCCGCCGCGTGAAGCGCCAGGATGCCCTTTTGGATTGGGGCCATGCGGCTACGGAGCTTGAACGGCAAATCCGTGCCATGGCCGGTTGGCCGGTAGCCGAAGTCCGGCTGCCGTCTGGTGAATCCCTCAAGATTCACCGCGCCCGGGCCGGAGCTACCCATTCCACCGCTTCTGCCGAGCCGGGCGAAATTTTGGTGAGCAAGGAAGCCGAAGGAGAAGAGAGCGCTCTTGCGATTGCTTGCGGTCAAGGCATCCTGCTATTGGAGCAAGTGCAGCGTCCTGGAAAATCGGTTTTGGATGCCGCCTCTTTTCTGCGCGGGCACACGCTGGTTCCCGGAGATCGTTTTGCAAACGGAACTTTGGAACCATGACAGCGGATCCCCGTGCCTTGGCATTGAAGCTGTTATTCGACACCTACCCTTTGCCCAGCCGCCGCTTTCCGCGGGAGGCGGATCGTGTTGGGCTTCAGGGTCGCGACCGCGCCCTTTGTCGCGAGCTCCTGGCCGGCACCATTCGCATGCAACGCTTGTTGGATGCCTATTGGTCTCCCTTCAGCAATCGCAAAAAGGTGGACTCTGTCGTGGTGTGGACTTTGCGTTTGGCGCTCTACCAACGATTTTTTTTGGATCGCATTCCTACTCATGCGGCAGTGGACGCCACGCTGAATGCTTCTCGGCCCTGGCTCCGCGGAGCAGTAGGTTTTGCCAATGCCATCTTGCGTCGAGTTGAAAAAGAAGTGGGCGATGACGTCAGCGGGTTTCAAAAAGCGGCCGTCACGCACGCGGCAGCGGGGTCGGAATTGGACGGATTAGCCATTGGCCACTCCTTCCCGAGCCGGCTAGCGGAGCGATGGGAGGCTCAAGTGGGTCGCGAAACCATGGTGGCCCGGATGAAGCACGCCAACGGCCCTTCGCCCGCAAGCTTGCGCGTCAACGATCTCCGGGCGAGTCGCTCCCAAGTGATGGAAGCTCTCCGGTCCAGTGGCTTGGCACCCGAGGAAGGGCCCTTGCCGCAATCCATTTTGCTTGCTGAGGGGGTGGGCGACCCGCGCTCTCTGCCCGGATTTTCGGAGGGGCATTGGTCCGTACAGGATTTGTCGGCGCAAGAGGTTCTGACCTTGATGGGCGATCCCGGAGTGAGTCGCATTTTGGATCTTTGCGCTGCTCCAGGAGGCAAGAGCTTTGCTTTGTTTGAAGCCTCCGAAGGTCGTGCGGAGATTACCGCCTGTGATGTTTCGAGCCGACGACTCGAGCCTTTGATCAAGGATGCGGGACGCTTGGGTCATACCATTGCAACCCAGGTTGTGGCCGAGGATGGTGGAAATCTCCCGGCCGGGCCATGGGACTGGATTGTTTTGGATGCTCCTTGTTCCAATACCGGAGTGCTGGGGCGACGCCCTGAGGCACGCTGGCGATTCGGGCAGGATGGGCTTGCGCCCACATTGAACCTGCAGAAAAACATTCTGCAAAGCGCGACCTCCCTGGCGAGCCCCTCGACGCGCTTTTTGTGGTCCACTTGCTCCCTGGAGCCGGAAGAAAACGGGGATCAGGCGCAGGCATTGGCGCAGGCGGTGGGCGGCACGGTGACGGCGGAGCACCACGCCGAGCCAGACGCCACACGAGCGGGGGGTTACGGTGCCGTAATCGTGCCCTAACATTCGAACATGGCTCGGAAGCCCACCCCTGCCCCGGCAAGATCCCTCCTCCGCCCCATTCTGTTCTTGGCGGTGTTGGCCGCCACCTTCTTATTCGTCTTTCTTGACAAGTCTCCCATGGCTTGGTGGGCTGAGCGCAATGAGCAAATTGAGCTCATTGCCCAGGAAGAGCTCGCCGCCACTGCTGCCTTGGAGGAATGCCTCCTCGCCTCCAAATCTGTCGAACCGAAGCCCCTGCCCGTTCCGGAACCGACCCCCTCATGGAGCCAGGATCTGCGCTGGCAAGAAGCCTCTCGCTTGGCGAGCTTGGCGGAAAGCGACTGGAAAAAAGCAGTCGCCGAACAGGACAAAGAAGGCGGATTGGTCCTTGTCGCTTTTCAAAGAGAAGCCCGACAGCGGATCGAAAACGCCATGGCTCTTTTGGACGACCTGGCTGCCGATTGTTCGGACCTGCCTTCGGCTCAGATTGCCATTGCCGAAAAACGGCGCTCCGTGGAGCGGCAACTTCGCCATTTGCGTCATTGATTATGGTTCGTTGTGGATGGAATTCCAATGGCTTCGCCAGCCACCGGCTGGAAGAAGCCTTGCCCCTGCTGGCGGATCTTGGCTTTGAGGCTGTGGCCATTACCCCCGATGTGCCGCACTTGGATCCTCGCTACGCCACGCCGGCCGAAGTGGAACGCATCGGTCAACTTTGTCAGCAGCTTGGATTGTTGCCGGTGTTGGAAACGGGTGCCCGCTACCTATTGGATTCCAAGCGCAAGCATCGGCCGAACATGCTGGAGTTGGATGACAGCAAAGACATTCGCTTGAAGTTTTTGCGGCACATGATCGAGTGGTGTGAGCTTTTGGGGGCGGAAACTTTGTCTTTTTGGTCCGGGGTTCTACCCGAGGGCCAAACCGAGGCGGGAGCCATGGACCGATTGGCCGTGGGTTGTGAAAATCTGGCCGGCGTGGCGGCGCGGCGCGGCGTGCGCTTGGCCTTGGAACCGGAGCCCGGCCACTTCATTGCCACCTTAGAGGATTGGCGGGCATTTCATTCCGCTCACCCTGGCCTCGTGGGCCTAACCTTGGATGTCGGCCACCTTTTGGCGAACGAGGAACCGCCGGCTCATGAAGCGATCCCGGCGATGGCCGAACACATCCTCAACATCCAATTGGACGATAGCTACCTCGGTGTGCACGAACACCTTGCCCCGGGCGAGGGTGACGTGGACTTTCCGGCCCTGCAAGAGGCCATCGTTGTCGCTGGCTTGGATTGCCCGGCTTGCTGGGAACTTCCTCGGGACGGCCATCGCTTCGCGAGCCTCGCTCCGGAAGTTGCCCGGTTTTGGCAGGGCCTCGAAAAATGAAATAAGGGTTGGCTTTCCTCGCCCAGTCGTGAATTCAATCCGCCAAGTTGCGGGTCTCGTTGGGATCGTTCGCCAAGTTAAAGATCAACTCCTTTTCAAAACCATCGGCATTGCGGCGACGGTGGATGGTTTTGCGGTCGCCATCAATCCAGGCCTCGGACTCCCAGACGTCATTGGAGGCAACAAAGCGGAATGGCGCGGCACTCGGGCCAAGCAAGGGAACCGGCGAGTCGGAGGGCAAAAGGCCGGCTGCCTGCAGAATCGTGGGAGTGACATTGCCGATTTGTTGCGGTCGACTTTCGCGGCTTCCTGCTTGCACGCGACCGGGCCAGCGCAGAAGGCAAGGAACGCGCAGGCCACCCTCAAAAACAGTTCCTTTGCCGCCCCGTAGCTTGCCGTTGCTGCCCCCGTCTTCGGCGCGGGCGCCGTTGTCGGACAGAAAGAGAACCATGGTGTTCTCGGCCACACCACGCGCTTCAAGAGCCTGCAACACGCGCCCGACGGCCGCATCCAATTCCTCCACCATGGCGCAATACACGCGTCTTGCCGGATCTGCGATGTCCATGTGACGCCGGATGGCTTCCACGGGTGCCTGCAAGGGTAGATGCGGCGCAGTAAAGGGGAGGTAGAGGAAGAAGGGTTGGTCCGGGGCCAAATTTTGCAGATACGTCACGGCTTCGGCCGCAAGGAGTTGCGTTGCGTACCCGGCTTCCAACACGGGGTCTTCGTTGCGCCACCAATCCAGGGCTCCGTCTCGAGCTCTGTGGCTTTCGTAATCCACAGCCCCCTGGAGACAGCCATAAAAATGCTGGAAGCCTTGCTGATTGGGACGCTGGAATTCTTCGGCATGACCTAGGTGCCATTTGCCAATGCAAGCCGTGGCCCAACCCGCTTCTTGCAGCCGCGCGGCCACCGTCGGGATCCCAGCCGGAATCCCGACGGTGGCCTCGGGTCGCAACGGCCGCAAGCCCAAATTCATGTCCATGGGGTCTTCACCAGTCAACAAGGCCGCTCGCGAAGGAGAGCAAAGCGGCCAACCGTAAAAGCGATCGAAAACCATGCCTTGCTGGGCGAGGGTATCCAGGTTTGGGGTGGCCATTTCGCCACCAAGAAAACCTAGATCGCCCATGCCGAGATCATCAGCCAGGATTACGACAAAATTGAGCGGCGCTTCGGAGCGGTCTTGCGCGCAAGAAGCCAGGAGGAGAATCGGCCCCAGGAAGATGAACTTCATGGTCGCGAACGCTCACCCCAATCGGTTGGGGGTGTCCATCCCTCGGGCGCTGCCGCGACATAGTCCGGAATGGCAGTGTGGGGATAGAGTTTTTTCCAAGCATCCACCAAGGCAGAAAGTTCCACCACCGTATCCGGCTCTTGCTTCGCCAAGTTCTTTTGTTCTCCGGGATCGTCGCCCAAATGAAAAAGAAGATCCCGTTGGCGACCGTCTTCAAAGCTGCGCCGAATGTATTTCCATGGGCCGAAGCGGACTGCGTGAAAGAGGCCAAATTCGGAAAGGGTGGCGAAGAAGATCGGGCGCTTGGAGTCCATTGGGTCTTTTGCAAACAAAGGAAGAAGGTCGCGGCCATCCAAGGGCGAGTCCGCCTTGTTGGAAGTTGGCAAGGAAATCCCAGCCGCGGTCAGCATGGTGGGGGCCCAATCCTCGATGGCAACCTGATGTTCTAATTGGGTTCCGGCACGGATATGGCCTGGCCAACGCAAGACGCCGGGGACATGAATGCCACCCTCAAAGGTCGTGCCTTTGCCGCTACGAAAGGGGCGGTTGCTGCGGCGTTCGGCAAAGGAAGCACCATTGTCACTCAAAAACAACACCATGGTATTTTTTTCAAAGCCATGTTCTTTGAGAGAGTCCAGTACCCCACCTACGGCAAGATCGAGGGATTCCAACATGGCCAAGTAGGTGGCGTCCTTCTCATTTCCGACCTTCTCAAGGTAGTGGGCCACAAGCTCATCGGGTGCTTGGATCGGGGTGTGAACAGCACCAAAGGCCAACTCTAAGAAAAACGGCTGTTCGGAAGATTGCTCGGCAATCCAACGACGGGCTTCTTGGCCAAGCAAACGGGTGGAATAGCCGGCTTCTGCCACGGTTTCCCCGTTGCGTTGCCAATCGGGAGCGCCCCCCCGTGTGTGCGTCCAATGATCTCCAGCGCCGGTCAAGAATCCGTAGAAGTGATCAAAGCCACGCCGGTTGGGATGCATGCTGGGCGAGGCGTGCCCCAAGTGCCATTTCCCGATCAAAGATGTGGCATAACCGTGGTTGCGCAAACGCTCCGGTAACAAAACCACATCTCGTGGAATGCCGAGCGTATCCCACGGCCGAATGGGGCGATATTGCAGACCGAGGCGCATGGGCGAGTAACCGCTCAAAAGGGCCGCGCGGGTCGGCGTACATAGCGGCTGGACATAGCATTGGTTGAGGGATGCCCCTTCTTCGGCCAGCCGATTCAGGTTGGGGGTTTGCGCCATGGAGCCGTGGAAACCCAAATCTCCCCAGCCGAGATCATCCGCCAGGAAGATGACGAAATTGGGCGCCTGAGGAGCGTGCCTGGGGGACTCTTCGGCCCCCGCCGAGCACGCCGCCAAACCGAGGAGGGCGGAGCAGCCAAGCAAAAGGGCGCGGGCCATCAGGCTTGGGCGGCGTCCAGAACCTCGCTTTCCGTCAGCAGGCGACTGGATTTTTTTGCCACATCCAGCACGGCGGCAATGCGTTCTTCCGTGGGCTGGATCCCTCGCTTTTCCAAAAACCAAATCACATTGGATTTACCACTCATGGGGCCGACCGAAATACGCTGTTCCAGGCCAAAGTCATCGGCCGGAACGCCCGAGTAAACCCGGTTGGCCAGCCAGGGATCATTTTTTCGCATGGCCTTGATGACCGCAGCGGCGTGTACGCCAGTAGCGGTCTCGAAGGCGTCAGCCCCAAATACGGCATATTCCTTGCGAATGGGCCTGCCTACGGCCTCGCTGGCCAGTCGCACATAGCGTTCCAGGGCGGTCAAGTCGCGGTCAATCCAGCCGAGCAAGTGGAGATTGACCAACAAGAGATCCATCTCCGTATTGCCGGCTCGTTCGCCGATCCCCAATGCGCAGGCGTGAGCCCGCTCAACTCCGGCGGAAAGAGCCGCCAAGGTGTTGACCAAACCGAGGCCACGATCCCGGTGACCATGCCAGTCCAAACCCACACTGGCGCCGCGCTCATTCAGAAAATTGGTCATCCAATCCACCAAATTGCGGACTCCCTCCGGGGTGGCACTGCCCACGGTATCGCACAAGCAGAGGCGATCTGCGCCCTCATCGACGGCGGCCCCGTAAAGGGCGGACAACGATTCCGGCGTGGCTCGCGTGGTGTCTTCCGTTACGAACATCAGCGACAAGTCGTGGGATTTGGCAAATCGAACCGCGTCCCGAACCTTGCTAACCATGTCCGGCAATTCCCAGCCTTCGGCGTAGACGCGAATCGGAGAACTCCCAATGAAGGCGCACACTTCGATCGGAGTCCCTACCCGTTGTGACATTTCTACCACGGGTTCAATGTCAGCAATGACGGTACGACAAGCGACATTAGGAGTGATACGAAGGTCGGCCATTTCCTTGGCCACGGCCTCGATGCTTTCGCGCGCGCCGTAGCCTGCGCCCGGAAGACCGACATCGGCAGTGTCAATGCCGAGCTCATCCATGACATGAACCAACTCAATCTTTTTGTCCAGGGGCGGATCGGTCACCGAAGGACACTGCAAGCCATCGCGTAGAGTTTCGTCGTCGAGTCGAATGGCGCCCTTCGGGGCCGGAAGTTGGTTGGGGCTGCCCTCGCACCAGTCGTAAATCAGTTCCGGTTGCACGGCCTCACTCATCGGAATCTCCTCCCTGTAGAAAATCGTCCAGCTCTTTTTGATCCAGGCGAGGAGGGCCACCCAACTCGGCAAGCAACTCATCAGTGACCCAATCGGCCAAGGTGAGATCGGCGGCCATGACTTTCGGATTGTCCGGCTGTTCTACGCCGAGCACGATGCCCTCGCGCCGAAGCCGGCTCTTGGGCCGAAAAAGGCGGCGCTTGCGGAAAAGATCATGGCGCGTTTCTGAAACAACCCGCAGGCATTCGATGGCCGAGATAAAGGGCTCCCCTTCCACCAGCTCGGAAAAGAGGAGGTGGAGCAAAACCAATTGATGATCCATGCCCAGCTTGTGTTCGTGGCGAAACTTTTCCAGACGGAAGTTGCGGGCTTGCTTGGTGTTGCCGAGCCGCTGCCGCATGCGCATCAAGGCGGTGCGGGCGTCCTGGCGCAGCGGGCGAAACCGAGGAGAAGGGTGGCCACCGGGAGTGTCGGCGGGGAACAAGGCATCGGCGCGGGCCAAACAAAGATTGCGCCAACCGTAAAGCTCCCAAAGGTATTCCTCTTCGTCTTGGAAAGGCCGCGAAAGCTCTTCGCCAGTCGCAATCGTACTGGCTGGAGCCGCAGGGTTGCGATCCCAGAAGAGAGACAGCGATGCCGCGGATGGCGCAAACCAAGTGTCAATGGGGTCAAAGCCGCGGGCATGGGTTTGGTTGTGCAACCAACCGCCGGAGCGGAGTCGGCTGGAAGGATCCAAAGCCTCAAGCGATTCGTTGCGGCGGTAGCCTGCAAAGTGCATCAAGCCAACAAGAGTTCCGCCATCCATCATGCGGTCATCGCCCAGGAGTCGGCGGTGCAACAAGAGGGAAAGCAACATGAGCTCGATATCGGAAAGTTGCTGGGCGCCGACATGGGATGTGAGAGAGGGAAGTTGGTCGAAGACCTCTGTTCTTAGGGCACGCACCTTTTGCACGGCGAGCGTCTCTTCCTGTGGATCGGGTTTGCCGTCTATGGACCGGGCCTTGAGTTGGTCAATGCGGTCGCAAATCTTGAGAAGGCCTTCGAGGGGGTTCATTGCGCGTCATTGTAGGGGGCACCGATCGGCCCGGGCACTTGGCGCGGGCAGTCCCGGAAAAACCGTGGCTGTGCCTATAATTCGCCTCCAATGTCGGACGACCGTCGCCGCGCACAACGCCAACAGGTGCTGGAAGCCCTGCGCAGTCATTTGCAGCAGCCCGTGGAGGTCCAATTTTCAAGCGAAGAGGGACTGCACGAGGCTGACTTGGCGGATGTCTTGCACATGGATTTCTCGGTCGAGGAAGCCGCCAAGCTGTTTTCTTCCTTCGCCCCCAATCTTGCGGCCGAGGTCCTTGCCGAAGCAGAAAAGGAGTTTGCGTCTCGGCTAACCGAGGGCTTGAGTCCGTCCGCCCTCGGTGACCTTCTTGGCCGAATGTCCGCCGATGACGGCGCCGACCTCTTGGAGTTTGTGGACGAGGTTCGAGGACAAGAGGCCCTTGCCCACGTCCAGCCGGAAGAAGCCTCCGACTTGCGTCATTTGGGGGAGTATGGGCCCGAAACAGCGGGTGGAATGATGACCACCGAGTTCATTGCCGTGGCCCGAGAGGATCATGTCGGTGATCTGCTCAAGCGGATTCGGCGTGGCGAGGAAGGCGAAGCAGAGACGATTCATGCCCTTTACATCACCGACCCGTCGGGTCGATTGCTGGGGGTGGTGTCTGCGCGTGAACTCCTGGCATCTCCGATTCACGATCCGGTTGGCGATCACGCCAGCCCCGATGTCATTCAGGCGCGCGCCGACGAAGACCAAGAGGAAGTTGCTCGGCGCTTGCTGCATTACAACTTGCACACCATTCCCGTGGTCGATCCGCGTGGCGTCTTGGTCGGGATCATTACCAGCGACGACGCCCTAGAGGTGTTGGAAGAAGAGGGCTCGGAAGATGCACTGCTTTTGGCGGGCGCTAGTGGTGATACGGAAGCGGGCGAGTCATTGTTTCGTCAAGTTGCGCACCGTGCACCCATGTTGGCCATTACGGTCGCCGCGGGCCTGTTGATGTCCCGCGTCATGAATCTCTATGCCCCGGAGTCCGCTGGAGCTGAAGGTTTTCCAGGCAACTCCTGGTTCCTGATTCTTTCCTATATCCCTATGGTGTTGGCCTTGTCCGGCACGATTGGTAGCCAGACTTCCGCGCTATTGGTTCGCGGCTTTGCGGTTGGCCGCATCCGTCCGGGCCGTCGTCGCCGCGTATTTGTTGGCGAAGTGAAGATCGGTCTGACCTTGGGAGCGCTCACCGGTTTGATAGCCATTCCGGCGGCGGCTTTCTTTGCTGGCGGCGATTGGACCATCGGTTTTTCTTTGGGCCTTGCTCTTCTCCTGGCCATGGCTTGGGCCGCGACCGCTTCGACTCTCATTGCCTTGGGATCCGAGGCCGCAGGCTTGGACCCGGCCTTGGTGGCGGGCCCGGTGATGTTGGCCGTGAGTGATTTGTCCGCAGTTCTTCTTTTCTTTGGTGTGGCTCGCGCCTTGTTCCCAGCAGTTTGAACTTCTTCGGTGGTTCTCGGGCCAAGTTTCTCAGTTGCGTGGGCTTGGCCCTACTCTTGGTCTTTGCCCTGCTCTTCCGGCCCGTGCGCATTGTTGGCGAGTCCATGTTGCCCAAGTTGGCCGACCGGGAAATTCGCCTCACGATTCCCACTTTTCTGCGACAAATCCGCCGCCACGACCGGGTGGTATTCCGTGAACCCGATACCGGCGATCTCGCCGTCAAGCGCGTCGCCGGTCTTCCCGGAGAAAGAGTGCACTTGGCTTCTGGCGACCTCTTTATTGATGGCCGCCGCGATCAACGAACCATAGAAAGCCCCTGGGATTTGATCCCCTTGCTCAATCTGGGTGCCGCCGAGATTGCCCCCGCATTTGGGATCACGGATCGACAACGGGATGCCTCGGGGTTTTATTTGCTGAACGGCGAGGGCCGCTTGCGCAGGATGCCAATGGATGGCTTTCTCCTGGACGGCAAACTGCACCGTGGTGAGCGACCGGCTGTGGACTTGGGCGTTGCTGCTTTCTATCAACTCACTGAAGATGGGTTTTTGGAGTTGCGGATTTTTGAGGGCGCCATTCTTCACAGCCTGCGTTTGGATCGGCGTGGATTTCTGCTCCAGCGGGAGGGGAAGGTTTTGGCCCAGGCCGTGGTTGCTGACGTCGGCGAAGGCTGGCTCATGCTGGCCAAGGTGGATCAACGCCTCATCGCTCTTCTTGGCGGCAAGTTGCTCTGCCAGCCTGTGCCGGTGGATCCGGCGCCGCCGGTCTCCATTGCCGATGGCGTTTCCGGTCCCGCTTTTGAGCAAATTGGCTTGGCAGGCGCAGGCGTTTCCTTGAAGCGGATTCGAGTTGGCCGCGACTTTTTTCGGGAAGCAACCGGAACTTGGGCGGTTCGAGAGGAGTTGCAATTGACGGACAAGGAGTACTTCTTGCTGGGGGACCACCCTTCTGCCAGTCGCGACTCTCGTTTCTACGGGCCTGTCAGCAAAGGCCGCATCTTGGGCATCGTTGGCCCTCGCCTGCGCGCTGCCCCAGCCCACCAACCATGACCAAGCCCTACTTGGAAGATCCAGGAGTTCAGTGGATGCTGGCTCTTCAGGCGGGGGATACGGAAGCTTTTGCCGCCATTGTTCAGGAATACGAAGGTCGAGCCTTTGCTCTCCTGCGCCGCATGCTGGGTCCAGCTGCTCCCGTGGAAGATTTGGCCCAGGAGGCCTTTCTTCGCGTTTGGCGAACCCGGGATCGGTATGAACCTGTCGGCAAGTTCTCGACTTGGTTTTTCCGCATCCTGCACAACCTAGCCCTGAATTCCGTGCGAGATTCCGGCCGCAAACCGGCCTCCCGGATGCCCCGAACCTTGGATGGCGAGGAACTGCCCCTGCCTGACGAGGGCGCGACCGAACCCTGGGAAGGGTTGGAATCGCGAGAATGGGCCCCCTTGATCGCCCGTGGACTGCAAAAGCTTCCGGAGAACCAGCGCACCGCCTTGGTGTTTCAACACTACGAAGGCCTTTCTCTGGAAGAAATCGGCGATGTTCTGGGCGTGAGCGCGAAAGCAGCCAAATCACTGCTCCACCGCTCCCGCGAAAATCTTCGTCTTTTCCTGGCCCCCTACCGAAAGGAAGAACAATGACTCAAGACTGGTTGGACAATGTGCTCGACGAGGGTTCCCCTGAGCCCGTTCCCCCTGGTTTCCGCGACCGGGTTTTGATCCGCGTGGCTCAAGATGACCGCTTTGGCGGTCGTCTGCTCTCTTTCTGGCTGCCTCGCGCGGCGGTTGCCGCAGCCTTTGTGGTCGTTGGCTTTTGGCTGGGGAGCGGCCGACCCGACCTGACCTCTTCGGCGCCGTTGACCACCTCGGCGGCCTTGGCATCGGCCGAGTTGATGGAGATTTATGAATCTCAACAACTCCTGGAGAGTGCTTGGGAATTCGTCCTCGACGAAGATCTGGAGCTTGCCTTGACGGACGCTGCTGCCGGTACCTGGGATCCCGTGGCCCCAGAGAAATAAGCTCGTGATCCTGTTCTTCCTGATCGCCCCTCTCACTTGGCAAGTCGATTCTCTGGCTGAATCTCAGTCTCCAACGCCACAGGAAGTTCCGACGGAAGACCGGAGTTCTGCCCAGGATTGGTGGGCTT
>CAYXFZ010000001.1:17534-34023 GCA_964464385.1 uncultured Planctomycetales bacterium
CAGCGGCACAAACGCTTTCGCGCCATGTCTCCCGAAGCCCAAGAGGAGTTGAGGCGTCGCGCCAGCCTCTATTCCAAATCATGGGAACACGAAAAACAGCTTCTTTCCGAAGAGGAACGCGAAAAATTCAATTCCTTATCCCAGAAAGAGCGTTATCGTTTTTTGGGCGAAAGGATTCGGGGTCGCTATTCGCGTCATTCTGACGACTTGAAGCGTCGTCTCGACTGGCCCGCTCAGTTTCAAGGCCGCACCTTTGGCGATCGGTATCGAGAATCCCGGCGACTCATCGAGGAGCATCGGGCCGAAGAATTGGATCGTCAGCTCATCGCTTTGACGACCGAGGGTTGGGTGGGTTCGCAGGCCTTGGATGAGGCCCGCTCCCTCCCTTTGCACGCGCGGGCTGCCTTGGCCGCAACAGGCCGCATGTGGAAGGAATTTCAGGGACTCCGTCTTTCTGGAGCGCTCGAGCGATCCGGTTTGCAACCCGAGATGTTGGTCCACATTCTCTCCTTGCCTTCCCGAGAAAGTTTGCGGGTTTTCATCATGCTGAAGGATGGCCGATCTCTAGAGGAGGCCACTCGCTTTATCTCCCCCCTTTCGGGAGAGAAAGAAAGAAGGGGCCGTTCTCATGGGCAGCGCGGCCGCATGCGTAGCCAAGGTGACCACCCGCGGGGTCGAGTTGAAGGACCGCGCGCTCCCGGGGAAGGCCGCCAAAACAAAGGAAACCGCACTCCGCGACGCTGACAAGTCGGGCTGGTGGGGTCATAATCCTTGGCATGTTGCGCTCCCGCGCCATACTCGCCGGTTGGGCAGTCGCCTCCTTTGAGGCAGGCGTTGTGCTTTCGAGCATGGCTCACTTCGCCACCACGCCGTGGTTTCTGGTGATGGCTTGGGTGGGTCCTCTTTTGGCCTATGGTTGGGTGGCCCGATCCTCCGCCTCATTTCGGATCGCTTCCCGCTTGCCTTGGGACGGGTTGGCTTTGGCGGGCATTGTCGTGCTGCTTCATTTGCGCCGCCAGGTCTATGTTGGCGCCAATGGCATGGTTTGGATTGCCGCGGGTGGCGTTGTCAGCTTTTTGTTTTGGCTCGCGCTCCGCCCCGACAAAGAGAGCAAATTGCGGCAGTGGATGGCCCTTGCCTTTTTCGCTTACATCCTGTTGCGCTTGCGACAGTTTTCGCATACCCAGCCCAACGACAAGTCTTTGCGTGGCTGGACCGGCTTGTTTGAGACCCCGTTTTCTCTGGGCCAGGATTGGGGCTGGATCGTGGCTGGGATCGTGGTCTTGTTGGGGATCTTTGTCTGGCGGGTGCGCGTGGGCGAAAAGAATGCCAGCCTCGTTCGCAAGATTTCTTTCTGGGGTGTTCTTGTGCCGCCCCTTTCCTTGTTGTGGTTGGCTTGGGTCACTTCCCTGGGCCCCGTCCTGGGCCTAAGTCCTACCCAGGTACCCCCAAAGGATGCCCCCACGGTGGTGTTGGTGAGTTGGGATACGGTAAGAGCCGACTCGTTGCCTCTTTTTGGCGGCGGCGGCCTGGAAACGCCCAACCTGGATTCGTTGGCCGTGAACGGCACCCTTTTTACCCGTTTTCATACTCCTGCACCGATCACGGCACCGGCCCACAATTCCATGTTGACGGGAATGTTCCCGCCGAGTCACGGCCTGCGCGCCAACGGCGAAACGGCTCCAATCTTGGCTACGCCACGCCTGCCGGAGGTTTTCCGAGATTCTGGGTGGTCCACGGCCGGCTTTGTGTCCGTTCAGCCTGTCCTTGGTCGGGATCGCGGGTTTCCAGTGGGGTTTCAGTATTTTGACGATCGTCCCCTTTCGCATTCCACGTGGCAGCCGATGATCCACGCCTTGGGTTTTTTGAAACGAGTCTCCGCCATTGGGGATCGCTTGATTCCTGATGGCATGGATTTTGCCGCTGCCACGACGCCAGGTTCAACGACGACAGCACGGGCTCTGGCCTGGCTTGAAGAAACAGAGGGCCCCGTCTTTCTTTGGGTGCATTTGTTTGACGCTCACGATCCCCGCGAAAAAACGGAAGAGTTCCGCCCGTTTTTGGCGGCCGCCCGCGCCCGCGCCGAAGAAGGCCCGCATGCCCTGAATCCCGAGTGCGAAGAGAGTTTGGTGGAACAGCGTGGTGAAATTGCATTCCTGGACCATCAGCTGGGCCTCTTGCTGGACGGGTTGCGCCGCCGGGATCCGGGCCTAGCAAATACCGTCCTTGCTCTCGTTGCCGATCATGGCGAGTGCTTTGGCGAGGGTGTGGACCAGCCGGACCTTTACGGAGAAGGTGGCATCAAGGTCCTGCACGTGCCGAGTCTGTACCAAGCGACCCAGCATGTGGTGGGAGTGATTCAACCCCCTGCCGACTTTTCGTCAATCACCGACCTTTCCCACCGCGCAGACGATTTGGCATCGCATGTGGATTTGTTCCCCACTCTTTGCGAGCTCGCAGGCCTTGCCATTCCCGAGGGACTGCAGGGTCGCAGCCTCGTGCCTGTCATGGCAGGCCAAACTCTTCCCGATCGCCCGATTTATATGGAAGCCTTTGGTGCTGTGGCGGGTCAAGATCGTTTGGTTGGCATGGTGACGGCCCAGGGTTGGAAAATCATTTCAACCTTGGACGGCCGGGTGCAAATGTTGCACTCCCTGATGATCGGGGACGGAAAAGACTTTTCTGTCGAAGAGAAAACGCGCTTGCTTTCTCTGCAACAACGTTTGCAAGAATTGCGTTCCAGTTTGCCGGTAGTAGAGCGCGGTCAAGTCAATTTGGACGCCGCAACCGAAGCCCAACTCAGTGGTTTGGGCTACGTCTCCGAAGACGAGGATGACGCCGGCAACGACTCCCAGGAAGAATAAGAAAAACGAGGCCGACACGGGGCCGACCTCGTCATGGGGGGATTGCTCGTCGTAGCGGGGGGATGCCACGACGGATCCAGTCTAACAAACAATTTCGAAGTTGCCATACTCTTTGCCGGTGCATTTGCCCTCCCTTTCCTTCGAGGATGCCCATTCCATCCCAGAATTGCGGGTGGTGGATGTGCGTTCTCCTGCGGAATTTGCTGCCGATCACATTCCTGGCGCGTCTTCCGTTCCCTTGTTCGAGGATGCCCAAAGGGCCCTGATTGGCGCCCTCTATTGCCAGGAATCTCCTGCCGCTGCTTTGACCGAAGGCTTGGGTCTTGTGCGCCGCCGCCTCAACGCCATTCTTCATCAAGTTCTGGGCTGCTCCGTTCCAGAGGAGGATTTGCGCGCCAAGTTTGATGCTTTGGCACCCTTGGTGCAGGAGTTGGAGGTGCAGAAAATTTCTCGACCGGCATTTTCGGCACCTATTTTGGTGCATTGTTGGCGCGGCGGACAACGTTCCCGGGCGCTGGTTGCTCTCTTGCGCGGCCTAGGCTTTGATGAGGTGTTTCATTTGGACCAGGGGTACAAGGGATATCGCGCTTGGGTTCGAGAGCGCTTGAATGTCTGGCGACCCGAGTTTCCTTTGATCGTTCTGCGCGGCGCAACCGGTGTGGGGAAAACGCGCTTGCTCCAAGAGCTGGAAGAAAAAAAACCGGGCACCACATTTGACCTGGAGGGCATGGCTGGTCACCGCTCCAGTATTTTAGGAAGTGTGGGCATGGAGCCGGTTTCGCAAAAGCGATTTGAGTCTCTCTTGGTGGCGCGCATGGAGGAGATGGTGACGGGGCCTTGTTTTGTGGAGGGAGAAAGTCGCAAGATTGGGAACCGCCTCATCCCGCCGACTCTTTTTGCCGCCATGGAGGCGGGCCAATCTGTTCGGATTACCGCCCCGCAATCCCAGCGGGTGTTGAATTTGGTGGAGGACTACCAAGGCGATGCCTCTTGCCTGCAAGACCTTCGGGCCCAACTTCCATTTTTGGAGAACCGCCTTGGCCCCAAATGGGCCGGCCACCTGATCGCGCTCTTGGACCAAGGCCAGGCGGCCGAAGTGGCTCAAGTCCTCCTGGAGCGTTATTACGACCCACTTTATGGCCACAGCGATCGCCGTCGTTGCTGGGCAGGGGAGTTTTCGGCTGAGGATCCAGACGTGGTGGTTTCCCTGCTTGCCTTCCGCGAGTTGCCGTCCTCGGTGTCGGCAACTTCCTGAAGGTTGGCCGGTATTGCGGTTAGAATGATGCCGTTCCGTTTCCTTGGCGGACCTTCTCCCATCCATGTGCGGATTCATCGGCATCGCTGGCCTTCCTGGCAAGGACCTCGCTCCTGAGGTTTACGAGGGCTTGATCGCCCTGCAGCATCGCGGCCAGGACGCCGCCGGCATACTCACCTATGACGGAAAATTTCATTTGCGCAAACAAAATGGAATGGTGCGCGACATTTTTCGCTTCGGAGATATGCAGCGCCTCAAGGGCAATATTGCTGCCGGCCATGTTCGTTATCCAACCGTTGGCATGGGTTCGGACGATGACGCGCAGCCTTTTTACATCAACTATCCCTTTGGAGTGGGCATGGCGCACAACGGCAATCTCACCAACTTTTTGGATCTCAAAGGGAGGCTCTTTCCGCAAGAAAATATTTGTCTGACTTCCTCCTGCGATGTGGAGGCTATTCTTTACGCTTTTGCTCGCTCCTTGCAGGCCGCGGATCCCACCAAAGAACTTGGAGAGCGCATTCATTTTGCCGTGAAGGGCGTGTTTGAACGCACCAAGGGTGCTTACTCCGTAGTCGGACTACTTTCCGAGGGCGCGCTCTTTGCTTTCCGCGATCCCTCCGGGATCAAACCCTGCATCATTGGCCGTCGCCAGACCGAAGAAGGGATGGAATGGGCTGCGGCTTCAGAATCGGTTGCTTTGGATATCTTGGGCTTTGAGCGGGTGCGTGATTTGCGCGCCGGCGAAGCCTTTGTTGTCCGCCCCGGTTCCGAGCCCGAATTCCTGCAAGTTGGCACCTCTTCGCACCGCCCTTGCATTTTTGAATTGGTTTATTTTGCGCGGCCGGATTCTTTCCTCGATGAAATCTCCGTTTACAAGACCAGGCGTCGTTTTGGCGAGGAGTTGGCAGACCAGTGGCGGGACTCCAACGCTCCCTTGCCGGATGTTGTCATTCCGATTCCCGACAGCGCCCGCGATGCCGCACTTTCTTTGGCCAATGCTTTGGGCGTGGATTACCGGGAAGGCTTTATCAAAAATCGATATGTGGGGCGCACCTTCATCATGCCCAATCAGTCGGAGAGGCGTTCTGCCATCCGCCGGAAACTAAATCCGATCCCCTTGGAATTCGACGGGAAATCGGTCCTCTTGGTGGATGACTCCATCGTGCGAGGCAACACTTCCCGCAAAATCGTGGAAGTGGCCCGTCGCGCTGGCGCCCGCAACGTTTATTTTGCCGTCACTTCTCCCCCTCTCGTGGCGCCTTGTCCTTATGGCATCGACATGGCGACTCGTAAAGAATTCATCGCCACCGAGAAAACCGTCCAAGAAGTGGCCCATGAAATTGGCGTGGATCATTTGGTTTACCTGGACCGACCGCGCATGATCCGCGCAGCCAAGGCAGGCAACGAGTCCATCGAAGCCTTTTGCACCGGCTGTTTCACGGGGGAATATCCCACCGCCGACGCCGCCGAGCATTTGGATGCCATCGGCGCGGAACGAACTGCCGCCCGAGACTAATTTCCTCTTTCCCGGGCAGGGGCGGTTTTTCTGGCATAATGAGAGAGCAATGCTCCTTGCGGTAGCTTTCCTTCTTTCCCCTCAGATTGGCTCGGTGACCCCCCGGAACGCCGTCGGCCATCAGCCGCCGGCGCCGAGTTGGGTCGTCAACCGCTATCAGGTGGACGCTGCCGATTGGAATCCGAGATTGCGAGTCACTCTGACAGGACTCCAAGGACAGGACGCCGACCTGTATGTCGCACAAGGCCGCCCGCCGACCTTGGTGGATTGGGATTTTCGTTCCGCCAAGCCGAATTCCGCCAACGAATTGATCTTGGTGGACGGCACCACGACCCCACCCTTAGCCACGGATACTTGGCACATCGGGATTTGGCACGATCCGGCCACCACCTACAACATTTCCTATTGGTTTGAAGCTTCTCCAGGCGTCCATCCTGGGGCCGGCGCCATTCCCTTCGACGATCGGCCTTCCGGCCCTCGCGGCGTTTCCTTCCGGGTGTGGGCCCCGAACGCTTCCGGCGTGAGCCTTGCGGGGGATTTCAACAATTGGAACGGCAGCTCTGCGCCTATGGCGGCTGAATCCAGCGGATGGTGGTCACTCGACGTCCGCAATCTTCTCGCCGGCGCTGCTTATCAGTTTGTCATCAATTCCGCCGGTCAGTTGCTTTGGAAAAACGACCCCCGTGCCCTTCAGGTCACTAGTTCCATGGGCAACTCCATTGTTGTGGATCACGCTGCCTTCAACTGGAGCGGTAGCCAGTGGAGCATGCCTTCTTGGGACGATCTTGTCCTGTACGAAATGCACATCGGCACCTTCAACGATATTGTGGGTGGCTCTCCCGGCACATTGAATGCGGCAAAATTCCTTTTGAATTATCTGCGAGATTTGGGCGTTACAGCAATCGAGTTGATGCCTTTTTGTGAGTTTCCTGGCGAATTTTCTTGGGGCTACAACGACTCCTATCCCTTTGCCGTGGAGTCCGCCTACGGCCCACCCTCGGATCTCAAGGCCTTTGTGGATGCTGCTCATGCGCGGGGCATGGCCGTCTTCGGTGATGTTCTTTACAACCACTGGGGTCCAATCGAAATGGATCTTTGGCAGTTTGATGGCTGGTCTCCCGGGCCCAACTGGGGCGGCATCTACTTTTACAACGATTGGCGTTGCGTGACCCCATGGGGCAACACCCGGCCCGACATGACTGTGGGCGAAGTGCGCCAATACATCCACGACAATGTATTGATGTGGTTGCAAGATTATCGCCTGGACGGTCTTCGTTGGGATTCCACTTCTTATCTGCGAAACGTCAATGGCGTGGATTTGCCGGAAGCGTGGTCGCTCATGCAATGGATCAACGACGACATTGACGCAACCCAGCCCTGGAAGCTCAACGTCGCCGAGGATATGTGGAGCAATGATTCCATTTCCAAGTCCACAGGCGCGGGTGGCGCTGGCTTTGATTCCCAATGGGACCCAAACTTTGTGCATCCTGTGCGCCGAAATTTGATTGCGCCAAACGACTCTTCCCGGGACATGAACGCCATACGGGATTCCATCGGTTACAGTTACAACGGGAATTGGCTGGAGCGGGTGATTTACACGGAATCACATGATGAAGTTGCCAATGGCAACTCTCGCCTGCCGGAAGATATTTGGCCAGGCAATGCTTCTTCCTGGTTTTCCAAAAAACGATCCACCTTGGGCGCCGTGCTGGTCATGACTTCTCCTGGCATTCCGATGCTTTTTCAAGGTCAGGAAATTTTGGAAGACGGATTTTTTGATGACACGGATCCAATTGATTGGAGCAAGTTGTCCACCTTTTCGGGGATCCATCTTCTTTATCAAGACTTGATTCGTTTGCGGCGAGATTTGGACGGCAATTCCGCTGGCCTCAAAGGTTCTGGACTGAACATTCATCACGTGAACAACTCGGGCAAAGTCATTGCCTTCCATCGTTATCGCAGCGGCGGCCCCGGCGATGACGTTCTTGTTGTCCTCAACTTTGCCAACCAAACTTGGACGAATTACACCATTGGCGCTCCCCGCTCCGGCACTTGGAATGCCCGCTTCAATTCCGATTCGACCGCCTACGACCCCTCCTACGGCAATTTCGGTGATATTTCCGTCTCCGCTTCCAATTCCTCTTACGATGGAATGCCGGCCAGCATCACCCTGCGATTGGCCCCTTACACGGCGGTGATCCTCTCGCAATAGCCCCCCTCCTTTTACTTCCCCTCATGCGCATCCTCCCTGCTCTTCTCCTTTTGTTTGCCCCCTCCCTTGCGGCCCAAAATTACGAGGTGATTGCCTCCGAATCCTTTGCCTACCCCACCGGTCCCCTGGGCCAGATGGCGGGCGGCAGCGGTTTCGAGGTGCCTTGGTATTCCGGCGGCGGCGACAACGACGCGCTCGTCACTGCGCCCGGTTTTGACGCCAACGGCAACAAGGCCACGACCAATTACGAACACGGCGGTTCCTACCGCTTGATTGATCGTTCTCTCTTGGGTCCGATCTTGGATCAAGGCCAATTGGGCAAGGACAACACCACCATTTGGATTGAAGTCACCATGCAGCGAGAGCCCGGCTCCGACGATTTGTACGGCGGCCTTTCATTGGTTTGGCAGTTCGTGGGCGAAATGCTCTTTCTGGGGAGCCCTTGGGGCACTGACGAAATGGGTTTCGAGCGCCCAGGAACGTCGCAGACATTCCAGATTCCCGGATCTTCGGTGGACAACCTCAACACCTTGGTCTATCGCATTGATTTTCTGCCAGGTAGCGAGCGCGTCCAGATGTGGTTGAACCCCGGCATCAGTTACCCGACGACCCCGCCTGACTTGGATCAGTCGGTGGATGATTTTCGTTTCAACGAACTGCGCATTCAGTCCGGCAGTGGCGCCGTCACGGGTCTTTCCGTGGACGACCTCGAACTCTCCACCCCAACATTCGGTCCGGTTTACTCGGTCACCAATGCCGTGGCGGGTGCCGTCGCAACATTCCAGGTCGGCGGCTGCACGCCTGGCACCCCCGTTCTCATTGGTTGGTCCACAGCGGGACCCGGTCCGACCTCCACTCCGTATGGCGACGTGGACATGACCATGCCCATTGGTCGTCTTCCCAAGCTGACCGCTGACGCCTCCGGCAATGCTGGCCTGAATGCCACGGTTCCTCCCGCCCTGCAAGGCCTTACGGTTTGGACCCAAGTGCTGAACCTCACCGGTCCAGGAACCGGCTTGCTGAGCAATAGTTTGGTGGTTGTCATCCTGTGATTCTCACGGCCATTCTTGCTCTGACCGCTGCGGTTCCGCCACAGCAGTACGTCACGATCTGCTCCGAGACCTTCAACTATCCCTCTGGTCCCCTCGGCGCCCAGTCCGGCGGGACGGGTTGGTCCAGCGCGTGGTGGTCGGGCACGAATGGTGATGATGGCCTCGTCGTCGTTCCGGGTTTGGATCCGGTGGGCGGGCTGATGCGCACCAATGTGGAACACATGGGCTCCTACCGCCTGATTGACATGACGGGTCTGGATCCCATATTGGACCAAGGCCTTTTGGGCAAGGATGGCACCGAGATTTGGGTCCACTTCAATAGCGTGCGCACCAGCGACGATGAATATGGCGGCCTCATTTTGAATTGGCAGTGGGTTCAAGAGAGCCTGCTCATTGGCAGCCCCTTTGACCAGTACGAGTGGGGGTTGGACCAACCTTGGTTTGCTCCCCCTTATTACGTTGCCAATACGTCTTGCGATTACATGGCCCGATTGGCCGTGCGGATCGATTTCCAGCCGGGCGACGAATACGTCGAGATCTGGATCGATCCGCCAACGGATTTTCCGACGACCGCTCCGGATCTCTGGACTTGGGTGAGTGATTTCCGATTTAACGAAATTGGTCTTAAGTCGGGTTGGGGGCCTACGACCGCCACCGCCTTTGATTTTGACGACATTTTGATTTCCACCCCGGCCTTTCGGCCGACCTATTCGGTTGCCAACGTGGTTGCCGGGCAAGTCGCCAACCTGGACATCATCCAATGCACTCCAGGAAGCCAAGTTGTGATTGGCTGGTCCACGACGGGCGGCGGCCCCTCCTCCTCTATTTTTGGGAATGTGGACATGTCTCCACCGATTCGTCGATTCCCAATCCAAATTTCTGACGCGCAAGGCGAGGTTCATCTCCAACAATTGATTCCTCTCGTTGCCCTCGGGAGCACGATTTGGACCCAATGCGCGGAATTGACCGGCCCCGGAAGCGGGATATTGAGCAATTCTTTGGCCTTTACGGTCCAATAAACCCGCTCCAGCGCATATTTTGCGGAACTTCCGCCGGAAATCTCCGGTCAGGAGTACGCTTCTCTCAGGCCTCATTCTGCGTCCTCCCACCTCGAACCATCACCAATGCTCGCTCTTCTTGCCCTCGCTCCTCTTCTGACCGATCCCGTTGCTTCCTCCACGGATCCTTCCGCCGACTACCTGGCGGGCAGGCTCTTCAACTGGGACGTCCAAACTCTCGAGCTTCCTGAAGCTCCCCCGGAGTTTCTGCGCGTTCGCGTGACCTTGGATGGGTTGTTCGACACCGAACTGGTTTTGCAGCGCTACTCCGTGTTGTCGCAAAACTTTCGACTCCTGGAACAGCGCGAGGATGGCGAGCTTTATCCCTTGCCCATCCCCGAAATTCGTACTTATCGCGGCACCGTGGCTGGCGTGCCAGGGAGCGTGGTCGCCGCATCTCTTCTCGAGAACGGTTTTTACGCTCAAATTGACCTCATGGACGGCTCGCCCTTCCGCACCGTCGAGCCGCTGTCCGATTGGACTGGAGGCTTGGTGAGTAACCAGCACTTGGTTTACAACGCTGCCGACCTCATTCCAGACACCAACTACCACTTTGCCGAGCCCCTGCTTCCCCAAGGATGGCAGTCCTCGGGTTCCTCCTCCACGGGATCGAACACCAATTCCTCCGCCGGCAATGGCGCCCACAATCACTCGGGCTCTGCATCCGGTCTGGGAACCGGCGGCTCCCGCTCCTCGGCCGATGAGACTTGTGAAATTGCCGTCGACGCCGACTACAAGTACTTCCAAAAGTTTAGCAGTTCGAGTGCCGTTAGCAACGACATCCAAACTATTGTCAACAACATGGAAGCCATCTACCAACGCGATGTTGGTATTTGTTACGACCTCACGACCGTGATCGTGCGCACTTCCAGCTCGCAGGATCCCTACACCAGCAATGATGCCAGCACCCTGTTGAACCAGTTCAGGAGCGAATGGAATTCCAACCAGGGCAACGTCCAACGGGATGCGGCCGAACTCTTTACCGGCCGCAACCTCAATGGTGGTGTGATCGGGATTGCCTGGTTGGGTGTGATTTGCAGTAACTCCTTGGGCTATTCCGTGGTGCAGTCCAAGTACACCAGCTCTTCCAATTACCGGACGAGTCTCACCGCCCACGAACTGGGTCACAACTGGAATGCTGGCCACTGCAGCAGTTCCTGCAACGGCAGTTCCTCTTGCCACATCATGTGCCCCTGCAATGGCGGCTGCTCCGGCAATGTCACCAAGTTCGGGAGTTCCAGTATCAGCTCCATCTCAAGCTTCAAGAACAACCGGGGTTGTCTCAGTACCGGCTGTGGCGGTGGCGGTGGCGGTGGCACCCTCGACCTGAAAATCACACCTCCCAGTCCCGGTATCGCCGGTGTTTTGAACACGGTCACCGTGACGGGCGGGACTCCGAGCGGCTCCGCAGTCGTTTACTACGGCGCCAAATCAGGCTCCACGGCGGTAGGCGGATGTAGCGGACTTTTCTTGGGCATCAAAAGCGCAAAAATCGCCGGCACGGTTTCCTTGGATGCCAATGGCGATGGTGCCATCTCCAAGAATGTTCCGAGCGCCGCTGCCAATCGCCTGTTCTACGTCCAGGCTAGCGATTCTGCTGGTTGCGTGATCAGCAATTTGGTTCCCATCTACTTCTTCTAGTCGGTGCTTTTCCCTTTTGAGCGCCCGGGGACCTTTCACTAGGTTCCTGGGCGCTTCGCCGTTGTGCTCGTGCTGGTTTTTCAGGCATGCCCATCTCCGACAACACCGACCGATCTCGGTGTCCAGGGAAAGCTTCCAGGGACGATCCAGATCATCAACTGGAACACCGAGCACTTCTTTGACGACAAGGCAAAGATCCGAGAGGCCACCTTTTGGCTTGCGGAACAGTCTGCCGATGTTGTGTGGCATTGGATGACAGCACCGTAGGGCTTTACTCCGACCACTACCCCGTGCTGTGCACGATCCAAGCTCCCTTGAGGAGCGGTAATTGAGCTTAAGCGGGGGTGGGGTGGTGCGCCCGAGAGGATTCGAACCCCTGGCCTACAGCTCCGGAGGCTGTCGCTCTATCCAGCTGAGCTACGGGCGCAAAGAAAGGGGGCAAAGGATAACGAGAAGGGCATTCCTGCGCCAGAAGGGGGTGAAAATGCCGTGACGCGGGGAATCCCGCTTTCTAGAAATTTCCATGAAGGAAGCCGGAAATACCGCCCACAGGACTGTCTGGACTGTTATCGTGGATTCCATGACCTTGTCCTTCCCTGCCACCCTTGCGAGCCACAGCCGGTTGCTCCTGGGGACGGGACTGGCGGTCTCTGCCCTGATTTTTGGAGCTGCCGGGTCTCCAGAATTGAGTGCCTCCGCCGGGAGTTTGCTCATTTTGCAGGATTCTGACCAAGATGGCCTGGATGACGCCCTGGAGGCTCGTCTCGGAACCGATTCTGGCAATCCCGATACGGACGGAGATTACCTCTCCGATCTCCAAGAGATCATGCAGAACACCAATCCCTTGGTGGCAGATCCTTCCGGCTCGGTATCTCCCCCAGACACAGCCGCTTTTTTGGGGCTTTACGCCCTCGGGTCGGACTTTGTGTTGGAGGTTTACGGACAGTCCCAGTCTGGCATTCTGGATTTTTCCATGGCTCGCGCCCTGCCCACAGGCTTGCGCACCTACTCGGCCCAGCAAACAGCCTCCGCTTTGGTGGATATTCAGCATTTTGGGGCCTCCGCTCCTGGCTGGAAAATTTCCCGAGCCCGCTTCCTGCTATCCGCCGACTGGTTTGAGAGCCAGTCTTCGGTCTCCTTGGCCGCGATCCTCGTGATGGACAATGCTTCCCTGGCCAGTGCCGTACAGCTCTCCATGGTCAGCGGCGAACTTGCCGAGTTGGTTTGGGATCCCCAAGCTCTTGTTGGTGGTGGCGGTGGTGCCAATGGCGGCACCGGCGGCCTCTTTCCCGCTCGCCCCGGAGGGGATGGCCCTCCTGCCAGCGGAACCACCGACCAAGTTTGTATTCAGGTTTTGACTCCCATTGCCTCCCTTGGCGGCGGCCGCATGGCCTACCAGGTCAGCGACGCCTATTGCGATCCTCTTGCCAGCGCCATCTGCCTTGTGGGCTGCTCCGGCACGATTGGCGACACTGTGGTTGGAATTGACCTCATCGGCCTTCTTGGAGGCTGACCCAACCCCTTGAGGAGCAAGGGTTTGCAGGTTTTCCCCCACGCCGGCCCACAAATCCAGGAACCTAAGACCTGTTTTTACCGTCTTAAACCCGCAAACCGGTGACTTTTTCCGAGCAGGACCTCGTCCGCCGCTGTCAGGAATCCACCGGCGCCGCCTTTGAAGAGGCCTACGAGAGCCTCTACGGTCTTTACAAAAATCGGGTTTTCGCGATTTGCCTGCGCATCGTTGGCAATGAGGAAGATGCTCTCGACTCTGCCCAAGAAGCTTTGGTCACCGTTGCAAGAAGAATTGGCAGTTTCGAGCATCGTAGCCAGTTTTCTTCCTGGGTTTACCGCATTGCCGTCAATGCTGCGATTGATTCGCGCCGCCGTCGCATGGCGGGTCCGGCCTCTGTTTCCGCCGATCCTGGCTCTCAACCCGGGTCGCGTAGCATGGATCCGGCTGCTCCGCTGGAGTCTTCCGAGCCGTCCATTCGGGCTGCCACCACGGAGTCCTGCGAGGCAGTTCGGCTGGCCTTGACTCGGCTCAACCCCCGCGTCTCTGCTCTCCTGACTTTGCGGTACGTACAAGGGCTCAGTTACGAGGCCATCTCCGAGATTCAAGAGTGCAGTCTCGGCACCGTGAAATCCCGATTGAATCGCGCCCACCAGGCGCTCCGAGAATACCTGGAACGGCATGGCCAAGCTGGCCTGCCAACCGACTGAAAACCATGAACAATCCACACGACCCGATGCCCTTGGAGCCGGAGCTGATCGAAGCTCTCCGGTCCTTGGGAGACGTCCGTGCCCCCGCGGCACTGGACGATCGGGTGCGTCTTGCCCGCTTGGGCGAAGTCGAGGCTCCTGACCTTCTTTGGCAACGAGTTTCTCGCGAAGTCTTTGACTCACAGCTCCGCGCTCAAGCGACACCGACAGGCCGGATGCTTTTCTTTTCGCGCCGACTCGCTTCCGCCGCCGCCGTTCTGTTGGTCTTTGCCGGCAGTTTTTGGCTGGCTTCCTTCTTTGGCCAGCCAAATGCCGCAGCCATCGAAACGGCTCGCTTGCAAACCCGAGATTGGTACGCTTCTCAAGTGCATGCCATCAAGGTTCCTCCCGCGAAACTTTCTCCTTCGGCCCGCGCGCTTGCCGGCATGATGGGCGCCCCTCTTTCCCAGGAAGACAGGTCGTGAGGCATATCGGAATCGGCTTGCTGTTGTTGACGGCCTGTTTGCCGTCGGACGCTACGACCACTGGAACGACCTCCCTAGCCCAGCATAGCTCGGGTGCGCATACCAACCTCAATCCTGCGGCCATTCCGTTTCCGGCACTTGCATATCCGGAAGATCGCCTCGTCAAGCAAACCAGGCTTTGGCAGGTGCGCAATGACACCAACACTTTTGACCTCTTTCGGGAATCCCTGATCGCCGACGGGGTTGGCCAGTTTGCCCTCAACTTGGAAGAATTGGATCTTGGATCGACCGGTGTTTTTGCGATGCCAAGTACCCTTTGGCAGGCCACATATCAACATCGTCAGCGTTATCTCGTCCGCTACCGGGACTTTCACCTCGGTAGCGAATCGCAAGTGAGGTCGGGTTTCCAAGTGCAGTCCCTGCCGATTCCCCGAATCGTTTCCGGTCGGACGGGCAGGGTTTGGAGGGTGACATCACGCTACGGTTATGGCGAGGTCGAGTTCGTCGTCGACCAACAAGACGATTTTCTTCTGGGGTGGTCCCGTTTTGATTCCGCAGGCAATTTGATTGCTTCGATGACGACCGAATCCTTGGAATCCAACCCCAATCTGACCAACGTGGTTTGGTCCCAAATCGCCGCTCCGGAACAACCCTATACCGGACCCGCAGACAACTCGATTTTGGGCTTTGCTCCTGTTGAGCAGGTCTATCTTCCCGCTGGGTTTGTGGAACAAGACCAACGCATGGTAATGACCGAACAGGTTTTTGGAACTTCCGTTCCCAACATTCATCTTGCGGTTTTCTACGACGGGGTCCGACATCTGATGGTTGCCCAACAGTCTCCTGGCAGCCAATACCCCGATCCCCAAACTCAGGCCCTGGCCATCAAATCTGAAATTGGCGGGATTCGACTGTTGGACGGACCGGTCCCGGGCGCCCATCTTTTCGTCATTGGTTCCCTGCCTTGGCAGGAATTGCTGGCGATTTACGGCTCTTCCAGCTGATCGGTGGCGCTTCTGTCCGGGGGGAAAGATCTCTCCCGCTTTCGGCGGTTCCAAGATGCTCCATGTAACCCCAGGCGGCTCTAAATGGCTCAAGAAGGAGAGTTTTATGGCCGATGAAAGAGGTGGAGTTCTCCATGAGTGCCACTCTTTTGCTTCTCGCTTCCGCCCTTCTCCAGGAACCGTCCGGGCTACGCGGCGTTTACCGCGGCCCTTACGACGAAGTTTTGGTGGAGCAGGCCGCCTCGGCTTCTCTTCGGCCCGGCGTCCTCTTTGACGGCTGGGAACGGTGGGAGTTTTGGTTTGAGCATGAGCGTGGTCTGTTGCTGAGTCCCGCCTCGAGGCCGCGTCCCGCGCTGGCTGCGGCATTCCTTCTCCATGAAGAAGACGTTCTTGGGATTCTCGAACAAGCTTCCCATGGTGATCATGCTGGCCTCCGAGAGGCCGCCGCCTTGGCTTGGGGTCGGGTGGGAGGGGAAGAAAGCTCGGCCCCACTCTCCCAACTGGCGAGCGATCCTTCCACTACCGTTCGTCAAGCCGGACTTTTGGGTTTGGGTCTGGCCGATCCTCCCGGAGGCCTCAGGATTTTGGCAGATCGTTTTCGGGACAGCAACTCTCCCTTGGCGGATCGTTGTTTTGCCGCCATTGGGCTGGGATTGACCCAACGGGATGAAGCGAGCCTTCTCCTGCGAGAGTCTCTGCACCGAAATTTGCGCGCTGACCGTTTGTTCGGGGATGACGAGGCTCTTCTGCAAGCGGTGATCTGGGCAGCAGGTCTGCATGGCTCGACTCGTTTGTTTCCGGTCTTACTTCAGGGGGCCGAACGCCTGTCCTTGGAAGCAGGGCAAACCTCCCGCCGAATCCGCAGTCAACTTTGCTGGACTTTGGCTGGCATGGACGATTCTGCAGTTCGACCATGGCTCGCCCGCCAACTCGCGAGTTCCGATATGGCCCTACGCCGCTCGGCTGCTCTCGCTTTTGGTCGCTTGGGCGGCCGCGCCGCCATTGGTCTCTTAGCGGAACAGCTTCATGTGGAAAGTGATTTGCAGACGAGGATGAATTTATTGTTTTCATTGGGGCGTCTCGGCGGCCCGTCTGCGGCCCATGTCTTGGTGGAATTTGAAAAGAGCGGAAACCGCAATCGCCAACTCCGGGCAGCTTGGGGGATTGCTTCTGGCATGGCTCATGTTGGTGAAAATATCG
>CAYXFZ010000001.1:34033-50864 GCA_964464385.1 uncultured Planctomycetales bacterium
GTTGTCTTTGGGGAGTTGCTCCAGCGCGAGCGCCGGGATCCTTGGGCGAACAGTGAACTTCCCGTCGATCTTCGACGCGATGAGGAGCGCTTGCGCGCCGGTTTTGCATTAGCGCTGGGTTTCACCGGTGACTCCCGAAACGTGGCGGCTTTGGCGGCCACGACCCAGGCCAAGGGAGTGGGTGGCGACTATTTGGGTTATGTCAGCATTGCCCTAGGAATGCTGGGCGGCGAAGAGGCGGAAGAAGCCCTTCTTCACATTGCCAAGAATCGAGCCCAAGAGGTGGACTGTCGCCGTGGTCTTGCCCTTGGCATGGGACTGATAGGCGGCCCCCAAGCCCGCAGTGTCTTGTCGGCAATGCTCTTGCAAGAACGGGACCCGAGTGCCCGCCGCGCCGCGGCTTGGGCCTACGGACTCTCAGCAGAAGGGGAGGCTTTGGTGGATCTTATCCAGCTTTGGAGCCATGCCGGAGAGGACGAAGACGCTCAGATTGCGGTCGTCGAGGCCCTAGGCCAGGTGGTGGGGGCGCGCGATGCCGGCCGATTGCAGCTTGCGGTCTCAGGCCGAGAGCATCGCTTGCAGAGCCGTTTGGGTCGCGCCGTGGCTTCTTATTGAGCATTTTTCGGCTCCATTGGCCCAGATCCTCGCCGGGTTTCCCGGCAGTCTGTCTTTCGTGGGGTAGTCTTCAGCGTTGTCGAAAATTCCTTGACAACGAACCCCCGGATGACGCACGACCCCCGCCCCTCCATGCCGGTTCACCGGCTTACTGATCCCGCCTATCGGCGAGAATTACTCGGTAAAGTTGAGGCCCTCATTTCGGTGCTCGAGTTGGCACGAGGCAAAGTGGAAACTCGTCTCCGGGGAAAGGTGGAGGATTTGGTTCATTTGCGGGGGGTTCTTGTTCGCCTGGAAGGCACTCTGGATGTTTGCCATCGGGCCCGCCTCATGTTGCGTGGTGCCAGCGATGACATCAAAGCTCTGCCGCCTGCTTTCCGTCAGGTCCTGGATTCTCGCATGACCTATCGAGACTATCTGGAGTTGCAATCCTTTTCCGAATTTTGCCACTTTCGCGAATTGGGCCCCGTGACTACGCGCGAAATTTTTGATACCGATTTGGACCGGCTTTGCGAGCTTTTGGTCGAAAACGAAGCCGCTTGAATCAAGCTCCCCAATCGCGGGCGTACCGATAATCCAGGTTGATGGTCCGGTTGGCCAATTTGGCAATGAGAGGGGGCCGACGTTTGTATTGGTTGGCGCGAACTCTGTGTTGCACCTCATCCAGAAAATCTTTCGCGAAGCCCGCTTGCAAAAGGGCAGCGCGAGGATAACGACGGTCAATCAACAAATGGAGGAGGGCGTCCACGGAGTCGTAGGAAAACCCCAACTCTTCCTCATCGGTTTGCCCCTCCCAAAGGTCGGCACTTGGCGGACGCTCTAAAATTGAATCGGGCACCTGAAGATGAGCGGCCAGGGAAAACACTTGGCATTTGTAAAGATCGCCGATGGGATTGATGGCCGAGGCCATGTCTCCGTGGATTGTTCCATAACCCAGGAGCAGTTCTGTTTTGTTGCTTGTTCCCAACACAAGGGCGTTTTCGCGGGCACTTCGGTCGTAAAGAACGGTCATTCGAACTCGGGACATCACGTTGCCCTTGCGCAGCCGGGCCATTGCGGAATCATCCTCGGCCAACCCAGCCGTAGCATGGATGTGAGCGTCGGCCATGGGGGAAATATCGACTGTCTCCAATGCAACACCGGCCTTTTCCGCCGCCTCAAGGGCAAAAGTCAGGCTGTCCGGGTTGCTGGTGCGGTAGGGCATGGCCACGGCATGCACGGATTTCGAGCCTAGGGCGCGGGCGGCCAATTCGAGGACTGTGGCGCTATCCAGGCCGCCACTCAGGCCGATCACAGCCCGCTGGATTCCAAACTTACCGCACTCTTCACTGAGAAATCTTGTGAGCACTCGCTCGGCGAGAGCCGCATTGCAGCCCGGCGGTCGTGGCAAGGATGTCATGACTTGAGGGCGTCTGGATCCTGCAGGAGTCGAGCCAATTGGCGCCGAACCAAATCCGGTTTGGCGTCTCGCAGAAGAGGCGTAAACATGCGGGCTCGTCGCACAGGATCGTGGGCAAGTTCGCACAAAAGGAGTTCTTCGTCATCACCCGAGGCCTCTGCCAGCGGGTAGCCAAAGGGAGAAACTACGGTGGATGCACCCCAAAACATGGCGCCGTCTTCAAAGCCAACGCGGTTGCAGTGAACGACCCAAGTTTGTTGAAAGAGGGCCAAAGACCGGGTGAGAATGCGCCACACTTCGGCGGAGGACAACTCTGGGCCATCCGTGTCCACGCCGCGCGCTGGAGAGGAGCTCGGAATCAGAATGGCATCGGCCCCCTGCAAAAAGTGCAACCAGGCGGAACCGAGATGCCAAGCGTCTTCGCAGGTAAGGATGCCGATGCGGCCCAAGCGGCTGGTGACGGGAATGATGGAATCACCGGCAGCAAAGTAACGGCCTTCTTCGAAGATACCGTAGTCAGGAAGATGGACTTTGCGATGCACATGCAAAATTTCACCGCCTTCGGCGAAGATCATGGAGTTGAAAAACCGATGATCTGACGACTCTTCCACCAAGCCGAAGACCACACTGTGCTCTTTGCTACGCGAGACCAAATCCAGAATTCGCGAGTCGTCCAATGGCAGAGCGATTTCCTGAACTAAGTCCCGCAAAAAATAACCGGTGAGTGAGAGTTCGGGGAATAACACCAAATCGGTTTTCTCCTTGTCCGCCCGATCCAGCCAGGCGTTGTGCGCCTCAAAGTTACGGTCGAGATCCCCGAGTACGGGAAGGATTTGGCAGATTGCGACCTTGCCTTGCATGGTCAGCGCAAGGGGTGGAGATCCAGAACAGCGGCCATGATTTCATCAGTGCGGATACTCCCTGCGGTTTCGTAGCGGAGCAAGAGTCGGTGGCGAAAGGCGTGCGGCAGGGCGTCGCGAAGATCCGCGGGGGCCACATGGGCGCGGCCGCGTAGAAGGGCCAATCCGCGGGCGGCGTCCACAACTGCCAAGCCGGCTCGCGGGCTGGCACCGAGTCGAACATGCTCGCGCACGACATGAGGTGCTCCATGATCATCCGGGTGGGTCGCAGAAACAATCTTGGCAAGGTCGGCGAGAGTGCTAGCGGCGAGAGGGAGAGCGGTAGCAGCGGCCTGGATTCCCTGAACTTCCGCCAAGGACAAACTAGGCTGTTCTTGCTGGTTCGTGTCGGCCTGGGCCAGGATGCGTTCCAAGTTCTCAGCCGAAGGGCGAGCAAAAGGAAGATGGAGGAGGAAGCGATCCAATTGTGCTTCCGGCAGAGGATAGGTGCCCTCCAACTCGATCGGGTTTTGCGTCGCCGCAACAAAAAAGGGCGAGGGAAGAGGCCGAGCCTGGCCGGCAACCGTGACCTGTCGTTCTTCCATGGCTTCCAAGAGCGCGGATTGCGTTCGAGGAGTTGCGCGGTTGATTTCGTCCACCAGAAGAACGTGGTGGAAGACTGGGCCTTCCACAAACCGAAAGGGTTCGCCGCCACCAGTATCCAAAATCTCACTACCCGTGATGTCGGACGGCATGAGGTCGGGAGTGCACTGGATGCGCCCGTAAGAAAGATCCACCGCTTCGGAAATTGCACGGACCATGAGAGTTTTGCCTAGCCCGGGCGTGCCCTCCAAGAGGACATGGCCGCCGGCAGAAAATGCGGCAACCAACAACTCGGCCTCAACCTCGCGGCCAAGGCAACGCGAATTCAGGGATTTCAGAAGCCGTTGAGCGGAAGCTGCGGCTTGCTGGAGTCCGGCGGGTTCAACTGCGGGAGGCATGACAGTGCTGATCGACAAGCGCCAGGATACCGCGCAGATCAGTCAGCACCGGAACCCCTTCTTCGGTGGAGCTCTCGGATTCGGCGAAGCGGTTGACATGAACCGCATTCAGGCCCGCCCCCAAGGCACCCGCCACGTCCCGCTCGAGGTGATCCCCGGCGTGGATGGCCTCGCCAGCGGGGACTCCCGCTCGGAAGAGAGCCCGCTCAAACATCGCCCGTTCTGGCTTTTCGACCTTCATTTCTGCGCTGGTGACGACGAAACTGATGAAATCGCCGATTCCCAGTCCTCCCAGGAGAACGGGCAGGCGCTCGGACCAGTTCGAAATAATTCCCACGGACACGCCCGCTTCGGCGAGGGATTCCAGAACCGAGGGGACTTCCTTGAAAAGGCGGTAGGACTTGGGGTTTTCGAATCGTTGCACCAACTCTTCGTGGGCGGAATCTCGGCGGGCGGCAGAGACCCCCATGTCGCCCAAAACCGTTTCGTGGAAGTGGCGGAACCAATCCAGGCTGAAACGGAAGTGGCCTTCAATGGACTGCGGGAGATTTTCGTAGGCGCGCGACATCAAGTCGGCGGCATCGGCCTCGGACCCGTGGCCACCGTGGGCGCGAGCAACAGTGGCGTAAATCGCCGGTCGCGGACGGCGCTCAATGAAAAGCGTGCCGCCGGCATCCAGGAAAAGGGCGCGAGGGGATGTCATGCGCTGTGGGGTCTCGTGGATTCTAGCGGCAAGACCCCGCAGAAATGCAAGCCAGCGGCAATAATGCGGGGGTGAAACTGCGCGCGCATCTTCTGTTTTTGCTGTTTGCCGGGTGTGCCACCCCTCCTGTGGAAGCTCCACCCTCTCCTCCTGAGTTGACTCCCAACTTTCTCGGGCAGGAAGCCATCCCCATTCTGTTGCGCCCCCAAGACACCGAGTTGGTCGAAAATCCGAATTTCCTTGCTGCTGTGGAAGCCATTCAGGGGGAAAATTGGCGCGGCGCAGCCATCCTCTTGCAGCAGCTTCGGCAGGAATTTGCGGGGGATTCCTTGGTTGCTTGTCATTGGTGGGTTCTTGCTCAGGGCGAGGAAGCGGCTGAGGTGCTCTTGCAAAGCGCCAGCCACCCTGTTGCCCAGTCTCTTGCCGGGCACTTTGCCTTGGCCATTGCAGGGTCTTTGGTCGGGGACGAAACGGCTGCCTTTGCCCACTGGAATGCCTGCGTCGCCGGTCGTCCTCGGGACTCTTCCATCTTGCGTGCCGCAGCCCTGTCCGGCCACGCTGCTGGCAGATCGTCAGCTGCCGCTCGCTTGTTGGATCGCGTTGCCGCACTGGAACCTCTCGACACTGAAGACCAGCTTCTTCGAGCCCAAGCTTTGGCCGCCGCCGACCGCCACGAAGAAGCCTATCTGCAGTTTGAGCAGTTGTTGGAATTCAACGGCAACGATCCCGAACTCTGGAACCAAGCCGGACTGGCCGCCTTCGGGGTGGGTCGCATGGGTGGCGATCGCGGATCCTGGCGCCGGGCCGCCCGTTGTTTTCGCCGGGCTCAGGAACTCGACCCCCAAGACGTTCGCTTCCCTTTCAACTTGGGATGTTCTTTGGATTGGGCCGACGACCCCAGTTCCGCGGAACTCGCCTACCGTCGTTCTCTGGAACTGAACCCGGCACACGTCGCCGCTGGCGAGAACTTGGCAATCCTTCTCAACGGAGTGCAACGCGGAGAAGAAGGTCGCAGTGTTCTTCGCGCCCTCTTGCGGCAACCTTTGACCGCGCCGGAGACGACTCGAGTGCAAGCCCGCTTGAGCGGATTTCCTCTGCCCAATTAGTGGAAGAAGCGGAGGGACATGGGCATGCGCGCGTAAATGTTGTTGCGCGCGCCGAGGCGGGGCAGCCACGCTTGCGACTTTCGCAAGAAGTCCACAATCGGGAGTGAGGCCAAGTCTTCCGACTCGCCGGCAAGCAGGGTGTTCAAAAAATCCAGGAAGGGATCCAACTCCTCTTCAGGCCAGCGCGGGATCCAACCCGGCTCGAGTTGGGCCAAACTGGCGGCGCGGTTGAGTGCATGGGACAGATCTCCCAAACCGTCGGCCAAGCCCAACTCGACGGCCTTGCGTCCCGACCAGACTCTGCCCTGAGCAATTTCGGCAACACGCTCGATGGGCAACTTGCGACCTCGGGCGACACGATCCAGGAAGGCTTCATAGATCACATCCACGTGTTGTTGATGAATTTCATGGAGTCGGGGATCCGGGGGCAAAAGCCAGGAATTGGACAAGACCCCGGGATTGCTGGCGACTTGTTCCGGGTGAATACCAAGATTGCTGGCGAGTGACGAAAGGTCGGGAAGAAGAGAAATAACGCCGATGGAGCCGGTGATGGTGTTGGGCTGAACCCAGATTTCCGAGGCCAGGGTGGAAATCCAATAGCCGCCTGAGGCGGCGACATCACCCATGGAAACCACGACTGGCTTGCCCGACTCCTTCAAAAGCAAAACTTCTCGCAAGATGGTTTCTGAAGCGGAAGCGGATCCTCCCGGGCTGTTGACGCGTAGAACAACTGCATCCACGGAATCGTCCTGGCGGATTTCCCGCAATTTCAAAGCAAGAGAATCTCCCGCAATGCCGGACTCGCCAAAGCCGTCGTAAATTTCTCCTTCGGCGAAAACGACCGCGACCACGCCCTCATCGGAGTCGTTGGCCTTCTCCTCGTTCAAGAGGCGGATCCAATCTTCCAGCCGGATTTGGGAAAAGCCATCCTTGTCTGGAGATTCTTGCCCAAGGACATCCAGTAATTCGTCAAACCACGCCCGACGGTCCGCCAATCCTGAGGCAACCGCTTTTGTGGCCGGGAGAATTGGATGCTCCAAGAACTTTGCCTGCAATTCCTCTGCGGACTGTTGGCGCGAGGTTGCCACATCTTGCAGCACGGTTCCATACAGATCGCTGAGCCAGGATTCCGTTTGCTCACGCTCGGCGGGAGACATGGTTCCCCGCACAAAGTTTTCGAAAGCCGATTTGAATTTCCCGGCCCGAATGACATTAATGCGGACACCGAGGGAGTCAAAGAAGTCTTTCCAATAGAGGACCTCCTCACCGATTCCGTCAAACTCGAGTACGCTAAAAGGCTGGAGCCAAATTTCACCGGTTGCCGAAGCGAGGTGGTAGGACTTTTCGTCGAGGCTGTCGGCCCAAGTCCGGCACGGTTTCCCCGTTTCCCGGAAGGCGTGAAGCGCCGCACGCAGTTCTTGGTTGGAAGCGAAGCCCACTCCCGCGCCTTGGGGCAAAAGGAGGAGGCTGGCAATCCTGTCGTCCTCAGCGGCGGCACGAATAGCCGAGACCGCTTCATGCAGGGCAATGCCGGCTCCGGTGGAGCCACCCAAAAGGTCTCCTATCTCAGGATCGGTGGGTCGGTCGGCAATTCCGAGACCGCAATCCACGACCAGCACGGAGTGTTTGGGAGGTTCTGTGGGCTCCTCAGCCGTCCCTGCGAGGAGGACCAGAACGATTAGAGCGAGGAGGAGGGTGGTTCCAAGAAAAACCGCCAAAACTTGTCCAAGAAATGTCTTCATGGTGGCCCCCATTATAGTTCCATCCGTTAGGTTGGAGCCATGCTTACCCTCCTACTCCTCGCCTCATCCCCGTTCCTGCAGGCCGCTCCCCAGGCGGAACCGTCTTTTGTGGAACAGCCCGGTGTCCTTGAATTCACTGGCCAAATGCTCCTCCACCCCAAAGTTCGAGGTGATGAAGAGGCCGCTGCTCGCTTGGCCCCTTGGCTGATCCGTCACTTGCCCGAAACCGATCTTTACGTGGTTCGTGTTCCTGAGGGCATGACGGAAAACAGTATTGCCGCCGCATGGATGGCAACGGGAGATTACGAATATGTGCACCCGGCTTGGATGTGCTACCCAATCGGCGATCCTAATGACCCCCAGTACGGTTCGCAGTGGCATCACGTGAATATGGAAAGCTCCTCGGCTTGGGATTTGATCACCGGCGAGGCCAACCAAATCATTTCTTGGCTAGACACGGGTGTGGACCATGCCCACCCGGATTTGGCGGCCGGCCTCATTCCCGGCTACAACGCCGTGGATCAGCAAGAAGAAATCAATGGCGGTGACACCAGCGATGTCCATGGCCATGGCACTCATGTTGCGGGTTGCCTCGGCGCGATTGGCAACAACGGAGTCGGCGTAGCTGGCATGGCCTGGCCCTTGCAACTTATGCCCGTGCGGGTCAGCAATTCCTCTTCCGGCGGCGCCTACATGTCGGATCTCACCGGTGGCGCAACGTGGGCCGTGGACAACGGCGCCCTGACCATCAGTGCCAGTTACTCCGGAGTGGAGCAGTCCGCTGTGGACACTGTCGGCACCTACGTCAAGAACGCAGGAGGTCTCTTGTTTTGGGCCGCAGGCAACTCCGCTACCAACAATAATTGGTTTGATTGGCTGGATGTCATCATCGTTGGCGCCACCGACATCAATGACAACAAGACCAGTTGGTCCAGTTACGGAACTGCTATGGATTTGGTCGCTCCGGGCGATGGCATTCTCTCCACCGTCGTAGGTGGCGGCTATCAGGCCTGGAGTGGAACCAGCATGGCTGCACCTCTGGCCAATGGCGCCGCCGCTTTGATTTGGGCGGCCAACCCTTACCTGACTCCGCAACAAGTGGAGGATCGCCTCATGGCTGGTTGCGACGACCTTGGAAGTCCCGGCAAAGATCCCACCTACGGCTGGGGTCGAGTCAACCTGCGCAACTCCGTGGAAGGTGGCCTTCAGGGTGACATGGTCCTGAGTGTTACGCCGTTGACCGCCGGCCAAGCCGTTACTTTTTCTGTCTCCGGGGCTTCGGCTTCCCTCAATGTTTACTTTGGCTACTCCCTCACGGGTTGGGCCGTGGTGAACATACCCGGCTTGGGCGCGGCCGCTGGTTTGGCCGGTGCCACACAAATTGGTATCCAGCGCGCGGATGCATCCGGCAACGCTTCGCTGAACAAAACGGTTCCTGTCGGTGCCGGCGGGCTCTCGGTTTGGCTCCAAGCCGTCTCGTTAGGCGATAGCTCAAACTTGGTCGCAACCTCCGTCCAGTAGGAGTATCCTCCTCAGGGTCGTGACTTCGACTCAACAAAAAGAACCTGCTGACCCAAGCTGGCTGGATCCACTCAGTGGGATCACAGAGGATCCGGCCCTGCAAGCCCTTATCCTCCTCGCGGTTTCGGTTGTCGCCGCTTATTTGCTTAGTTTTTTTCTGGGCACGGTCTTGAAACGACTTGCCGGCAAGACCAAGACGAACTTGGATGATCAACTCGTCAGCCTTTTGCACGGCCCGGTGGTCAAAACCGTGGTTCTCTTTGGTGCCAGCTGGTCGCTTTCTCGCCTTGAACTGACGGCGGACTCTCTCATTGCTTGGCGCCGTGTGCTGGCCACCGTCGGTCTCATGGTTTGGGTCGCCTTCCTGCCCAAATTATTCACCCTTCTTCTGGAAGCTGCCGGTCGCCGAAAGGACAAATTTCGCGTCGTAGGTCAGACCACTCTGCCGCTGTTTCGCAACCTCACCAAGTTGCTGGTCTTTGGCCTTGCTGTTTGGCTTTTCATTTCCATCTGGGGAGTGGACGCGACGGGCATTTTGGCTTCGGCCGGCATCGTCGGTCTTGCGGTCGGATTTGCTGCTCAGGACACTTTGGCCAACGTCTTTTCCGGCATCTTCATCATCGCCGATTCCCCCTACAAGGTGGGAGATTTCGTGGTTCTGGATAGCGCGGAACGCGGCCAGGTTTCGCACATTGGCTTGCGTTCCACCCGCCTCTTGACGCGAGACGACATCGAAATTTCTATCCCCAATGCGGTGATGGGGCAGGCCAAGATTACCAACGAGAGTGGCGGGCCCCATTTGCGCCGCCGACTTCGTATACCCGTTGGAGTTGCCTACGACAGCGATTTGGAGGCCGTCCGCAAGGTTGTCCTGAGCTGTGTTGCCGGAGTCAGCCTGATCGCGCCCGATCCCAACCCCCGGGTTCGCTACCGGCGGTTCGGAGAATCCAGTGTGGATTTGGAGCTCCTCTGCTGGATTCCCAACCCCGAACTGAAAGGCCAGGCCGTGGATGCTCTGGTTGTTGCCATTCACGAGGCCTTTCGAAAGGAAGGGATCCAGATCCCCTTCCCACAGCGAGACCTTCACCTTCACCAAACCCAAAGCTTGGAAAAAGGCTGAACTCGCATGCGCTGGATCCCGGGGACACGGTGAGGGTTTATTCCTGGTTCTGTCCGCCTTCAGCACCGGATTCTGAGGGGCTGAGGGGGGGGTGTCGGGATTTTGGGTGGGGTATTCCCCCAAACTGGGAAATCGGGTAGAATCCTCGCGACTTCTGTCCCCCCTCCTCCGGCCACTCAATTCATTCTCGGTCGGCTCTGAGCCCGGACGGACGTCTAAAGAAAAAATAGTGAAGCTCTACGTTGGTAATCTCCCCTGGAAAGTCCGCACCGCGGAACTCCGTGATCTCTTCTCCTCCTACGGTGAACTGACCGACTGCGTCGTTCTCGAGGATCGTGAAACTGGCCGCTCGCGCGGCTTTGGATTTGTTGAATTGGAAGACGAAGGCGCTCGCCGCGCCATCGAGGAAATGAACGGCCATGAAATGGAAGGCCGTGCCCTGAGGGTGAACGAGGCTCAGCCTCGCGAGTCCCGCCCCGGCGGCCGCTACTGATCCTGCGGCCGGTTCTGCCGGCCCGGCTCAGGCCTATTTCCGTTCTAAACCATCTTTGACCTCGATATCTCCATTGGAGGTATCGAGGGTCAATTCATGAGGGCTATCCGCCTGGATGGTCCGCACCGTGCTTTTGCCGTTGCTGGTATCCGTTTTGACCATCGCGTTCAGCGCGGTCATGCAGGTCACTTCAATGTCCCCATTGGAAGTGTCGGCCTTGGAGTCGGCGCTCAGCCCTTCCGTCAGCTCGATGATGATGTCATCGTTGGATGTGTCCAGTTGAAAACTATGGAACGCCCCAGTGATTCGAATCTCGTCGTTTGACGTTTTTAAATCTAGGATCAATCCCGCGGGAACACCGAGGTCGAAGGAAACGCTGTTGGGCTCTCCTGCAACGGAAAGAGTCAACACGCCATCCTTGCGCTGTTCCAAGAGGCGAAGCTTCTCTGCTTTCACAGAGAGCGCTTCCTCGGACTTGGCGCTCACAGACCAACGGATTGGCCCATTACAATTCGATTGAGGAGCGGTAGTTGCATGGATGGAACCGTTGACACCCAGCAAACGAAGAGTGTGGATACCCTCCAGATTGATTGGTTTATTGATGCTTTTGGAAGCACGGTGACTGTCCCCAATACTGGAAAAGTCAATGGAGCAAGCCGAGCAGGCCAAAAGAAAAGTGGCGAGAATGGGAGTGCGCATGGTTTTGGCTGGGCATTGAAAGAACCCGCCGGATTATAGTTCGCAACAGCCTTTGCCCGATGCCTGATCGTTGCCCCCCCATGGTCGAGTGGTCCCGAGCGGGCCGCGCCGCTGATTTTCAGCGTCTCCAAGAGGAGGAATGGGATCTTCTGATTGTCGGCGGGGGCATTACGGGCTGTGGCATTGCCCTGGACGCGGCCTCGCGAGGATTCCGCACCGCTCTCGTGGAGCAGGCCGATTTTGCTTCCGGTACCAGCAGCCGTTCCTCCAAATTGGTGCACGGCGGTTTGCGTTATTTGAAGCAGGGTCAACTTGCGACGACCCTGGAGTCCTCCCGCGAAAAGGCCTTGTTACGCCGTCTTGCCCCTCATTTGGTGTGGGATCTTCCTTTTCTATTTCCTCTCTCAGGTGGTTGGAAGCAACGCTTTACGGTTGGCGTGGGCCTTTGGATTTACGATCTTATGGCCGGTTTCCCACGAGGATTGACGCATCGTTATTTGGATTCTTCGGCCATGCGTGAGGCCATGCCGGGCCTTGCCTCTAAGTTCGATCGTGGCGCCTATCTTTACTATGACGCTGGAACGGATGACGCTCGCTTGGTGATTCACGTCGCAAAACGTGCGGTTTTGGAAGGTGCGCTCTTGATCAATCACGCGCAACTCGAATCCTTTGAATCCAATCAGGGGCAGGTGTGTGGCGGCCAAGTGCGGGATCGCTTCGGTGCCCAAACTGGCGTCGGTGCCGGCCCAAGCCCGGTTACGGTGCGCGCCAAATTGGTGATCAATGCCACCGGTGTTTGGTGCGACGAAACCCGTCGTCGCAACACGAGGGCAGCAACACCCTTAGTGCAGGCTTCTCAAGGATCTCACATCTTGGTTTCGCGCCAGCGCTTGCCCTTGTCTTCTGCAGCAACATTGGGTAAACCAGGTTCCAATCGATTGGTGTTCCTGATTCCATGGAAGGGCGAAACTTTGATTGGCACGACCGACCAGTATTACGAAGGCCAGCTGGAAAATCCCCGCGCCAGCGAACAAGAGATTCAACAATTGTTGGATCGTGTCAATGAAACTTTGCCCGAAGTGAAACTGGTGGCGGAGGATATTCAGGGCACCTACTCCGGCTTGCGGCCCCTAGCCCGAAGCAAACACCAAGATCCGAGCCGTGTGTCCCGGGGCGAGCGGATTCACGAGGATGCCTCTGGAATGATTTCAATCTTGGGAGGAAAGTTGACGACCTACCGTTGCATGGCCAAGCGTGTCGTGGATCTTGCCGCCAAGCGATTGCAACGGACCGGAATCCCCAGCCGCACTGCGGAACTTTCCTTGTTTCCCGGCGAAGCTCCAGGTCCGATTCCTGCCCTGGAGAGTCCCCTGGAGGCGGCCTTTGGTTCGGAAGCCGAGCAAGTTCGAAATTTAGCCGGGGAAGATCCATCCTTGGCCCCTTCTTTGTATTCCTTGCGTTTCGAACGGGCCGCCACCTTGGCCGATCTTCTTTTGCGGCGCTCGCGCCTTGGCGTGCTGAATTGGGAGAAAACCCAAGAACTGGCTCCGAATTTGGCCACGGCCCTTGCCGCTGAAACGGGTTGGGATCCGGAAGAAGAAATGGCCCGGCTGGAGAAGGAAAGGCCGTGATTCATTGTGTTGGCCATGGCTGGATGAAATCCAAACGACCCTTGGTGGAGGAGACCACTCGTTTGGGGGTTACTCTTCGTTGGAGTCAGAAGCCTGGCGACATCGCCCTGCTGACCCGCCGCGCCCTGGACGAAGGCTGCAGCCGCCTGATCGTGGCCGGAGGAGATGGTTCCTTTTTGGAGGCGGCGAATGTTCTGTGGGGCACCGGTGTCCCACTGGGATTTGTGCCCGGAGGTACGGGCAATGATTTGATTCGAACTCTGGGGGTGTCCGGAGATCCGGTTTTGGCCCTACGAGGCGCATTGGAGGCGCCCGTGACCCAAATGGACGTCGGCTTGGCCAAGTTCACGACCCGACACGGTCCCGCTGAGCGCATCTTTCTCAACATCGCCGAAATTGGGTTTGGCGCTCAGGTCGTGAAGCGCATGAATCGACTCGGCCGCTACGCTGGGCCGAAGGCGGCCTATCCCTTGAGTCTTCTCTCCAGCTTGCTGACTTATCGACGCCAGCCCATCGAAATTTCCTGGGGAGAAGAGTCCCGCGCAGTCCCAGAACTCACCAACCTCGTCGTTGCCAACGGCCGATTTTTTGGCCGCGGCTTGCAACCCACTCCCAATGCGAAGGTGGACGATGGCCTTTTCGACATTCTGCTCTTGGAAAACTTTTCCGCCTACCGCATTGCCACTCGCTTTCCCGCCCTCAAGGATGGCCCCCCGCCGGACGAAGCTGGCATGACTTCCTTCCGCTGTTCCGAAATCCAAGTCTCCGGCCCAGCGTCCGTCGGTGTTGAGGCCGACGGCGAGCCCCTAGGTCACCTGCCAGCAAGTTTCCAGATTCAAGAGAAGGCAATGCCTGTAATGCACCCGAAACAGAATAACAGACAGAAACGCCCCGGTTAAAAAACACCCGCTACACTGAACCCATGGCCGAACTGAAAACCAAAGAAAATGACTCAAGCGTGGACAAATTTTTGGCGTCGGTGGAACACCCGGTGCGCCGGGAAGACGCGCATACCTTGCGCGCCATGATGGAAGAAGTCAGCGGCGAACCCGCCCGCATGTGGGGCGCAAAAATTGTCGGATTTGGGAAAAAGCCGTACACCTACGCTAGCGGGCGCACGGGAGAGTGGATGCAGATCGGCTTTTCGCCGGGAAAATCCAAGCAGTCTCTCTATCTGATGTGCGATTGGAGTGGACGAAAAAATTGGCTGGAAAATCTAGGCAAACACAAAATGGGAAAGGGTTGCCTCTACATCAACAAGCTTGCTGACGTGGATTTGAAGGTGCTTCGGAAGTTGGTGGCAAAAGCCGCCAAGAGCTAACAGCAACCCTGCGCGTCTTTCGGCGGCTCATCTCCAGCATCGCAACGAATCAATTCGTAAGCAAGAGCACCGAATGCCGCGCCGAGGCAGGGGCCGACAAAGTAGAGCCAGAGTTGCGCGGTATTTTCTCCAGCCAGCGCCGGGCCTAGAGCGCGGGCCGGATTCATGGCGGCGCCGGTAATTGGCCCCCCGAATAGGGCACCGAGGGCCACGGTTGCACCAATGGCAACGCCGGCCATTTCGCCCACAGCCCGCGAGTCGGTGGCGACAGAGGCAATCACAAACATCAGAAAAAAAGTGAGCACGCCTTCCAACATCAATGCCACACCGGGCCCTATTTCAAAACCGACCCCTGCTGCGAGAATTGCATTGTGTCCGAAGGCGAGGCGCAATAAACCAGCGGCGAGAATCGCGGCGGCTAATTGGGTCAGCCAGTAAGGAACAACCTGCTTCCAGGGAAAGCGTTTGCTGACGGCGAAAGCGAGCGTGACAGCGGGATTGAAATGAGCACCGGACAAGTGTCCGCACGCTAGAACCATGGCCAGAATGACCAACCCAAAGACTAGGGCGATGCCCACGACCCCCAATGCTCCGCCTGTCGTAAAATTGACCGCAGCCGCGCCACAGCCGGCGAAAACCAGGGCGAAGGTGCCAACGAATTCAGCTGCTAGTTTGGAGGCGAGGCGGCGGTTTGGAGTCATGGAGCACGGTCATGCTACTGGCTCACTCCGAATTGGCCTTTATCGAATTTGAATTGCATTCCCCTCTTGCGGGGTGAGCTGAATGAGCACGGATGCAACCGGAACTTCTTCCTTATTGAAGGCGGTCAATCGGTAGTTTCCTTCGGGTGCCTCGGAAATTTCCCATGCCGTTGCCCCCTCCTTGGATATTTTCGGGATCCAGGAGTAGCCCAATTCAAATTGAGGTTCGAGAAACAAATCCACGGCTTGCAGTCCTTCGGCTGTCTGGAGAAAGGTCCGGCCTGCGGTTTGACGCAAAAAGATTTGAGACTCCTTTCCCAAAGAGGTGTGGACAGACCATCGACCTGCCATTTCCACCACCATGAATTCTTCCGCTGGACCGAAAACCGGACTCCGACCGTCACGGTTTACTAGAAATCGTTCGCCCACAAGCGGCAGGAAAATTTCAGCTCCCGTCATGGGTGTAGAGGCGAGATCCGTAACCAAAAGCGGCCATGCTCGCGCCAATGATCCCAGGACAACGGATCCGCTGGGGTGTTCGGAGGGCCGAAAACGTAAGCTTCCCCCTCCAGGCAAAGAAAACCTCAGGGCTATCGGAAGACCAGGGTCGGCCCGCCATTGCAGCGAGGAGGTTTTGCTCAAAGTGAAAGGTCGGGGCCAAAGATTGCCGTTTAGTTCCAGATCAAACCTGGTCAAAGGGAACGGCTCTCCGGATTCCTCCACGAAGGACCAAGAACGGCGATCCTGACCCCACTCGGGAGTCAACGACTCCGTTTGCGGATCCGTCGCGCCGCTTGCGAACTGGATCGATCCGGCTGATGCTTGCAATACGCCCGCCCAGCCCAATCCGGTGGGCCGACCCAAGCGAGCCAGACCTTGGCCATTGGGTCGGGTGCGCTGCAAGGATGAGTCATCGACGGCGAACGCACTCATGCCCGCCTCCAACCCACCCGGCACACGTACCGACAAATTCGGTCGGCGGAGGACCAGTTTTAAATCCGGCCGCACCTCTCCCGCCCCCAAGATCACTTCCGTGACCAAATCTGGCGCATCCAGCAAGCCTGTTCGCCAAGCCAATACGGTCAACTGGTAGCGGCCGCCGGGAAGCTGAGAGAACGAGAATTGACCCTTGGCATCCGCGAGGACTTGCTCGAACAACCCATCTTCCCAACGCAGAAGGGAGATTCCCATTTGCGGCCATGGTCGCCCCTTTTCGTCCTCCACCCAACCCGCCAAGAGTCCCGTCGAAGAAAACAACAAGCCAAGATCCAAATCGCTGGTGAGACGGATGGGTCCGGCGTTCACGCGCTGGTCGCCGGCTTCGGCCCGGAGAATCCACTCCCCCGGTTCTAGAAGAAGTTCCTGGACTCCAGTCACACCCTCTTGGGCATGGGCGGGGAACCCGCCGTCATCCAGGATGACCACGGACCAGGCCTTTTCCGCCTCGGGTAAGGTGAATCGAAGCTCGAAAGGGCTGGTTTCTGGGAACTGCACCTGGATTCCGTGCCCGCGCAGGACCAATTCCTGGCGCAATTCGCGGCCCGATTGCAACTCCACGAGTAGGCGGCCCGACCCGGCCTGGAGCCAGGGTGAGGGTGTCGTTTCGGGAGACCAGGAGGGCCCGCCGAGACCCCGCCAAGACCAGGAAATTCGTTTGGGTGGATCTTCCCAACCGCCAAGGCGATTCACTGCTTCGATGCGGGCCAATCCGGCAACTTGAACCGCGACAACTTTGTCCTCCGAAGCAGGAACAAGCACGGGGATCGGATCCAGTATTTGATCGTTGCCAAACAGTTCCATTTGGTAGGTTTTGCCGGCGACAAAAAATGAATCCGTCTGCAAGAAGCCGGTGGCATCGGTAGTGAAATGTCCGGGGACCCAATCCCAAGGGCCGGAGGAAAAGGTGGCCGTCCAGTTGGCGAGCGGCGTGCGACTTTCGG
>CAYXFZ010000001.1:50874-61462 GCA_964464385.1 uncultured Planctomycetales bacterium
CAGTTTTATCGAGAGAGTGACAGCTGGCTCGACATGAAAATCCAATTCCCGGTCTTCACCAGGTCTTGGACGGTGCGTATGCAATAGGACCGGGGCATAGCCCTCACAAAAGGCCATAGCCATCAACATGGGCGGGCTTGCATCAACTTCCAGAGCATAAGTTCCACCCTTTTCCAGGAAGGCGCTTCCCGCTTCTTCCGATCCGCCACCCGGAGCAGCCGAGAAAAAGGCCACCATACCATCGGACACGCCTCGACCCGATGGATCCAAAATGCGGCCGCGGATGCGCAGGGTTGGATGCATCCGAAGAAGCATCTCCTCGCCCGCAAAAACTCCATGTTTGGTCTGCCAAGCATATCCCGGATGTGGCCCGGCCTTGATCGACACACCACCGACCAGCGGTGTGTGCAATACAAAACTTCCCTGCGCGTCTGTTTCTGCTTGCCGTTCAAAAAATGAGGCAGCAAGCCGCTTCCGCCAACCCCACTCGAAATACTCCGGGTTGTCGGACCGGGGTTGCACATCGATTTTGATTCCGACAAGTGGATTTCCCTGTTCATCTACGACATTGACTTGAATGGGTGATGCTGGGTTCATCACCCAGTGTTTCGCTTCGCGGGAAAGCGGCAACTGCAACAGGCGCGGCTCAATCTGGAATCCGGGGCTCTCGCACCACGCAAAATACTCCATTCCCGGCATCAAGGAAGAAAGGTCCACCTTCCCCTGGTTGGGAGAGAGAACAATTTCAGCGGCCTGTTTGGCAATTGCCGCGCCGCCGGCTTCCCCTTGGCTTTCCAGAATGTAAGTACCCAATTCTTCGGTCATCGGCAGAAAATGGATTTGGGTGGCGTGTTCCTTGGCAACACCAACAGAAAGAAAAAGTTCAAAGCCAGCGGGTGTCACTCTTTTGCGCTGGCCGTTAGAGGTGGCTCGAGTCTTGGCCGAGCCCTCCAAGGTTAAGGACTGGGGGGGCACAAGACTGTCGGTCGAATTTTCGCTAGTATCCAGAGGAGAATCCTCCAACGTATCGCGCGACCCAACAAGATCGGCCTCCTTGGTGTTTTTGCTTTGGAGAGCAGACGAAGAAATTGTCGTATCCAGGACTACCCAAACAACACCAACGATCAATACGCTGGCAAAGATGGCAAGGGCGCGCATCAGCGGCGCCAGCGACCGTTGCGTCCCAGCGGCTCGTACTTGCCGATGCTTCCGGTGATGCGCGGGTCGTCACCGCGACCGGTATTGCCCGTGTTTGAAAGGAGGGCAGGGCTCAGGACAATCGCAACCAAAGCGAGCGCGGAAAACCAACGCAGGGAGCGAGAGAAAAGGGAGGGCAAGGAGTTCATCGTGGAATTTTCAAGGCTGGGAATGTCAAGTCGCGGCTTGGCGGTAGGCGCGGAGGTCGCGGCGGGTGGTGAGGCAAAACGGATCAAGACGGGCGGCCTCTTCCACCAAGGAGAGGGCCGCGCGAGGACCATGCCGAAGTTCAATAGCGGCCGCTTTATTGCGCAGAGCGCGGGCACGTAAATCCGGGCAAGCCCTCGTAATTTCAAGAGCGCAGTCGATTTCCCGTTCCGCTTCGGCAAGATGTCCGCCGCGGAGGAAGGTCGCCGCAAAAGTCAGGCGGGCAAAGGGGTCGGTTGGCCGGAGTCGAACGGCAAGCTCGGCCCAAGGCCCGGCATCATCCCAATCGTTGGGAAGAACTGGGGTGGAACCAAAAACAACATCGGCCAACAACGCATTCAGATTAGATCGGCACTCGAAGCGAAAGCGAGAAAGGGCATCTCGCTCCTCGTGCAATCGTGTGCGCACACGGTGAGGATTCTTGGGGACGATTCTCCGGTCAGGCCGATAAGCAATGCCGTCCTGACGTCGCAATCCGGCATCCACGGCCGCCAATAGACATAGGTGTCCAATTTCCCGAGAGGAGGTTTCCGCAAATGCGCCGGCAGCTCGTAGCAAGGATGGATTCAAAAGTCTTGCTTGGTCGCGCCTTTTGTTTTGGCGGAAGGGAGTTGCCAGCCACGAGGCAGTTCCCAGTTGGCAAGATCTCCACAAGTTTCCTCCCATACTGCATGCATGCGTTCTTCCACTTGGTCGAGAGGAATGCCAGTAAGTTCGGAGACTTGAGAAAAACTTTGATTCTCAACGAGAAACAAATGCAGCAAGGCCCGCTCGGCAACGGGAAGTGTGTTGAAACGCTGTTGCAGTCGCGAGGAAGGCTCTCCGACCGCACCGTTTACCGTGCCCAAGTCATCCTCTGGGTCGGACAGATCACGCAAAATCTGGGACTCGACCCAAAACAAAAATGCTTCCGAGCTGAGGTGAAGGCGATCCCGCCGTGCAGCCAATCCAAAGAGTCGGGCCACGATTAGCTCGGTGGGCAACACCAAAAAGTGGCGCATCATGACTTGTCGGACGCCACGCTCAATCCAAGGAGCCAGATGCTGAAACAGATGGCCTAGCTGAACAAACCGTTCCGGGCCTTGGGCGCCCTGAAAGGTGACGCAACTCTCTTGAACCTGATTCCAGCTGGTCTCTCGCTTGGGAGAGCAGGAATGAAGGACGCGAAGAAGAGGGGGGACTTCCCGGGAAAGAGGCATGGATTGCTCCAAGGGAAAAAGGAGAGAAGGGCCGACTTGACCCAGATGTCCACCGAGATTCGGGAGGCCTTCGGAACAGAAAAATCAGAACATTTTCAATCCAATTTGCGACTTCCTGGAAACTGCAGTTTTTTCAAAATGGAAGTTTTTCGAAACGTCGGGCAGTTTGAGACGTAAAGAGGGGCGAGACCCATGAGGTGCCTGTGCCCTACACCGAGGCCAGGCGTTTCTGCGGGGCGAAAGCCCTTGCCTTCTGATCGGTGAGGCCGGTTTGCGCACTCTGGGGGGAGCGCAGCCGGCCGATTTTTTTGTGGAAAACCCGGGGAAAGCGTGGAAAACTCCAGCCGGAAGTTTGTGGAAAACCTGTGGAGTTAAGGTTGGACCGTGAGCTTGTGAGTGCTGGAAAAGGGATCCGCCCAATAACGCAGGAGTCCCGTGGTGGAATCAAAGTCCCAGGTCCAGGTGCCCGTTGGGTCGCTGGAAAGGATCACAGTAACAATATCCGCATGGCATTGAAGCCCCACTCGTCATGCATTCGGGCGTAGTCACTCTCCAGGTGCCAAGCAACACCAAGCGGATCTCCTTTGGCAGCGTTGCTGACATTCAAACCATGAAGAATCATTTCTCGACCTTGGTCATCCAAGAGCCTGGGCGGCAACGGGATTGAGCAAGAGGCACCGACAAGAATCAGGAGGGGCAGGAGAATTCTTACCAGATCATTTTAAAACAAAATCGCGCCAAGAACGGCTCAATTAGAATGGCCCCATGAGCGAAGTTGCACCCCGTGGCGTCCGCTGGACCATCCGTTTCCTGGCTTTTTTGCTGGCAATTCTCTTGATGACTTTCTTTGACTTTGTCTTGGGCGACATCGATGATATGAAAGGGCCGCGCTTGAACGATTACTTGCAAGTTGCTCCCCAATTGCAGGAACGCCATCTTGAACTTCAGCTCCGCGTAAAAACAGCAGAATCCTCGGTCGTGCGTGAACGGGAGATTCAAAAAAATCTCCAGGTCAGTTTGGAAAACGCACAGAGCACGATGGACCAAATGAGCGAAATCCATCGCCTACGCTTAGAGAAAAGTCAGCAGCCGACCGAACGAGAGATTGGGGCCCTGACTCAAGCTCAGGAGCGATTTCTCAAAACCCAGGAAAGTTTTGAGAGTGCCAACGCCAAGATTGGCACGCTTGAGGCGGATCTACACCGTTTTCGGGCGGACAAGAACTCCGTTCAGGAAACCATTCGGGAACTGGAGAAGCCAGGTCGCGAGTCCTACCAGGATGCTTACGAAGCGTTTCGGTATCGGACGGCCGTCTGGAAATTAGCCTTTATTGTGCCGGTGTTTCTTTCTGGTTCCTGGGTTTTGGCACGTCGGAAAGGGAGCCCCTACCGACCGCTTTGCCTGGCTTGGATCGGTGCGGCTTTTCTGCAATTGGGCATGGTGATGCACGAGCATTTCCCAAAGGACTACTTTAAATACATTGCAATCGCAGCCTCCGTTTCGATCGTTGGTTGGTTTCTTCTGCGTCTGATTCGCAATGTCTCCACTCCCTCAAGAGATGCATTGCACCGCAGGCGTCGCGAGGCTTACCACGGCTCTATGTGTCCGGATTGCGGCTATCCATTTCCGGAATCTCATGGGGCCACCAGCTCTTGCAGTTCATGTGGAGTGGAGTTGTTTGGTCCGTGCAACGCATGCGGGGAGAGTCGTCACCGGCTATTGCCGTTCTGCTTGCATTGCGGGGCGCAAACAGCCGCCTGAATGGGCGATACGCTGATGCCGCCAAGCTCGGGTTCGCGCCGCGAAGTCTTGGCCATGGCCTGGCCGATCTGGATTTCTATGATTTCGGTCACGATCAAGGGCGTGGCCGACATGATCATGGTCGGGCAGTTGGGCGCAGATTCTCTGGCGGGTGTTGGTTTGGGCGGTGTCCTTGCCTTCAATGGCCTTTGTTTTTGCATGGGGGTGATTCGCGGGCAAAAAAGTTTGGTCAGTCAACATCTTGGCGCCGGTGAAAAGAAACAAGCCTTTTCTTTCGGCCTGCACGCCTTTTGGCTGTCGATCGTCTTTGCGGTGCTGTTAGCCGTCCTGGCCGGGGTTGCCAAACCCTTGTTTGCCCTCATCGCAGGCCCCGCGAATATGAGCGACGGAGCCACGAGCGCCGGGGAGGATTACTTTGCCATGCGCTTGCTGTGGAGCGGTGCCATGTTGACCGCCCTAGCTGTGGCTGAATACCAGCGCGGCATTGGTCGCACCCGCCTGCCCATGGCCGCAGATTTGATTTCCCAGCCGCTGAACATTTTCTTCAATTGGATTTTGATTTTCGGAAACCTGGGCCTGCCCGCTATGGGCGTGGAGGGGGCCGCGTTTGGCACCGGCCTCTCCGACCTGGTTTCCTTGGTGTTGTTGGTTTTGTTTTCCCGGCGCCCATACCGCAAAGAGGAACTAGCCTTCTCTTGGCAGAAAATACGCCGGGTTTGGTCCGTGGGGTTCGCCAGCGGCGTCCAGTTCACTCTAGAGGTGGGCGCCTATACCATGATCACTTGGTGTATCGCATTCTTGGGGACGGCAAGCATGGCCGCCCACCATGCAGCCATCAATATTTTGCACTTTGCATTCATGTCCATGGTGGCCATTGGTGACGCAGGATCGGTTTTGATCGGGAAATACGTCGGAGCCATGAAATGGAAAACAGTGGATCGAGTGTTTCAGTCCATGATGGCAATCATGTATCCCGTGGTGTTTGTCATCGGTGGTGTCCTTTTCATATTCGGAGATTCCATTATTGGCCTGTATGTTCGTGATGCTTCCGAGGCCGGCAACGCCGAGGTCATTCGTCTTGGGTCAACTCTTTTGAAAGTGGCGCTGGTTTGGCAACTTGGCGACGCTCTGCAAGTCGCATACCGTTTCTCATTGCGGGCGGCGGGGGACCACACTTGGGTCATGTGGGCCGGCATTCTCACCGCTTGGTTGTTGACCGCCCCTCTTGCCGCCGGAGCGGTGTTCCTTCTCAAGGGGACGGTGGTCACGGTTTGGTGGGTTTGGACGGTAGAAATATTTTTCGGTGCGTGGCTGTTCCGCCGCCGCTGGAAAAGTGGTCATTGGAAAAACAAGCGGCTCGTTGAAGACGGACAAACCGTTCTTGCCGACCCGGCGGTCCAGCCCCCGGCCTGATAGGATTTCCGGGAGAACACCATGACGGAATCTCCTTCGCCCAAAGGCCTCAAGCGAGACGGTTTCGCCCGCCTCATGGCCGAGGTGCGTCACGATCGGGAAAAGCCGGTAGTGGCCGATCTCATCCTGGAAGAGGGTCGGACTTTCGGGGATTTCCAACTCATCCGCCTCCTGGGCCGGGGTGGCATGGGGGTGGTCTGGGAGGCCGAACAGGTTTCATTGGGGCGCCGGGTTGCCCTCAAGCTGTTGCCACCTGGCGCCAATATTGCCCCTTCTACTTTGCGCCGTTTCCAGCGCGAGGCCGAAGCCGGGGGCCGTTTGGCGCACCCTGGTGTGGTCCAGGTTCACGCAGCTGGCGAAACCGAGGGCGTGCCCTGGATTGCCCAGGAGCTGGTTGGCGACGGTACCACCTTGGCCGATCAGTTCGAGGCCTTGCGGCGCATGAAAAAACCGCCTGAGGATTGGTACGCAGCCACGGCCGAGTTGTTTTCTGATTTGGCGCAGGCCCTGACCGTGGCCCACGAAGTTGGCGTTATTCATCGCGACATCAAACCAGCCAACATTTTGTTGGATGCGGACGGCCGTGCCAAGGTCGCTGATTTCGGCCTAGCCGAAGTGGAAGGCTCCCTGCAGATTTCCCGCGAAGGCGATTTTTCCGGCTCTCCCTTTTATATGTCCCCGGAGCAGGCCATGGCCAAGCGCATGGGGATTGACCATCGCACTGACATCTTTTCCTTGGGCACGACGCTTTATGAAGCATTGACGCTCCAGGTCGCCTTCCCCGGCGACACGCGCGAAGAGGTCCTCGGTCGCATTGTTTCTGAAGATCCCCCCGAGCCCCACAAAGTGCGCGGCCGAGTGCCGGGGGATTTGTCCGTCATTTGCATGAAAGCGATCGAGAAGAGTCCGTCTCGGCGTTACGAATCCATGGCTGCCTTCGCCGAGGATTTGGAGCGTTTCCTCGCCAACCAGCCTATTTTGGCCAAGCCCCCTGGGCCCGCAGCCCGCACCTGGAAGTGGTGCTTGCGCCACCCGGCCTTCGCCACGGGTATTGGTGTTGCTGGCGTCTCCTTCGCCGTCATCTCTTGGTTGTTGGTGGAAACCATGGCCGCCCGTGCCGCCGAGTCCGAGTCCGCCTCCCTCGCCCGCGCTGCCGCCGTTGCTGCCGAAGAATCCGCGGCCGTTGCTTCTCGCAATGCCGAGACCAGCGAACGCGCCCTGACCTTTCTCCTCGAGACCTTCGAGGAGTTGGAGCCAGAACAGTCCCGAGCGCAAACGATTTCCGTGGCTGATCTCGTGACCCGAGCCGGCGATCGCTTGGGCATTGCTTTGGCTGGCGAAGACGAAGTGGCCTCCAGACTGCTGGTGGTCTTGGGTCGCCTCAATCGCGCCCTAGGGCGATTGCCCGAGGGCATGTCCCAACTTTCCGAGGCCGCCGCTCGCGCAGAGATCGCCTTTGGCACCGACGATCCGCGCACGCTGGATGCGCAGTTCGAATTGGCCGTGGTCGAAATTGAAAACCAGGACTGGGAGTCTGCAGAAGGTCGGCTCGTTGGCATGCTGGCCGCTCTGGAAAACAATCAGGCAACTTCGGAAGAACGATTCCGCGTTCGTTTCCGGATTGCTTCCTTGCAGGACGATGCCGGTCGCGATGACGAGGCTCACCGGAACCTCAACCTTCTGGTGACGGATCAACAAGCCCTTTTGGGGCCGAGAGATCCTGCCACCTTGCGCACCCTCAATCGATTGGGGGAATTTCACTTGCGCCGAGACCGCGCCCCCATTGCTCTCGGTTTTTTGCGGCAAGCATGGGAGGGCCGTCGCGATCGCTTCGGCCCCAGCCATCCGGAAACTTTAACTTCCCTCTTTAATGTGGCTTCGGCTCTGATGAAGGAGGGGAGGGCCGTTGCGGATGCAAAACAGAGTGAGGAAAAATATGAACAAGCCCAAGCCATGTTTGACGAAGTCTTGCAGGGTCGCATGGCGCTTTATCCCGCCAGCCATCCTTGGGTGATCGTCGTTCGGAGCAACCTTGCGGGTTTATCTTTTTATCGCGGCCGACTGGAAGATGCGCTTGTTCAACAAGAGGAAGTGTTTGCCAGCATGAAGGCGGAGCATGGCATGAATCACACCGACACTTTGGCCGCGGTTGTCAACTTGGCGCGCACTTGTTTGCGGGCGGACCGCTTCGCCCGCGCCGAAGTTCTCTTGGAGTCGGCGGTGACCTCTGCCCAATCCCATCTGGGCCCATCCCACTTTCGCACTCTGCAACTCCTCACCGTCCGGGCGGATTCCCGACTCTTGGCCGATCAGTTGCCCGGCGCCGTTGCCGACGCCGGTCTTGTGGCAGAACCATGGACTACGATCGAAAGCGCGATCCCCGCCTGGCCAGAAAATCGGTCTGGCCGTGCCGCCGTGCGCCGCCACGCAAGAGCCTTGGCCGAGAACGGCGAGTTGGATCGTGCCCTGTCGCTCCTACAGTCCTTGGCCGGAGCGGGCGTCCCTGGTACCTTTGAGGGCGAGGCCGATCTCGCCGAATGGAAATGGCGAGCCGGTCAGCCTCAAAGCGCATTGGATTCCGCCCGTCGCGTTGTCGAATCCCTGCGCGCTGCAGGCCCGCTGACGAGTTTGGAACGGCCGGCCTTTTTGCGCTTGGCCGCGATCGAACAAAGCCTCGGCAACACAGCCGAGGCGGCAATTCTATTGGCGGAGCTGGGTGCCTTGCCGCACCTTTCCCCATGGGAAACGCGCAAGCTGGCTGAATTGAACCAGGCGCAGCCCTGATCCCCACCCCGGCTGGTATTTAGCCCTGAAGTTGGTTGGTGACTTCGCCGTCTTGCGGAAATCTACCGGTCTCGGCCTTGTCAAAAATGAGGTTGCCGTCCACCTCGACCTCAAAGATGCCGCCACCACCGGCAATCAGTTTTACCGAAATCCCCTCGAATGAAGCCTTCAGTTCCGCCGACAAACTGTCGGCCTTGGGCTTGAAGTTTCAGACGGCGCAGTAGGTAATTTTGACTTCCATGCCGCCAGTATGCCCTTGCCGCCCGGCACACCGAGAAACGCGTCACGATTCTAAGTTTCGTTAGACTGGAATCTGTGCTTCCCATCCTTCTGCTTGCCTTGGCCATTCCCCAGGACGGTGGCGATTTTTCTGGTGAGCACGTCCATGACCTGCCGGAGTTTGCCGCTCTCATCGAAACCATGAATCGGGCCGATGCCGACATGGACGCTGGCGAATACTCGCGCGCCCGTAGAACTATCGAGGCAGCGATACGCGAGCTGGAGACCCGCGCTCCCTTGTGCGTGGAAATGGCGAAAGCCAAGCGATTATTGGCGCGCGCTTGGTCCAGCCTCGGAAACCCAGAATTGGCCGTGCGAATAGGCGAGGAAGCCCTCCTTGTTTTGGACCACGCCCGAGAAAAAGAGGCCGACATCCGAGGCGCGATTCTCAGCGATTTGAGTGTCCATCTGGTGGAGTATTACGGCGACGTCCAGCCGCGCGCCATTGAGGTCATGGAGGAATCGATTTCTCTGTTGGAGTCCGTGGACCCACCTGTGCCCGACCGCTTGGCAATTGCTCTGAACAACTTATCCAACCTGCACTTTATTCAGGGTGACCTTGATCGCGCCGAGAAACTCCTCATGCAGGCCTTGGAATTATTGCGTTCCTCTCGCGGCGCCAAGCATATTGACACGGTCACCGGCCTGCTGAACTTGGCCTCGCTGCGCTTCAATATGGATGACCAACAGGGTGCTTGGGATACCAATGAAGAGGCTTTAAGAGTTTGTCGCGCCACCCTGGATCCGTTCCATCCCCAGACTGCCTTGGCCTTGGATGCGGTTGGAATCAGTCGCTTGCTGGGCGATCAAGTGCAAGAGGGATTGGATGCCATGGAAGAGGCTCTGCTGATCCGGTCTCGTTATTTGGATCAACTCTTGCCCCTCATGTCCGAAGCTGAGCGCATTACTTATCTAGAACAGGAACTCAACCCAACCAGCCTGCTTTTCTTTTTGTCGGCCACCGAAACAGAGCGTGCCGACGGCTTGGCCTATCCCGCCTGTTTTGCTCTCAAGGGCAAGGCGTCGCAACTCTTGCACGCTCAACGGATGCCCGAGGCCGAGATGAGTGAAAAGCAACGTGCCGATTTGACTCGGTTGCGGGAGGTGCAAGCGCAACTCTCCAATTTGCTTTACCAAGCGGAGTCAGAGCGAGACGAAGACTACGCCGAGACGATGGTCTCCTTGCGCGTTGAGCGCAACCAATTGGAGTTGCGGCTCAACCGCGCGCTGGGTTTTGATCGGGTCAACGTGCGAGTGGATTTCGCCAAGTTGTATGCTGCAATCCCGGAAGGGGCCGCCATTTTGGACTTCTATTCCTCTCCTTTGGACGGCGTATTTTGTTGGGTCTTGCGCCACGACCAAGAGCTTCCCATTTTGGTCCCGCTTTACCCCGACCGCACCGAGCAACTGGAGCAGGAGTTCATGACCTTTATGGGAGAGATGGGCGCCGACCGCGGTGCACAGCCTTTGCAAAACGACCAAGGCGAATACCAAACCCCGGGCAATGATGCCCTTGTCGAAAATCTCTGGTCTCGGATTGCGCCACACCTCGACGGCATCGAAACTCTGCTGATCTCTCCGCAGGGAACGACTGCGCGCCTAGCATTCGGCGCCCTTCGTTTGGAGGGCGGTCGGTATTTGCTGGAGAAATACCGCATCGCTTACTTGGAAGACCCGACTTCGGTCTTATTGCCGATCGCAGAGCGCGCTCAGGATGGCAAGTTGTTAGCCATTGGCAACGTGGATTA
>CAYXFZ010000001.1:61472-66554 GCA_964464385.1 uncultured Planctomycetales bacterium
CTACCGCAGGAGCAAGCAGGACAACTCGGCCGCCACCAGCCGTGGCTCAGTGGACTTCGCCAGCCGTTGGTTGCCGCTCCCGGGCACCAAACAGGAAGTTCGCGCCGTCCTAGCCTTTCATGAGGATGGGCTGGAATCAGAACAAGAGCGTTTGTTCCTCACCCGCCGCGAGGCCACCGAAGAGCGCGTCAAGGCCGAAATTTCTCGTTTCCAATACATTCACTTTGCCACCCACGGTTTTTTTGAGCCTGGCGATTTGCCCTCCCTCTTGGGAGAAGATGGCACCGACACCGAAAACCCGGTTGCCTTCGCTCAGCGGCAAACCGCGCAACTCTTGCCCGGCCTCCTCTCTGGCTTGGTCCTGGCCGGCGCCAACGAGACCCCCGGCCCGGGCCGGGACGATGCCTATCTCACGGCCGACGAGGTGACCTATCTGGATTTGTCCCGCGCTGAACTCGTGGCCCTATCCGCTTGCGAAACGGCTTTGGGTTCGCAGCGCGCGGGTTCGGGCCTGGTCAGTCTGCGCCGCGCCTTTCACATGGCGGGTGCCCGCACCGTGCTCTCTTCCCTTTGGAAGGTGGATGACGAAGCGGCCTCGACCCTCATGGTCGATTTCTACGAAGCCCTTTGGTACGAGGGCAAATCCACCACCGACGCATTGCGCGATGCGCAACTCGCCATGTTACGCCGCAATCGGGCCCGCGAAGGATCCGGCCGCCCCTCCACTTGGGGGGCATTCCTCCTGTCCGGGGATTGGAGATAACCATGAAATCCTTGCAGTTCTTCCCCGCCCTGCTTTCCTTCCTTCTGTTTGGCGCTTGCACTACGCCGCCGCCAACCGCCGAAGAGGCCGCCTGGGCCGAGGCTCAATTTGCCAACTTCAAGGCCTTGGCCGGCAACTGGGTCGCCCCTGAAGACAGCGATTTTCCGCCGATCGATGGCGTATCCATTGCTTACAAGGTGACGGCCGCCGGCCATACCGTGGAAGAAACCTTGGTGCCGGGGTCACCAATGGAAATGATTTCCATGATTCACTTGGACAACGGTCGCCTCATGATGACGCACTATTGCGCCGCCGGAAACCAACCCCGCATGTTGGCCAAGCCCGGCAAAGACGGCGCTGTCGAATTTGATTTTGTGGACATCACCAACCTTGCCTCCCCTGATGCCCTTCACATTCATGATGCGGTTTACTATTTTGATTCCGCCACCAGTTTTCGCAGCAAGTGGAGCTCTTGGCGAAACGGCGCGCATAACGGATTCGTTTCCCTCGTTTTTACTCGCCCCGCGGCTAACTGACGCCAGCGGACGCAGAGCAACCCGGGCTGAGATTTCCTTAATATACTGCGGGTCCTATGCCAAAGACCCTTTTCCCTTCCGTCGGCCTGGCTCAATCCACATGAATGGGGACGCCACACTAAGCCAAACCGTGCCCGCTGGCGTTTCGGGCCAAATCGTTTGGTTTCATGGTGCGGACTTGGGCCTAAAGGCTTTGTTTCGCCCCTTGACCAGGACGATTGGCTAGTCCAAATCTACCGAAGTGTTGTTGATTTTCGCAAACTCCTGGGCGTAAGTTTTGTCCTTAAATTCGTAGAGGATCTTTTTGCGAAAAGCGGAGACTTCTACTAAGAGAGGGGAAAGCCTTGAAAAAATTGCAAAAACAAAAAAGAGCAATCCAAGGGGAACGAGCTTTCGGACCCCAGGTCCAAGGTCGGAAATCGATGGAACAAAGAAAAAGAAAAGGAGAAAGAGCAAGATGGCGGCAAGCCAGATTGAGGGGGTGCGCCAGCGCAATTGACGCTTGGCGCTGCGATTGCAACCTGAACAACAAGGAATTTCTACCGAATGGGCGCGCCATGGCGGCCACAAAAATCGATCCTTGATTTTTAATTGGTCTTGTGGGTCATCCTGCCCACATTGAATGCACTGTGGGGGCCACTTAAGGACGACATCGGCAGGAAGTTCAACATCCGTAGTTTTTGCCATAGATTTTATTTCGGGTCCAGCTCCGAAAGCTGGAAGCGGACGGCCAGGATGTAGGGTGGTTTGCCCTCGTCCCAGTGGCCGTATGTGGTGGTAACGATGGTGCCGTCGGGCAGGACTTCGACGCCGGGGTAAGCGCAGTCCCAACGATGGAGGTTGTCCTTGAGGCGGATGCGGTATTGACCCTCGCGCCCCTGGAGAATGTCATCGAAAGTGCCGACCCAGCCAATCCAGTCCCCTTGGGTTGGGGATTTTCGCGCCGTGTCGCGGAAGGAAAGAAAGAGTCGACCGTCCGGCGCGTACACCCCAGTGTGTCGATCGCCGGTGAGGGCTCCGGTGGTTTGCTTGGGTTCACTCCAGGTTTTGCCTTCGTCCTCGCTGGTCATGAAAAAAGAATTGAGCTTGCGGCTATTCTCCCGCAACAAGACCAGCAAAGTTTTGCCATCCGGCGAGCGGACGATGCCGGGCTCGCAAAGATGTGCCTGCGGATGGGTCGCGACAATTTTTGGATTGCCCCAACTCAGGCCGCCGTCTTGGGATCGGATTTGATAAACATGAAAACGGTTTTTCCCTTTGGGTCGAAAGGTGTCGCCAATGAAGCGGCCGTCATCGTGAAACATGGCGATGGTGGAGCCATCTTTGCATTCCACCATGGCGCCGCTGGCGACGATGCCACCATATTTTCCAATGGGCTTCAGCTCGCTCCAAGTCTTGCCGTCGTCTTCGCTGATGGCTTGCCGAACGGGATTGAGGCCCGAGTGCATGATGAATCGCTTTTTTCCTTTTGGATCGGTAATTCTGAATAAGGTCGGCACTTCCTTGGAGGTGGCCCAAGAGGCTGGCACGGGCAAGCGCGCGCTCCAAGTTAGGCCGCCGTTGTCACTGCGCTTCATAACGATGGACCCCTTGCCGTGCCCCTTGGGATAGACGGCAAAAATGGTTTTGCCGTCTTCCAGCATGGCGGTGGTGACATGGCCGAGGTACTGGCCCTCTTCCCGATCCACCAAAACTTGCCGGCTGGAATCCTGATCCAAATCCACCAGTGGAATGGTGTAGCCGGGCCCAGGTGGATCAGCCGGTTCTTGAGCTAGCCCCAGGATGCAAAGAAACAAGGATGCGGGGATCAAATTTTGAGAAGTCCGGTGGAGTCGCCGAGGGCGCGGGTGGGGACGCCCATCTTGTCCAAGAGGGCAAGATGGAGGTTGGCGAGTGGGGTGTTACGCGCGAAACGCGTGTATTTCCCGGGGGTCAGGGCGCCATTGCCGCGGCCACAAAGCAAGGTCGGGAGGTCGTCGTGATTGTGGCGGTTGCCGTCGCCGATGTTGCTGCCATAGACCAACATGGTGTTGTCCAATAGATCTCCCGCGCCATCCCGAGTCGATTTCAGGCGCTCCAGCAAATAGGCCAACTGCTCGACATGAAAGCGATTGATGCGGCGGATCTTTGCCACCTTGGCCGAGTCGTTGCCATGGTGGGAAATCCCGTGGTGCCCCTCGCGCACCTCCAAGTTGCGGTAAGAGCGATTGCTGCCCTCGTTGGCCAACAAAAAAGTAGCGACCCGCGTGCGGTCGGTTTGAAAGGCCAAGACCAAGAGATCCATCATCAGACGGACATGGATCTCGTAGTTCTCAGGCGTTCCTTGGGGCCGCGCCTCATCCGGCACTTCCACGACAAAGTCCTTTTCCGAAAATTCAATTCGCCGCTCCAGTTCCCGCACCCCACTGAAATACTCGTCCAATTTTTGCCGATCCGTGTTGCCGAGCTGGCTGCGGAGTTTTCGCGCATCTTCCAAAACAAAATCCAGCAAACTCTTGCGCTTCTTGCGTTGCTCGGCCGTGGCCGCCCGATTTTGATCGGTGTTGCCTCCCCGAAAGAGGCGGTCAAAGACCAGCCGCGGCTTGACTTCTTTGGATGCTGGAGTTTCCGCCCCTTGCCAGGAGATGTTGCTGGAATACGCGCAGGAATAGCCCGAATCGCATTGCCCTGCATTGCCCCCTTTTTCACAGCCTAGCTGGATGGACCGAAAGCGCGTCGCGTGGCCAATCTTTTGCGCCGCCAGTTGGTCGGCGGAAACTCCCAGCCCAATTCTGCCGTCTTTTTTAAGCGGTTGCACCGCCGTCAACCAAACTGCCGCGGCGCGGGCGTGATCGCCCGGGCCGTCGCCATTGGCGCGCGCTTTGTCAGAGGTGAGCCCGCCAAGTACGGAAAATTCTTTGCGGAAATCCTGCAAGGGTTCCAGGATCCAGGGGAGGTTTCCCAATCGGCCTTCCTTGGCCGGCCACCAATCCTGCAGATGCACCCCGTTGGGCACATAGAGATAGGCGAGCCGAGTCGGTACTTCCCGAAAACCCGCTATTGCGCGCGCTGGCAAGAGACTCTCCATCATCGGCAGGGCCAAGGCCGTGCCAAAGCCACGCAAAAACGTGCGACGAGAGAGGGGAGGATGCATCAGCGGCGGATCACGGCACGTTGCCGAAAGGCGTTGGAATGGATGATACCGCGCAGAATTTGTTGCAAGGTCGGGCGCTGTGGATCGAGCCCCCGGAGAATTTTTTGCAGCATCGGGCGATCTTGTGGTGTCACGGGACGGCCTAGGCCGTAAGTCGCCAGTTTTTCGGTGACGCAACGCAAAAACCGATGGTCCTGGCGAAGGAGTTCCACTAACTCCAAAGCACCGGAGAAGGATTGGCCGCTCAGTAGGGTGCCGGAGGCATCCACCGGAAAAGCCTCGGCTTGATCCCGCCAGGCACCGATGGGGTCGTAGTGCTCCAGGCCAAAACCAAGAGGGTCCATGGCGGCATGGCAGGAAAGGCACTCGGGTTTTTGACGATGGGCCTCCAACCGCTCCCGCAAAGAAGACCTGGAAACTGCCGCTTCCTCTTCTTGCAGGCTGTCGACTCCGGGCGGCGGCGGCGGCAAGGGAGACCCCATGAGGTTTTCCAAAATCCATTTGCCGCGCAGGACTGGGGCGGTACGGGTTGCCCGAGAAGTCACGGTCAAGACCGAGGCATGACCCAAAATGCCACGCCGCGGCGAGTCACCGTAGGCAACCCGGCGCAGATCGGCCCCCTGGACACCGCTCACTCCGTAGAGTTGCGC
>CAYXFZ010000001.1:66564-67531 GCA_964464385.1 uncultured Planctomycetales bacterium
CTGCGATCTTCGCGCAAAACATATTCAAACAGACTCAGGGTCTCCTGGGCCATGGACTGCCGCAAAGAATCAGTAAAGGCCGGAAACAAATCGGTGTCCACTTCGGCGGTCTCAAGGTTGCGGACTTGCAACCACTGATCGGCAAAGCCCCTGGCCAAGCGCTGGCTCTTCGGTGAGCGGATCATTCGGGTGATCGTGCGATCTAGGCCCTCCCAAGTCTTCAAGCTGCCATCCGCTGCGCGCGCCAAAAGAGCTTCGTCGGGCACGCTGCCCCAAAGGAAAAGACTGAGTCGAGTGGCCAATTCGAACGGATTCAAATCCCGAACCTCGCCCACCTGAGCTAGTCGCGAGGGGTTGGGTTCAAGAGCAAATAAAAAGCGGGGCGAGACCAAGAGGGCTTCCAGGCCTTGTTGGACCGCGAGTTCCCATGAGTTGTCCTCGCCGGCGTAGGTCAAAATCCGCTTTAGGTCGGCGCGCTCAAGCGGTTGCCGCCACACTTGCAAAGCCAAGTGCTTCAGGGAGTTTCGGAGACGCCGACCCTTCAGAGATGTTGGGAATTGCAACTCCAAATGTTTTTGAAAGGAAGTCTTTTCTGGTGGATCCAGCGGGCCAACGACCTCGACCCAATCCCAGAACAAATTGCGATCTTGGGATGCTCGGGTCTCGGTTTTTGGCCGGTAGAAATCATTGAGAAAGGAAAGGGTGAGTTTTCCCTCTCCGCCATCCAGGACGGCTTCGTATTCGTAAACCTCCGGGGAGTCCTGCGTGGCTGCAACATCCCATTCTTTGATGTCGTCCCCGTCGTAACGAAGTCGAACGCGACAGGGCTGAGGCCCGGCTTGATGGCCCCAAGCCTGCACACGAATTCGATATATCCCACCGCGTGGCAGAAACGCGCTGGCGACGGCTGTGCCGTTGGTGAAAAATGCGGCGGAAGTCCCGACGTAACGTGTGCCCCGAGTCTCGT
>CAYXFZ010000001.1:67541-69105 GCA_964464385.1 uncultured Planctomycetales bacterium
GGTTTTCCACCACCATGGATCCTTTGGCGATGGCCTTGGCCGCCGCTACGTATTTTTCAAAGCGCATGTCGGACATGGCAAGCGCTGATCCCATGTTGTCAAAACCACCACTGACATTATCGGCCGGGAAAAAATCGGCGGCATCAAAGGCCACGTCGAAAAGATCCAGGGCGGCGTTTTCGTATTCTCGATTGTTCAGCCGACGCAAGGTGGGCGCAGGCGGCGGCGTCGAGGATTGCGGCGTGGCGATTTCATCCACCCAGCGCAGCAAACCAGCCATTTCTTCAGTCGTCGGCCGTTTCTTGGCAGACGGTGGCGGCATGGTGTCGCGCCAAAGGGCCCAAGCAGCCCGCTGGTAGAGATCGGTATGTTGAAGCGCCTCTTCTTCCTTGGCGAAAAACAGGAGATCCAATCCCTTCTCGGCGTCCTCACCCTCATGGCACCGCGAGCAATATTGATCTAGCATGGGATACACATCCCGCTCGAAAGAGGGCGTTGCGAGTTCCTGGACCGCAGCAAGGAGGAGCAGGGGAAGAAAGGCCACGCTTTCATGGTATAGCCCGTAGGGTGGGGCGTGTTTCTACTCCTTCACGCCACTCTTCTGCTTGCCGTTTCTTGGCAAGCGCCCCTTTCTTTGCCCGAAGTCGAGGGCCCAATCCCTCCGAGTTGGCGCGACGTGCAGTTTGAAGATATCCGCTTCGATCGGGGCGCCATCACCGCGCGAATTTATTACCCGGCTGAAGAGGAGGAGGATGGGGCCGATGCCGAGGCCAGCAATGGGCCTTATCCCCTGCTTGCATTTATGCATGGCTGGACGGGCTATCCTTGGAACTACGATTCCCTTTCCTTGCACTTGGCCTCTTGGGGTTTTGTCGTGGCTTCGATCGGCACCGAGACGGGCCCTGATGGCAATATGCATGACCAGGCCAAGGACACCCAAGCTCTCTTGCATTGGGTGGCGGCGCAAAGCGCCCAAAAGGATTCCTGGCTAGCGGGCATGATCACCACTGGCGAGTGGGGCGCCAGCGGCCACTCGATGGGTGGCGGTGCATGCTTGGAGCTCATTCGCCTTGAGCCCAAAGTGCAAGTCATTGTGCCACTTCAGCCTTATTTTGATCGTTGGTCCCGTGGTCTAAAGACCGAAAAAGATTGGACCGGGCGAGCTTGGTTTGTGGCCGGCGAATTGGATTCCACTTGTCCGCCCAAGATGGTCCAGCGAGGTTTCGATTCTTTGGAGTCGGCGACGCGGAGATTTCACACCAAAGTTTCCTATATGGGTCATCTCGGCCCTATCAATCGGCCTCCATCCCATAAAAAATTGTCCGGTGAAGACCAATTACGCTGGCATCAACGAATCTTGGGGGGATTCTTTCGCGCGGAGCTCAAGGGCGAGGAAGAGCTTTACCGAGTTTTACTTGGCGAAGCCGTTGAGTCCGAGCCCCTCTCGCAAGAGGCAAAATGCTTGCGCCCGATTGCTTGGTGGGTGGACGGTGGCCTGCAGATTCTTGCTTTGCCTCAGATTGAGTTGCAAATCTTGGACAAAACATGGCAAACCGACGAAAAA
>CAYXFZ010000001.1:69115-69523 GCA_964464385.1 uncultured Planctomycetales bacterium
GCTTGGTGTTGCCACCAGAAACTTTCGCAGGGATCTCTGAGAACATTTTGATTTGCAATGGGGAGCATAAAAGCACTATCCTTTCTTCAGACCTCCTCCCATGAAAATCGTCGTATCTGTCATTCTGTCCACGCTTTTTTCAGTTTATGCCGGTGCCGCAGCTTGGCACGCCTGGGCTGAGCCGCACGAGCCGTTCAGCCGGCGGCATCGCGGGTGGTCTGCGGCAGGCAGGGCGTCAGCGGTGCGCAGAAGGCGCCGTCCTCGGGGAAGGTTGTTGGCGGGAACACCACGCTCTGGGCGGCGGCGGCGGTGCCAAGGGCCATGATCAAGGCCAGCACGGCGGCGGCTTTGGCGTTCAGGGTCATCGGATACTCCTTGCGATCTGAACAGGTCGATGACCGTCAGATG
>CAYXFZ010000001.1:69533-71756 GCA_964464385.1 uncultured Planctomycetales bacterium
AAATCGCGGTTGAGATCCCCGACGCTCCAAAGATCATGCACATCACCATGATCTGGTAGCGTGCCGCAATCAAGGGGGAAACCCCCGCCAAGATTTGTCCCGTCATCATGCCAGGAATAGAGACGAGGCCAACGGCAAAGAGGGAGTTGACCACGGGGATCATGGCCGCGCGGAAAGCGGTGTTGCGGGCCTCAAGCTTGGCAAGATCTCGCTCCCGTTCGGCGTAAAAACGCTCCGCTGCCAGGCTGATGCTGTTCATGGCGCTGGCGAAAATCATGCCAGCCAAGGGCAGCAAGACCCGTGGCGCATGCCAAGGTTCCAGGGCCAAGACTCCTTGGGTGATGAGCAGCAGGGTGAGGCCGCCGCCCACCGTCACCGCCAAGAGGGCTTCTCCCAACAAACCCTGGCGCCGCTGTGGAATCGTGCGCAATGCGATCCAGCTGGAAGCGGAAACCATGATCACTAAAACGCCGACCGTGGTCCAAGCTTGCCCCGAATCAAAGAGCCAGGCCAGGAAAAACCCGACCAGCAGCAATTGCCCCAGCATGCGGGCAATGGCATAAAGTGGACTGCCAACACCCAGCGCCCAGCGGCTCCAAACCACCAGGACGACTGCCACGGGCACGAAGGCCACGGCAAGACGGACAAAGGAAATGGGATGGAGAACTTCGCCGCCCATCGAACTGACTAGAATTCTTCTTCGCCGGAAACCCCGCCGCCGAATTGTTGTTCCATTGCCATTTCGATCAAGGGCAGGAATCCTGCCACCATGGGGCTGTAATCTTCGGCGTTTGTGATTTCTTTTTCGGTGACATTAAAAGTGCCCACGGCAATGGGAGACAAATCCAGGTTCTCCATGCGGTAGCCTGCAAAGAGTTTTACTCCGGCGAAGCCGGCAAGCATGGGGGAGAGCTCCATGGGATTCACCGCTTCCGTTGGAAGGAAATATTCCAGGGCCGTAGCGAGATCGCGGATCCCAGCTTCGATGCTTTCTGCGGAATGAAACTGGATTTCCAGCGAGGCGTCGGCAAAGAAGAGTTTGTTCCCGGCAAGGGGCACACAAGAGTAAAGCAGTTCGGCGGAGGCAATTTGTTGCAGGGCTTTACCCAGTGCCTGGAATTTCTCGAGATCGCCGTGGCGCATTTTTTGGATCATTCCCCATTCAAAGGCACCAAAGCCATCCATCAGGTACTCGATCGCATCCCAAGGTGCCAAATCAGCCAAGCGGTGGCACGCGGCCGGAAGGACGGTGAAGAGATCCAGGCCGTAAACTGCCCGCCCTTCGCTAACGGATTTCAACTCCAAATGAAACATGGGGGCGAGGGCCTGCATGATCAGGACCTGCAATTGGTTTTGCGGAGCGGGATCCTGTGGGCTCTCGATCAGCAGAATCATCGCTTCTGCAATCTGCTCTCGCAGCTCACCATCCGCGGGAACTTCGCCATACATTTGCGCCGACTGTTGCTGTATGAGGTTGCCAATCAGGTCCAGACAAGAAGACCATGTCGGCCCGTCCACGTAAAAGCGAACGGATTCTCCGGAGTCAGGCGCGAAGGTCTCTCCCCAAAGACCCGAGTCTCGGGACCCATGCAAGGAGGCCGAGAAGGGAGGGATGTGCGTGGAATTACCCACAGCGTTCACAACCATGTCATTACCATCCATGGCCAGGGAAAACCCGCCGCCGCCCACGCTCGCCTCGAAGGGAATGGCAATGGCCACATCGGGCAGAAGCGGAAGACCCGCGGGGACATCCACCGATACCATCACTCGCGCCGAAAAATCGGTGGCGATCATGCTATCCATCGCCATTTCGTTGGCCTCTACCGCCGACAAAGTGGAGGGAATGGATGGAGTCGCCGTTTGCAATGGGATGCCGGGTTGCGCACAGGACAGACAGGCCAAACCAATCACGGGCAGGGGGAGGATGTGGAATTTCATGCGCCCACAATACAGAGAGCCACAATTTAGAGAGAGGGCCCAAAAAGTGGGCCGACCAGGACTTGAACCTGGAACCTACGGATTATGAGTCCGCAGCTCTAACCAATTGAGCTATCGGCCCTTGAGTAGGCGGGGATTGTAAAGGGGCGGATGGAAAAGAGTTAGGAATGTGGGCTGAAAAGAGAGGTTGGGAGATCCATTCAAACGGGAACAAAACGGGAACAAAACGGGAACAATCTTGTTTAAGAGCCCAAAAGCTGGTGGATTTGGGGGATGAAATAAAGA
>CAYXFZ010000002.1:0-5792 GCA_964464385.1 uncultured Planctomycetales bacterium
AAAGAACCCCATGTGCGGGCCGTGCTGGCCGATCTCACCTGTGATTCGGACGGGCGCATTGACCGTTTCATTTCTTCGGAAGAACCCAAACGTGCTCTTCGCTTGCACAAGATTTTGGAAGATGAGCCCTACTACCTCGGAGTTTTCTTGACCGGGGCCTATCAGGAGACCTTGGGCGATCTGCACAATCTGTTTGGCGACACGCATGTCGTGCACATTTCCGTTGGCGAGCAGGGCCGTTGGGCCATTGAGGACATCATTGACGGGGATACCACGCAAGAAGTTTTGCGCTATGTGCAATATGATCCCGAACGGTTGACCTCCGCCATGCGGCGAGACTGTGAGCGGGCCGTGCGCGAGGGCCGAGTGACGTCGACAGAGAGCCAAGTCCTTCTCAGCTTCTACGAGTCCGGTTTGCGGGGTTATACGTACTTGGAGCGGGAAGACTTTCAACCCTGATTCTCTTGTGAGCTCCGCTAGGATCTTGCCTGTGAGGATCTTCCCCACCTTGCTCCTCCTCTTCATCGGTTGTTCTGGTGGTAAGGGTCCTGCTCTTCCGCCCTTGGATCCTGTTGCTCAGCCCAAACCTGAAGAAACAGAGACCTCGGATGGGGCCGCAATTTTTCGCGCTTCCTGTGCTTCCTGTCACGGCGAAAAGGGAGACGGAAAGGGCATCTTGGTCCTGGATCGGCCGGCTCGTAGTTTCGTGGATGGCGGATTTTCCTTTGGTAACACACACGAGGCGATCTTTCGCACCGTGACTCGGGGCATCATTCGCACTCCCATGCCAGGGTTTGCCGAGGCGCTCTCCGATGCTCAGCGCCATGCCGTGACGGACCATGTGATCTCATTGAGTCCGACCTTAGTAGAGGCAACGGCCGAGGAGACCATCCTTGTGGTTCGGGATCGGCCCTTGGTCGTGCGCGGTCATTTGCCTTCCGTTGCCGAGGGCCTTCCCGAAAGGCCCCGCGGTCTCCTGGTCGGCGGATTGGATGACCTCACGTGGGAATATCGCGTGGATGATGTGCGCCTTCTCGCTGTGCGCCAAGGTGCCTTCGTGAATCGCACCGATTGGGGGGGCAGGGGCGGCACTCCGCTGGAACCACTCGGCAAGGTCATCCATCTCAACCAAGGGGGGGATCCCGTCGCTCCCTGGCGTGTCCAGGGAATGGAGGAAGCACTCATTGCCCGCCTTTCCGGGACTAGCATTCGGGGCCGCACGGCCTCCCTTCGATTTCGACTGCTGGCCCATTCAGGGGAAGCCATTGCTGAAGTGGAAACTTGGGGCCAAGTTGCCCTGACCGATCCAGGCCACCCCTTTCGCCGCCACTTTCGGGTGACGGATCTGGATCCTGGGGCCGCGCTCTTGTTTGAAAACCAACGGGTCCCGAAGCCCGTTGCGGGAACCGTGGAGTTTTCGCGATGATCCTCAGCCTTGTGGTTGCCGTCTGCCAAGAAGCCGCAGTTTCTGAATCCGATTATTACCGGGTGGATATGTTGCAGCCCCCTGCGGGAGAATTCATCGAAGTGGGTGGTCTAGATTTTGATTCCAGCGGCACGCTTTATGTCAGCACCCGGCGCGGTCGAGTTTGGAGGGTGGAAAATCCTCTCGCCACCCATCCTGCCGAGGCCCGTTGGAGTATCTGGGCCGAAGGCCTCCATTCCGGCTTGGGTCTCCGCGTCGTGGAGGACGAGGTCTATTTGGTGCAGCGTGGGGAGTTGTCGCGCCTGCGGGATGTGGACGGGGACGGGATCGTGGACGATGTGGACACGATCACTCAAGGGTGGGGAATGTCCGGGAACTATCACGAGTTTGCCTTTGGCCTGCCCAGAGATCCGCAAGGTAACTTTTATATTTCCACCAATGTTGGTTTTTGGTCGCCGGAATGGTGGCATGGTTTGTCCAAGGTTCCCTGGCGCGGCTGGATCATAAAATTGTCTCCGGATGGTGAGGCACACCCGTATGCCAGTGGCGTGCGTTCACCCTGTGGCCTTGGTTTTGGGCCCGACGGCGATTTATTCTACACCGATAATCAGGGAGATTGGATGCCCGCCTGTGGCGTCTTCCACGTGGAAGAGGGCGACTTCTTCTCGCACCCGGCCTCTTTACGTTGGACGGATGCGTATGGCAACGGCGACCGTATTCCTTCTTCGATGGAGGCGCCGAACGCGGCGCGGAAACCTGCTGCTATTTGGATTCCATACGAATGGTCCCGTTCGACGGGAAACTTGATGATGGTGGATTCTGCTGGAAAGTTTGGCCCCTTTGATGGCCAAATGATTGCCGCGGAATTGACCAATGGCATGCTGGTGCGCTTACAAATGGAAAAAGTGCAGGGCCAGTGGCAAGGGGCCTGCTTCCCCTTTCGCCGCGAGTTGGGTTCCGCCGTTCGGGTGCGGTTTGCTTCAGACGGTACTCTTTTTGTGGGCTATACCAATCGAGGCTGGGGCGGTCGTGCACCTGGAGATGGCCTTGCACGGGTGCGTTGGACCGGCATAGTTCCGCAAGAAATGCAAACGGTGCATCTCCTCCAGGATGGATTTGAAATTGCATTGACCAAACCCGTGGCTCCTGCCCTCACTATAGACGAAGTGAAAATTCGAGACTATGACTACAACTGGTGGTGGGATTACGGTTCTCCGGAAATGCGGGAGCGCTCCCTTGAGGTGCTTTCCGCCACCCTTTCCGAGGATCGTCAGCGGCTCCTTCTCAAGGTGTCCGGCCTCCATGCGGGGCGTTGTGTCCGTGGGACAATCTCTGGCCTTGGCCTTCTGCACGACACCTTTGACTACACGATCAACCAAATGCCCAAAGGACCCTGGAACACGGATCCGGTCGTCAAGCTGGTTGCGCCGCCGCCCGAGCGCGAGAACGAGTCCGAGGGCTGGTTGCACCTAACCTGGGGGGATGCGCTTGCGCTCTGGGAAGGGCAAGGATGGAAACTTTGTGAGGTGCGTCCGGACCCCGAAGACCCAAAAAACTTCCTTTCCGGTCTCGGCAATTCGGCCCTTGCCAACGTTGGCCCGAATGCTGGGGACTTGGTCTCAACATTAGAGTTTGGAGACATTGAATTTCGCTTCAATGTTCAGCTACCCGAGGGTGGCGACAGTGGCCTGTATTTTCAGAGTCGATATGAACTGCAGTTGGTAGATGATGCCGATCAATGTGGTGGGATTTGGGAAGTGAAAAATCCCCGAGTGCGGGGTTGGCGCGGGCCGCACGATTGGCACACGGTGACGGGGCGTTTCCTGGCCCCTCGTTTTGATGCTGCCGGTCGCCGTACACGCCGTGCCCGCTTTGAAGAAATTGCGGTGGATGGTGTCGTGGTGGTTCCCTATGCCGAATGTGATGGCCCGACTGGTGGCGGAGAAGAGGGGGAGGTTGCGCGCGGTCCACTGCGCTTCCAAGGGTGGCTGAGTCCGGTTGCGATTGCTGATGTTCGGGTTCTGCCCCTGGATGCCAAGACCGATACCGATGGTTGGCAACACTTTGGTTCCCCGCTTCTCCTGGACGAATACCCTTCCCAATTCGATTGGCATGCCCGCCTGCGGATTGGTGAGGGTGAGGCTGGCCTACGAGTTGGCGACTTCAGCGTGCGGATCAATGCAATGGGGCCGTCGCGCGCCCGCACTGGAAGTGTTCTGCCGGGCCATCCACTGGGTGTGGAGTTGATCCCCGCCGATACTTGGTTTGACCTGGACCTGCAGCGGCGAGGACCTCGCCTTCTCGTGGTACTGAACGGGGTCACGATCCAAACAGTGGACTTGGGGAGCGTCGAACCTCTTCCCGTTGTTCTGAAATGGGCCCCAGACACCCTTTTGGAGGTAGAAGATGCGCGTTGGTTACACTGGCAGGGTCAGGAATGACACCATGAAAAACGCCCTCTTCTTCATTCTCCTGCTCACTTCCTCGCTCCTGCCGGGGCAGAACCCAGGAACCTATTCCCTCGATTTAGGGCCAGAGGGTTCTCCTATGACCTGGCAAGTCACGACCCTTTGGGGGCCGATGTTAGGAGACCCGAATTTCGCACTTTTAGGAGAGACCGGCCTTTATGTCAATTCCACCCAATCTCCCTTTGGTTCGGGTGGGTTCGGTTTTTCTCCATTCAATAACGATCTCGTCACCAACCCAACAGAGCTCTATGGTTATGTTCGCAACCCGATCCCTGGATCTCCTCCATTGATTGAACTTTGGGTCCGCGATTCCGAGTTTTGGATCAGTAGCCCTATCTTTCCGATTGATGCTGTGACAGGTGCTTTTTCCACGACTTCTACGATGTACTATTCCGGTGGAGAGATCGAGGTCCTGGCTTTCGGGAGCAGTTATAAAATGCCGTTAGCAAATCAAATTTCAGACCCCTTCGTGATGGCAGGAACCGTGATTCAATATGGGGGCAAAATTGAACTGGAAAGTTCCGTTCAGTACACCGTCCAGGCAACAGTTGGTGCGCTGAGCGCTATTTTCAGTTGCGGAGGGCCTTTATATGCGGAAGCTCCCGTGTATGGGATTTCTCCGAATTTGACGGTTCCGGTCCTCCAATCCGGTCAGCCTGTCTCATTTACCTTGGACACAGGGGTCCCTTCTTCTCCTGCTTGGCTTGTGGCCAGCATCGCTGGACCGGGATCCGTTGTTGTAAAGCCATTGCGGATCAACTTGGGAATTGCCTCGCCGGTTCTGCTTGGTCGCGCCAGAGCGGATGTTGCCGGCGCCTGTGCCTGGAATTTGACAGTACCCAATGTTTCTGGACTCGCCGTTTGGTTCCAGGTTTGTCAGTTGGGAGCTATCAGTAATGTGGTAGCTGCCTCCGTTCAGTAAAGGCAAACTTCCCCGTCAGGGGTAAACGCGAAACCCGTCGAAGCCCATCATTTGGCCATAGTTGAGCTCGGCGATGGCTCGAACCTCCACAATACCGCGAGGAAAAGACAAAGAGATTTCTGCCGTTCCAAAGTTTTTTCGGCGAAGGTCATGGCGTGTGGAGGCAACAAGTTGTCCGCTAAAGTAATCGCGAATCTCTATGGCTATGGCACCCATCGTTGGGCCAGAAAAAACGCGGCAATCCACTCTGCTCGTCTCCACAAAGCACTGAAGCCATGCGCCATTTAGTTCCGTCACAGCGACGTCCTTATCAAGCATTTCTATGCTTTTTCCTTCCAAGGTTTTTCGATCCATAGTGCTCCAACGCCAAGGTCGCAGTGGTTGGGGATTGCGAGAGTCGGTGGGGCTGTACTGAATGATGGATGGGTGGGTGTTGTCGATTAAGGTGGGGGCAGCAAAGAGGACCCAAGGGGTTTCAGGTCGATCTTCGCCCACGAGAAGACCCTCGAGAGTTCCGACCAGTATCTTCTTGTCTTGTGCAAAGCTGGGCGAGCAATCTATGGCAATAGAAACGCGTGGTGAAAAACTCCCACCGACGGACTGCCAACCAGCAGAGACGTTGGTTAAATCCAATTTGAGAGCGCCAGAGCTGAAGGTGGCCACAAAGATGGCAGGCTCGTCACTAAAATTGGGGGGCAAAGCAAGAGCTGTTACGAAAACATTTTCGAGGCCCGAGCCATAATCCTTGATTGTGACCCCTGAGGGGTCGTCAATAACTTCGACGATTTTAGGGTCCTCCAGGCAAATGACGAAGATGCTTGGGGTTGCGGTTGTATTAGGATCGCGATCAAAATTAGATGGGATTGCTAACCCAATCATCTTTGACTGTGACGTCCAGATAGAGGCCCATCTTCTGTCCTGTGATCGGAAGAGCTCGAGAGAAAAGGAATCGGAATTTAGCAGCCATTTTTAGGGA
>CAYXFZ010000002.1:5802-12082 GCA_964464385.1 uncultured Planctomycetales bacterium
CGAGAGAAAAGATACCATAAACATCGGTGCGGCTTGTAGCAGAGAGGTCGCTGTAAGTCGGGGCAACTTTTATGCTGCTCATGTTGGGGGCTGGCGTTGCCCCCACTCTCAAGTTCATAGAATGAAAACTGAAGCCGCCGTCGCGAGTTCTAAGGTTGCTTGATGATGGTTGCGTCTCGCTTGGGGTTGGAGCGAGGAAAAATGTCTTATCTGTTGCAGCCCCGCCTCCACTAAAACTGAAATTTGGGGAAAACTCTATAGTTCGGACATACCCTGCTCCGCTTTTTTTGGGCAACTTCCAGCCTTCGAAACCTGAAGTAGCGAAGGTGGGGTCGAACCATGCCGCAATGTCCGTCTCTCCTCCTTCAATAAGCAATCCATCAGTTAAAAAAGACGGTGATACTGCCACTTCATCAACATAGCCAATGGGGGATTCATCAAAGCATACATAGTTGCCATTGTTTAAGTCGAAGCGAACGATGCCGGCGCCATAGCGCCCGCAAAAAACGAGCGGGTTGCCATTTTGATCTAATACGGTATCAATCGAGCGTATTTGAGTCGCTGGGCGAGCACTTCGCCTAGACCAGGAATACCCTGCATCTTTGCTTACATAAAATCCTTCAGCGCGATAGTAGAATAAGCAATCATCGCTAGAAAAGTTCGGGGATGGCTGAATTTCTTGCCGGTAGTTAATGTTGTCAACGAGGGTATCGCCGGCAGCATAGCGGCCTATGAAATCTTGGGCATTTCCAAAGTCGTTCCAGGTAAGACCACCGTCGTCACTTCGTAAGACGCCCGGCCCCAGGGCGATTGTCCCTAGCCAAGGATACTCGCTGACTGCCGCAAAAAAAGAAGTGGAGCCCGCGCGACTTGTTGGAGCACCGACCAAAGCCCGAAAAGAAGAATTTTCGGAGAGGGAAAGTGTGAAAGTTTGCCCGCCATCGTTGGTGACCCAGATTTCACCTTCTTCCTTCGTGATAGAGGATTTACTTTGCTGCCAGCGGCCCACCAAGGCATTACCTGAAGTGTTCCAGTCATCAGAAAACGCCAAAGCGCTGATGCGCCAATCGCCAGGATCAACGGCGGGAATGTTGAATTGAGGGTGAGGGGTCCAGGTGGAGCCACCATCGAAACTGGTATTCAAAATCCCACCCGAGGCAACCCAAATGGTTTGTGCAAGTCCGACTGATTGGGCATTGTCGAAGTGAGGAGCGATAGCCGCAACGGCTTGCATGTCAGGGATTCCAGTTCTAAGGGCTGGGATCCAACTGAGTGTGGTTCGATCCAGAGTCCAAACCGAACCATCGTCTCCTGCTAGAACAGCGGGGCCGTTACTGGAAGGATCAGGGGCCGTGACCGAGGCCCAAGAGCTAGATGTTGGTAGCCCATTTTCAAAGCGCACAGTCTCCGTTTGATTGGGATCCCAAGCCCATACGCCATCTTCGGCTGCAAAGAGGTAAAGGTTGGCAGGGGGCCCGAGCCAAGCAACCGAGAGGATTAGGGTAACTTCCAGGCCGTCCCCCTGAAGGGCAGTCCAAGAGATGCCGTCGTCGGTGGAAACCTGGGCTCGGAGAGTTGGGCCCGAGGCAGCAACGATCTCCGTTTCGCCGGTAGGAAGGAGCCGCACAGCCACAGAGTGACCAGAATCATGAGGCATATGGCGGCCTTGGGCTAGCATTGGGGTAGCCACAAGGAGGAGAGAGGGGATAATCAACATTCCTAGAGCCTCAAGAATACTCGAAAACCGGGGTTTTGGTCGGGCGGAATCCCTCCTGAGGACTAGTGTCGTGCTGTCCAGAGCATTCCTTCCACCAAGTGCTGGCGGAATCTAGAGGAGGTCCAAACTTCAGGTCGGTGGCCCAACCCGGTATAGAAAACGCCGCCTCGGCCTTGGCGGCGAATCCAGGAAATGGCAAAGTCGCGATCTTGGCGTTGTATGGAAGGGCGGGAAGAGTCCACTGAGTTCAAATCCAAGGAGAGCAGAACCCTTTTCCCTTCCCGAGACCAGTTTTTGAATTGGTAAATCTCGTCCGTAATTGAGAATGAGTTTCCCAAAAAGGAAGTGGCGGGATGGATCGGATCCTCGACCCGGATCGTCACTTGCTGGTGCCAAGGGTGGCCATCGAACCAGCCTCCGAGCATTTCTCCATACCAAGGCCACTGGTAGAAGGTGTCACTTGCGCAGTGGCTACCGACAAAACCACCGCCGGATTCCAGCCAGGAAACAAAGGACTCTTTTCCCTCCGGCGGAAGCTCGAGTTCACCGGTGGTGTAAAAGAAAATGGCGTCGGTGGCCGCGAGTTTTTCCTTGGAAAAAACTGAAGATGTGGGATTGATTTCGACGAAAAAACGTTCGTCCTCTTCGGCCCACTGCAACCAAGTTTTTTCCACCAACGAAAGACCGCCATTCTCTTTATTGGGGCGGGCAACATCGTGCGTGAATCCTCGAGATTCCACATGCACCACGAGTTTTTTGGGTTGGCGCAAGGTGGCCAACCAGGACACCAAGTCTGCAATTTCCGTGGGGTTTAATAGTTTGTCCATGGTTGGGGTCATGGCCGAAACGGGCAAGGTCTTCCCTTCGGTGTCGAACAGGGCATAGCCGGGCGCGATGCTTGCCGTCGGATTCAAGATGGCCTCGCGTAGCTCTTGTTGATCGAGGAAAAGACCGATCGAGGAAAGATCCGGCCCGACTTCACTGGGAAGCCCCTGGGTCACTCCTTGCACGGCATGGCATCGCACACAAGAGGCCGCGGTGTTTCCCAAAAATATTTTTCGTCCGCGGGCAACGGCATTCAGGGTCGCGTCCTTGGTTGGTAAAATATTCTTGTCTGCAAACCACTGGGGTGTTTGTGGTCTTCGCACACGCCATTCGTTGTGCAAGATGTCAAAGCCTTCCCTTTCTCCCCACCGCTTGGCAACCTGACACGCTTGCTCCCTCAAGTTGTGTTTGTCCCCATCTTGTTGTAGAAAATTTTGCAAGGTCAGTGCGTCTCGATCTCGACCCATAAGCCAAGCCGCATGAAGAGCCCGGCGGAGATGAAAGGGCTCCAGAGAGTCTGGTCCTGCCAATTGTTCTGCAAGGGCCGGAAGCGCGTCCACAATGGGCAGGTCATAGACGGCGCGCGCAGCTTCGGTGGCAATGCTGGGCTCCGAGTCGAGTAAAAAATCGGCCAGCTTCGCGCTCCTTTGGTGCCGCAGGGCCAAGACGACACCCATGCGCACCGCTGCCAAGGGGTGTCCTGCATACGGGCCGAGTTCTTCTTCCGATAAAATTCTAGAGAGGGAGAGAGCGGCCGCGTGGCGTAACCAACGATCGGTATTGCCTGTACTGGCGAGCAACTCTATGAGGGCAGGAGTGGCCTCCTTTTGACCGAGCTTGCCACAAGAAAGGGCAGCAAAGTAGCGCACGCGCGGGTTGAGGTCCTCGTTCACAGCCCGAACAAGCCATTCACTGCCGCTGGGATCGCCTGCATCACCGAGAGCAGCGGCCATACGAGCACGCAATTCGGGGGCAGCCACTCCTGCATTCAAGAGAGTGGCAAGTCCCCTGACTTTTTTGGCCATGGTGAGGCCGAAGACGGCGTGCAGTCGAGCAAAGAAGGGGGCATTTCTATCTGCGGCAACCTTGTTGAGTGTTGCCAAGTCGCCACGCCGTACCAACTCAAAATGCGCCTCTTGGCGAACCCGTCGGTCGGCATGGCCGAGCAACTGCTGCAAGGAAAGCGAGCTTTGTTGCGACCAATGTCCGGCCAAAATCCGGGCCGTTGCTTCACCCTCCTTTCGCAGGTCTGCTTCCGTTGTTCGAACGCGCCAAAGCCGTCCCTTGTTGGCGCCAACCCATCCTTCCACCCAATCAGAAAGGATCAGGGATCCATTCGGGGAAAAATCGGTATCTGTAGCAAGGACGTTCCAAACAAATTCTTCGTCCATGTCCAAGCGAAATCCTGCACCTTCTTCGGCAGGGAGGAGGCGACGAACCCCCGATCCAGAGGCAACGCCCAAAAAGTCCACCATAAAGAGAGAGTTGTCCAATTCCTTGGGGTGACCGCTGCCCGGGGCGCAAGTGAGTCCCGAAGGTCCTGAGCCGACATTGGCAATCGGAGGATTGAGAAATGCGGCCTGCGTCGGGAAATGAGGTTTCCACCACTCTTCGGGCATCCAGGGTCCACGATCGGGAATGTATTGCCAGTTCATTCTCCATCCACAATCACCGCCCTCAATGACGTAGACCAGTCGCGCTTGATCGCCGGCGTCGCTGTTGTTATCTCCGGTCCAAAGATTGCCATAATTGTCAAAGGCTAATTCTTGCGGATTGCGAAGGCCCGTGGCAAAAATTTCCAACTCGGATCCGTCCGGCTGGCAACGAAAGACTGCGCCGGAGCCGGGGTTCTTGAGAAGTTTTCCCTCTTGGTTGCGTAGGTTATAGCCACGGTCGCCAATCGAAAAATAGAGGCGGCCGTCCGGGCCAAAAACCAAGCCGTGCAAGTCATGGCCCCGAAGAGCCGTGCGGACTCCAAAACCGCGATGCAACTCTGTCCGTTGATCGGCTCGGTCATCACCGTTCACATCCTCGAAGCGCCAGAGGGAAGGAATGCAGGTGAACCAAGTGCTGCCACCGCGATTCAGGACGCCAGCGCCGGTTCCGTCCAGCAATTCACGAAAGCCATCGGCAAACACCGTGGAGCGGTCGGCGCGTCCGTCGCCGTTCAAATCTCGAAGGATCACGATTCGATCTTCCTTAATGGTCCATTCGGTCGCCGCCTCGGGGACATGCTTCAGGTAATAAGCGGCGCGATCTTCGATGGTTTGGGCACGGAGGTCATCCGGGATCCAGTATTGGTGGGCCCGGTTGTCAGGAATCCCGGCAGTTTCCTGGCGGCGTGTCTCACAGACGAAAAAGGAACCATCGGTTGCGGGAAAGAAGGACACCGGATTGGCCATGAGAGGCTCCGCAGCAATCAAGGAAAGTTCCATTTTCGAGGGTATGCGGATGGAGTCCTTTGTTTCTTCAATCGAATTCTGAGGTGGGAAAAGAAGGGATAGCAGGAGGAGCATGGGGACGCAATCCTAAAGAGGCCGCGTGTTCTAAGATAGAATCGTGTTTCTCCTGCACATTTTCCTTGCCGTCTGGACTGTTCCCGTCCCTCAGGAGGAGTCCGGAGCAGCCGGCCTCATTGCGGATCCTTGGTGGATTGCGGGTTCCTTTGCTCTGGAGAACTCCGGTCGCGGCAAGATCGAAGGTTTCTCCCCCGAGATGGATCTTGCCGCGATGCGATCGAAAGAAAGTTGGCCCGGACTTTCCAAGGAATACAAGTTGGCCCCAAAATCGAAGGGAAAGGAAACGGGGACGTGGACTCGATTGCCAGACATCCGAAAAAAACAACCTCTCGAGGCCGGAGCCGGACCTCTTGCAATCGGTGAGATTGATTTTTTAAAAATCCCAACTATTTCTGGTTCACGTGAAGGATGGAACTCTTCGTCGGCCGTTTATCTCTACCGAAGCATCCACATGACCCAGCCGCAAGTCGTGGAAATTGTGATGGGCTCTGATGATGGTCTGCAAGTGTGGCTGAACGGTCTGCTGTTGATGGTGCGTTACGACGGCCGTAGTGTGGATCCACTCGATGAGACCCTCGCTCTTCCCCTGCGGAAGGGCCGAAATCACCTTTTGGTCAAGGTGGTTCAGAAGAGTGGTGGATGGGGCCTAGCCATCAACCATTCTTGGCCCGTTTCGGCGGGGGACATCAGCGATGCGATCGACCGGGGAGTGGATTGGTTGCTTTCTCGCCAGTTGGTCGATGGATCTTGGGGAAGTCTCCAAGGGATTTATCCTAACGGTGCCACATCTCTCGCGGTTTTCACTCTCTTGAAATCCGGAGTTTCGAAAGAACACCCTGCGATTCGCCAGGCCTTGGCTTGGCTTGCCATTCGCCCGCCACGAAAAACTTATTCGGCTGGTGTTCAAATGATGGCAATTGAAGCTGCGGAACTGGAAGAAGGAGAGGAGTGGTTGGAAGAGATTGCTGGCGACCTCCTTTCTTGGCAGTTGCCGAATGGAGAATGGAATTATCCAGGAGGATCCCACGATCTATCACTTCTTCAATTTGCTGCTCTTGGATTGAGTTCAGCCATGCGGGCGAAGATTGCCATTCCGCGTAGGGCCTGGGAGCGATTGGCCCGCGCTATCCTTCGCTATCAAGAAGACCCTCATGAGCTTCCCGGTTTCGAAGGGCGTAAGGTTCAGGTGGCCGGGTTTTCTTACCACGCAGGAGGATTG
>CAYXFZ010000002.1:12092-19950 GCA_964464385.1 uncultured Planctomycetales bacterium
TCCATGACTGCCGCGGGAGTTTCCACAGCCCAATTGGCTCTGGACTATGGCGAATTGCCAGCGGTATTAAAGCGGCAACTTCAGCGGGCAATCGAATTGGGGGCTGCTTGGATAGGCGGAATGGGGACGGTTCGGAACGCTGGCGTAGTAAATGACTATCAGCGTTTTTATTGTCTCTATGGAGTTGAGCGCGCCGCCGCTTTCCTCGAAATGTCTAAATTTGGGAACCACGATTGGTATCAAGAGGGGGCGCGTTGGTTATTGACCAACAAAAAGAAAGGTGGGTTCTGGTCCCTGTCGAGGCCACCATCTCCCGCCCTTAGTGGCGAACCTGAGATCAGCACCTGTTTTGCTCTGCTTTTTCTCCGCAAAGCCTCTGGTCTGGTGAGCGTCTCGGGGAGGGATCACGGGGGTTCCGAGCGGCTCGATAGCCCCGGAGGTTGCCCCGTGCTCCACGTAGTCCCAGGAGATCCCGTCATTTTCTGGATCGATCCCCCCAAGAGTCCATTCCAAGTGGACAACGTCGAATATTTTTTTCGGCGACCCGGCGGAGAATGGAAGTATTTGGAACAAAGTGCCCCTTTTCAGGATTCCGGAGAGACCCCCTCCCGTTTCGCGGCCCGCCATTCCTTCGCAAGGGCCGGAATCCTCGAGATCCGGGCAACCCTAATTTCCCCCGAAGGAGCCACCCAGGAATCCGGAATCGTTTCCTTCCGCCTCATAAATGTCCTGGATCCTGAGCGTCTCGCCTGGGCCGAGGACGCATTTCGCAATCTGGTCCAGGATGGAAATGTAAAAGTGACCGTGAGTTCAGGACAGGGCAATCCTCTTGTGGACAATCGTCCCGATACAGCTTGGTACCCTGTCCTCAAGGACACCCAGCGCACGATCCAACTCCAACTAAACCCCGCAGTCAAGGCCAACAGACTCCTTCTAACCCCGAGCCGCAACCGATTATCGGAACAGAAGAAGAACCCACGCCCCAGCCAAGTAAAAATTTGGATCAACAAGGAAAAGGACCCCATTCTCTTAAATTTAGATCGAGACGGAATGCGAAAATCGACCCTTAAATTTCAGAAGACCTTGCGCATCCAAACCCTCCGCATTCAGATTACCGAGGTGGTAGAGGGAACCATTGGGAAGGACTGGATTGGATTTGCAGAGATCGAACTCCAGAAAACTTAGCCCCTTGACCTAGAAACTGGCCAGTTTCTAGGTCAAGGGGCGTTAGTCTCCTGCTCCGGCGGCTCCTGGCCTGGAGTGTCCATGAGTCCGGTCCAAGAGATTTCGTAATCCTTCCGGGAGTCCGCGGCGGAATCTCTTCCACCTTCCCGTCCAGCGAATGATTCCTGCCGGATCTACGTAGCTGAGGACTGGGGCACTCATGCCCGCGGGCCACCGGTCCTCGGCCAGGTCCGCAACGGGTCTATGGATTACGAAATCGAGGCCACCGGGGAAGTTTGGTCCCAGGGCGCGAAGTCCCTCAATCTCGTTCTGCCAATTCGCCGGGAGGGCCAGGACGAGTTTTTGCGAGGGGCCCTCTCGTTCCCAATCGCTGACCAGGGACTCGAGCACTTCCATTCTCGGATGTTCTTCTCGGTCCGCGTCCGCAAACCACAAAAGGACGGTTCCGGAATCTCCGAGGGGGAATCCGGTTGCGGGGCGGTTAGTCAAGAAGGACCATTCGCCTACTCCGGGGAGAAACGGATGGAGTCCGCGCCCGATGGCCTCTCGTGCGGGGGTTTGTCTCAACCGATCTTGCCTCTGGACCAGAGCATCTCGGATGGCCATGCTCCCCCGGCTGGCAAAGAACCCCGCGTGTCCCGAAATGGGCCTGCCGTCCACCGTGGAGAACCAGCCCGCAAGTTGGCCCCCAATGTGGAGCTCAACCGTGGGTCCGTCCACGAGGGCCTCCACTTCGAACCCCTGGGAGAGGTGATCAAGGACGACGGCCCCGGAGGGCCGTGGCGATCGGGGCCAATTTCCGCTCATAGACCAGCGCACCTTGCGGATTGCGCCCTGCAAACGAACGGGCTTGTCATTCAACCCCGCATCTTCGGAGGAAAGGGAGATGCGGACAAAGCGGTCTCGGCGATTCCATCCCAAGACCAATCCACCCGCGAGCCGGACTGTAGAAGGGGATAAATGGGCGCGCACTCGGTAACGACCGGGTGCCAACCAAGTAGTGGACCGGACTAGGGTCGGATGCGAGGGAGAGGACCGATCCATCGTGCCGGAACTCTCGGGCAAGGTCTTGCGCCCCACATGGAGCACGTCCTCTTTGGGTTCCAAGATCCAAAACCCACGGGGCCGCTTGCGGTCGAAATTGACGAGGTCATCTTCAATCCAGTCCTCTCGCCCAAGCAGAAATTCCGAGGGATGGAAGGGATGGAGGCCCGTCTCACCCAAGAGAAGTTGTTCGCCAAGTCCGGGGGTGGTCTCTGCTTCTCCACCCAGGGTCTTGCGCCCGATGAGGTTTGCAATCGCGTCATGATCCGCGGCCATGGCCGCACTGGCAAGGGGTAGGTCTCGGTCGCGGTAGTCTTGGGCGGCCTCAGCGAGAACATCAGCGAGCTTGGCCGTGAGCCGCAAACGGGAAGCGAAGGGGCACGGATCGTCGGGCCAGGGTTGGCGTCGTGCCCCGCCAAACCGGGGCCAGCGGCGAAAGGCCCAGGCAGCATGCGGATCCGGGAGCGAGGTCAAAATTTTGTCCCCGGTTTCCAACAGAGAGTCCGAGGGTTCATCTACCGCAAGTGCCCAACGTAGGGCCCGAGTAGCCTCTGGCCATTGCCCGCGTCCGGCAAACAACTCAGTGGCAATGCTCGCCTGTTCTTGTCCAAACCAGGGCTCGGAGCGTCCCCGAAGCCAGGTCCAAGTGGGTTCGTCCATGAGAACTTTGCCAGAATCGCTTCCTCCAACGCTCGAGGTGTACATGCGGATCCACTGGGGGGGCTCCTTTTCCAACCATCCCCTCAAAAAGACATCAAAATCCTCGGCGAAGCCCTTTAGACCATTGGGTCGCCCTTTATTGTCATCCGCAAAAAACGAAAGAAAGGCCACTACCGGGTCGCCTCGTCGCTTGCCAGGTTCGTTCATGTACGCATGGAGCTGCTTCGCGTAGCGAGGCTCGGCCTCGGGATCTCCACCAGTCCAAGAGGACAAGAAGACCCAGAGGGAATAGCCCACGGTGTAGTTGTCCCGATATTCTTCTGGACCGCGCAATATTTCCTCCAACTTGTCGGGCCGGTGATAGCCCATATTTCGCGTCGCCGAAAAAGATCCCGGATTGACGTGGTTTGGAATGAACTCTTCGTCTTCGATGTAGCCATAGGCCGATCCTGTCCAGACAGCTCTCCCCTCAATCATCCACGAGGGCAGACCCGAGTAGATCGCGCCGTCAAAACGATGTGTCAATTCATGGGTGATCCCTCTTCCAAGCGCAGGGATCGTACTCATCGTGAATCCAAGGGTGGTGATATCTCCACCCTGAAACCCACCGACCCAAAAAAATCCCGCACCTTCGGCCTCGAGTCCATGACTGTCAGGCACAAGTCGCAGCGTTCCCGGCCGTCCGACGAAGGGATCTTGGCCATACCAGCCGGCGAGTCGCTTATGGTGAAACTCCACCGTTTCTGCGGCACCCAAGAGTGTGTCCCTGCCACAAGAAGTTTCCACCAAATAAAGACCCTCTGGAGACCACGTTTTTCCGGGCGTTCCGAAGGAACCATGGGATAAGGTGAACTCTCTGGCCTCCTCTAGGCTCATGCTGGCGAGATCTTCGAGCAAAGTGGGCTCTTGGGAAGCAGTCAGTTGGCGAACACGACCCATGGTCCGCGCGGCAGTTTGCCGCTCACTGTCCATGGGGGGAGGCTCAGGTCCCAGACAATCCTTGCCAAAGGAGGCTTGTTGGGCCATGCCCCGAAGACAACGTGCCGCGCGCAATGCAGTGTCAAGATCGCCGGTGGAGAGTGCAGCATTGCAGAGGGCCTGCAATTTCCTGGTGGTCGCTTTCCAAATTTCCAGGTTGGCGGTGACCGCTGGATCACAACTTTGCGTGTGTTCCCGGGAAAGGGTTGGCGAGGGTGCAGCCAAGCTTCGTGCCAAATCCTCGGCCCATTCCACGACGAGTCCAGCGGCTGGTCCACGATTTCTCTCCTTGCTCGTTCGAAAACGGAGCAGTTCACGCACGGCCGCGGCCCGTGCTCTGCCAATTTCTGCTGGGTGCGGATCTTTGCTCGGGAACAAGGCCACAAGGTGGCGTGGCAATTTTGCGCGACCTCGTTTGTCTGCAACGGTTGCATGCCAGTCCAAGAGCCAACGCGTTGCGGCATCTTCGTCGCCCGCTCGTTGAGCATTTTCCATGAGGAGTTCCAAGGTTCCTGGGACTCCCGGATTCTTAGCCAAGGAGACCATGAAGTGGCCATGTGCGCCGGAGTAATTGCCCTGCTCCATGGCCACCTTGCCGCGGTGAAGGGCTTCTTCAGCAATATTGGTCTGGGCGATGCCCACTTGGGCGAGGAAAAGAACGGCCGCCCAAAGATGGAGCCGAGCGGAAACCTTCACGAAAGGGTTTCGGATGAGAGGGCGGATGCTGCAGCCGAATCCAGGAACCAGGCCACGTCGGCATGCGTTTGTAGCCAAGATCCAGGACAGGAAGCCACGGGAGTTTCTTCCAAAGCGATGCGGACGGCATCGGCCTTTGGTTTGCCAAACACCAGAACCCGGAGGCGGCGCGCCTCCAAAATGGTGCCGAGTCCCAACGTCATGGCGCGTTGCGGGGCGTCAGTATCCAATGCATTTCTTTTTACCGTAGAGGTTTCCAAGGAAACCAACCGGGTGCGACAAGTTGGCGGGCTTCCGGGTTCATTGAAGGCCAGATGTCCGTTGATTCCCAGTCCCAAAATCTGCAAATCCACACCCCCGAGGGAGGCAAGGGTGGACTCATATTCCTCGCAGGCTTGGGTAATTTCCTCGGGCTTGGCCAAGCCATTCAAAAAGTGACAATATTGAGATGAAAAATTTGCAGGTTCCAAAAGAGTTTCTCGCAAATATTTTTGAAAGCTCAACGGGGATTCGGGCGGACAAGGCCAGTATTCATCCAGGTGAACAGCACGAACCTGGTCAAAGGAGAGCGAATCTTCCCGATGCAGTTGCACCAGATGTTCATGGACCTGGGTCGGCGAAGAGCCAGCTGCCAGACCCAGCACGCTGTCAGGCCGCCCTTGGATCAAGGACCCAATTTCTTTGGCCAGAGCGTGGCTGGCCTGCTTGGCCGTGGGGAAGACTTGGATCAAGCCAGGTTTAGCCGCCGATTTGGCTGACGCACCATTCCGTAAGATTCACTGAGGCAATCTCGGAACCCAATCCAATCTCTCCGCGTCGTCCCTGCTCAATGATGAGGGGCGTGCCATGTTCGGAGGCGGCAGCGCGCAGAGCATTCTTGAATGTTTGGGTGGTCTCTTTCATCAACCGTGCCCAGAGGGCCGTTCCCCTTTCGATTCCTTCTTCGGCGATGCGCTGAAATTCCGGAACGGAGCGATAGATGGCACGACTGTCCACTTCTCCAAGAACATGGCCCGCTTTGGGATCGAAGCGACTCGGAGAACCGTGGCGAATAGGATTTGCGCTGGAGCGTTCTTCGCCCACGCCAATCTCTTCGCTAGCAATTTCCAGGGCAAATTGGGGAAGGACGCTTGCCCTGGATCCTCCGCGGCCCCCCCGTTTCCCGTAATGACCACCCCCGATCCCTCGCAACGGGCGAACTTCGGAGTCGTCATAAGTTTCTTCCGTGTTGGCCGCAAGAGTGCCGGAAGTGGACGGTGCCGCCGCAGCCACTGCACTGGGCGGGATGGAATCACCCGGGCCACGATATTTGTCTGCAGCGCGCAGACCCTCGGCTTCCTCAAAAACCTCGGAGTCTTGAATTTCGAGAGCGGCCATGGGGTCTTCAGGCGTTTGGAAAAAGAAGAAGGCCCAAACAGAACAAGCGGCAAGAAGGACCAGGAAGGCAAGGCGGATCATGACTCCAGCCTACCTTATTTTCCAGAAGCGGGGGTGAGAGGCCGAATCCAAATGTTGCGGAAACGCACGGGGTTTCCGTGATCCTGGAGTCTCAGCGGGAGTTCGGCTGCGTGGGCCTGCCACTGGGGTACTTTCCGGTGCGTGGTTCGCCCAAGGAAGGCCCGGTCATGGTGGACCAGGACGCCATTGTGAAATACCGTGACCCGGGCGGGTTCCTGCAGCTCTTCATCCTGAAAGTGCGGCGCCTGAAACACGATGTCGTAACTTTGCCACTCGCCTGGCGGAAGGGAAGCGTTTACATCCGGAGGGTTCTGACCGTAAAGGGCCCCTGCCTGGCCATCGGCGTACGTGCGGCTGGACCAGGAATCCAAAATTTGAACTTCGTAAAACCCCATGAAGTAAATCCCACTGTTGTTGGCACCCTGTCCCGCGGCGGTCATGGTCGGAGTGGACCATTCCAGGTGCAGTTGGCAATCACCGAAGTTCTGAGCTGTATGAATGTCCCCAGTCCGGTTTACTTCCATCCAGTCTTTCTCCATTTTCCAATTCGCTTCTTTGTTGCTCGTGGAACGCCACTCGTTCAAGTTACTGCCGTTGAAGAGAACAATGGCATCCGAGGGGGCTTGAGATTCTTGGGCAGGGTGAACAAAAGGTGGGACGGGTCGATCCTTGTCGTGCACTTTCCAGGGTAGGCCCGGCAATTGCGGGGTATCGGTGTAGCCCGCGGCGGGCAGGGCCGCGCCTGGAGGAGATGAGGATGCCGTCAGGACGGGAATGCTCTCGAAATCTTCCGCAGTGAATTGTTCGTGGCCAGATTCGCGGTGACCCTTGAGCAGCTGGTGGAGGCGTTGCGCCTCTTCAAGATCGCCCTCCAGCACGGCCCCTTCCAAATCCAAGAGAGTGCGTTCCGTGCGGATCATTGCAAGGCGAAAATCCCGCAAAAATTCCGCTTTGTCGTCATCATTGACGGTTTGGGCCATGAGGGGAACTTCTTGCTTGGAGACCCAGGCTGCCGATTGCATTTCGGAAATCAAGGGCATGGCTTTGGCCGCGCCCTCGGGAGAACGCAACAAGCGCCGCAAGGACCGCATGTGCTTCTTCATGGTGTCCATCTGGGCTTCCATTGCAGTTTCCCGCCTGGCCTCTCCAGGTTCTTGGGCCCGCAAGAAAGTCGAAACAAAGAAAATCACGGCAACAAGGGCAAGGCGTTTCATGGCAGTTATCCTAGAAGGCAACAGTTTTGCCCGGCATGGGGATTGCATAACGGCCATCTGCCTCGGGCATGACTGGCGGCTCGTCGTTCCAAGATTGCATGTCCGGAGCTAGGGCCAATTCGGATTGAATGCCCTGCTCGAAGCTTACGTTTTTGCCGGAGTAGGTGGCCATGCGGCCCAGGATGGCGGTCATGGTTGACGTGGCTCCGACCTCGGCCTCGTTGTAGGCCTGGCCGGAACGCAACGCGGCAAAGAGGTCGTTGTGTTCTTGTTGGAAAGGGTCGTTGTCTGGCCCTGGAAAGCGCCAAATCAAGGAGCCGTCCTTGGCCCGGATTTTTCCGCCGGACAGATCGGCCCACCCCAAGGATCCATGCGCATGTTCGGTCACGGAATTTCGGGTACCTGGCATGTGTCGGCATTGCGAGAACATTTTGGTGCCGTTCTCGTAGGTGTACTCCACGGCATGGTGATCAAAGATCTCGCCATGATCGAGGCCAGTGCGTACGTGGCGCCCACCGGCGCCGTGGGCCTGCGCAGGAGGTCCTCCCATGACCCAATTGCAGACATCCAAGTTGTGGATGTGTTGCTCGACGATGTGGTCGCCGCAAATCCAGTTGAAGTAG
>CAYXFZ010000002.1:19960-45932 GCA_964464385.1 uncultured Planctomycetales bacterium
ACTCGAGCTCAGATTGGCCTGGTTTGCGGCCGCGTACCCAAACGCCGGCGCTGTTCCAGTAGCACCGCAAGTATTGCACTTCGCCGATTGCCCCATTTCGCACTTGCTCCATCCCCTGCAAGTATTTGTTTTGATGGTGCCGTTGCAGACCCACGCCGACCTTGAGAGATTGCAGTTTGGCCTCCTGTGCCGCCGCCAGGACGCGGCGGATTCCGGGCCCGTCCACGGCTACAGGCTTTTCCATGAAGACATGTTTGCCCTGTTGAATCGCGTGCTCAAAGTGTTGCGGTCGAAATCCTGGCGGTGTGGCGAGGATCACGAGGTCGGCCTCGGCCGTTGCCTTTTGGAAGGAACCAAATCCGGTGAACCGTTTCTCCGCAGGCACGGCCACGTTTTCACCATGGTGTTGGCTCAAGGTATTGAGCGAACTCTCAAGGCGATCCGAGAAGGCATCGGCCATGGCCACGAGTTTGGTGCGACCCGGTGTCGAAAGTGCTTGATTGGCAGCGCCGGTTCCACGGCCGCCACAACCAATGAGGGCAATGCGGATTACCTCGTTGCCCATGGCATTGCCTGGTTTGTCAGGAAGGAGAGCACAACCCGGAAGCCCGGCTACTAGGGCCGTGCCAGCGGTTCCGCGCAAAAAAGTGCGGCGAGAGATGTGGGGCTTCATGATTAGCGTTCTCCTTTGCGTTGTTTTTCTTGAATGGTGCGGATGGAATCCAGGTCAGCGGCCCAGAAGCGTTCCCAATCCTGGGCAGGCGGGGTCTTGAGTGGACGGACGATTCGGAAGCCGACAAACGCGGCGTCCGTGAGATACCAGATGGACTTAGGGAGTTGCGGGTCTTGCACCTTCCAATCCTTGCCGGACTTGCGGCGGAAGGCAGATCGGGTCTGTTCGGGATCGTCGTCCCAAGAGCCGCCCCGGACCACGCGCGGATAAAGCTTTTCGGCCAAGCGAATCGGATTCACGACTGGGTTTTTGGCCTGGGACCACTGTTTCCAGGTGTTGGCATACCAGCCATCCAGGCACCATTCGGCGACGTTGCCATGCATATCAAAGAGGCCCCAAGGGTTTGGCTTCAGTTCGCCTACCGGATGATAAGCATCATCTCCGTTGTCGAAGAACCAAGCATAATCTTCGAGCAAATCCGGATTGTCACCAAAGGACCAGGCCGTGGTGGTGCCGGCGCGGCAAGCGTATTCCCACTCCGCTTCGGTGGGCAGGCGATGAAAGCGTCCAGTTTTCATGCTCAGCCATTTAGTGTATTGCTTGGCCGCAAACTGAGTCATGCAAATGGCAGGGAAACTCTCGATACCCATGCCAAAATCCATGGGCACATAGGGAGGGGTGGGGCGGGACACGGCATCCGCCCAAGCATCTTGCGCCGGTTGTTCCGTGTCCTTGCCGACTGCACGATCCGATTGGAATTGAAACAATTGGTATTCGTCCCAGGTCACTTCAAAGGTGCCCATCCAAAATGGAGAAATTTGCACTTCGACGCGCGGTCCCTCGTCTGGGCGGCGATCTTCCTCGTCTGGAGGAGAGCCAAGCAGGAATTTGCCGCCAGAAATTGGCGTCATGGAAAACTTGACTTGAGTCCCCGGGATGCGCTCCTCGTAGGACTGCATGTCCTTGGCCGACTTGGCCTCGGCCGTGGGGTTCGGCCAAGCGGGTGGAATTCCGGCCGGAGGGTCGGGGAATCGGTTTGCTCCGGCCTCCTGGAGCAGGGGCGGCACGAGCGGCGCAAAGAGGATGGATGCGAACAGAGGGGCGAACACAGCCGCAGTCTAGCCTGTTATCCTTCTCCCGTCCCCATGACTCAACAAACCACTCGACGCCACTTTTTGCTCGGAGGAACTGCCGCGATGGGTTCCTTGGCCACGACCCACCCCTTGTCTGCCTTTTCCCAATTGGGGGCCTCGGACACGATCCGAGTCGGGCTCGTGGGTTGCGGGGGTCGTGGCACGGGCGCGGTCGCCAACGCTCTGCGGGCCGATCCTGGCGCGCGACTCGTGGCCATGGGCGATGTATTTCAAGATTACTTGGACAACAGCCTCAATTCACTGCGCAATACGGCCGACATCGCCGAGAAAATTGAAGTGGACGATGCCAACAGGTTCGTGGGATGGGACGCATACAAACACGTGATGGATTCTTGTGATGTGGTTTGCTTGGCCACTTCCCCGCATTTCCGCCCGCTACATGTTGAGTATGGCGTCTCCAAGGGTGTGCACCTGTTTGTTGAAAAACCAGTGGCCACGGACGCGCCAGGATTGCGCCGCATCTGGGCCGCTTGCGACTCGGCGAAAAAACAAGGCACTGCTGTCGTGTCCGGCCTCTGCTATCGCTATCAGTTCGCCAAACAAGAGACCATGCGTCGCGTGCACGAGGGCGAGATTGGCGATTTGGTCGCCATGCAATGCACCTACAACACGGGTGAACTTTGGCATCGGGGCAGGAAGACAAATTGGTCGGATATGGAATATCAAATGCGCAATTGGCTCTATTTTCATTGGCTTTCCGGGGACCACATTGCTGAGCAGCACATCCATAGCTTGGACAAATGCCTTTGGGCCATACAGGACGAGCCTCCGCAAAAAGTGACGAGTTCCGGTGGCCGGATCAAGCGCACGGACGACAAATTTGGCGATGTTTACGACCACTTCAACTCTGTTTACGAATGGGAAAATGGCGTCAAACTCTTTTCTTCATGCCGTCAGATGAGTGGCACCAGCCATGATGTCAGCGACTATATTTTTGGCACGAAGGGCAAGGCTGCGGTGCAAAGTCACCGCATCTCGGGTGAGAACGCGTGGCGTTGGCGCTCCGAGGGACCCGATGATATGTACCAAAACGAGCATGATGCATTATTCCGCTCAATTCGCGATGGCAAGCCTATCAACGATGGCGACTTCATGTGCAAGTCTACCTTGCTGGCTATCATGGCGCGCATGTCGGCCTATTCGGGACAGAGCATCACTTGGAAACAAGCGCTCAATTCAGAGCAGTCCTTGACCCCGGCCGCTTACGAGTGGGGTCCGGCCCCGGAAGTGGGCGTTGCCGTTCCCGGCATCACGAAGTTTTCCTGAACGATCGGGTCGCTCGCACGGCAAGAAGGCGCAGGTCCTCGATAGCCATCCAGGAGGCGGGGACCACGATTAGGGTCACCATGGTTGCAAACAACACACCGCAACCTAGGGATACTGCCATGGGCTGAATGAACCGTGCTTGCAAACTAGTCTCCAATAAGATGGGGGATAGCCCCAAAAATGTCGTCAACGTGGTGAGCATGATGGGGCGGAAGCGCCTCTTGCCTGCTTCCAGCATGGCCGCGGCCGGATCCCCGCCCTTTTCTTCGCGAATGCGGCGGAAGAGATCAATCAAAATCAGGGAGTCGTTGACCACGACGCCCGTCAGGGCAATGCCCCCAATCATGGAGAAGACGGACAGTTGGAATCCTACGAGCACGTGGCCCCAGATGGCGCCCACCAAGCCAAAGGGAACCGCCGCGAGGATGGCAAAAGGGGCCAAATAGGAGCGCAGGGGAATGGCCAACAACACGAAGATCATGACTAGGGCCAGGATGAGCTTATTGGCGCTAGCGAGCATGAAATCGCGTTCTTCTTTTTGTCTTCCTTCCCATTTCCACCGGAGGTCGGGGTGTTGTTTGGTAAGAGCGGGGAGCACTTCTTCCTCGATGCGACTGACGATGGAATCCACCGAAACTTGATTTTTGTCAATTTCGAAGAACACATCCAAAGTGCGGCGGCGCTCGGAGCGATGGATGGCAGGGCTTCCCGTGGTTTCCTCGATCTTGGCCACCAGAGAAAGCGGGATGTCTGCTCCTTGGGGGTCCCGCACGCGCATGTTTTCCAGCCCAGCCAAGGAATTGCGTTCCTCCCGCTGCAAGCGCACGTGAATTTCCACTTGTTCGTTGCCGCGCTGCACCGTGCCGATTTTTTCTCCGTGGAAAGCGCGGCGCACCTGCATGGCCAAGTTGCCCAGCCCAATTCCCATGGATTCTCCGAGAGGCGTGGGCGTGAGACGGATTTCCCGTTTACCGGGGCGGTGGGTGTCATGGACCTCCAGGACCCCGGCCATGACCTTGGCCGATCCAGCAATGGAGTCTGCCGCAGATTTCAGCGTTTCGGAATCCGGCCCCGAAAGTTGCAGATCGGCGTCCCCATCGCCACCCAACATGTCTGCCATCCAAATCAGTTCCTCGGCGCCGGGTGCGCTACCGGAGAGCTCCCGCCAACGGTCCAGGAGCATTTGTGCTCCGACTCGGCGCTCGTCCGAAGGGTGCAATTCCAGGTTTACTTCGCCAAGGTGGGCCCCAGAAAAACTGGCCCCAAGATCCCCGGCCCATTGCGCCTGCTTCTGGCGGTAGGGCTGCGAGCCCACGGCCGCTTGCACGGATCGCACGATGGGTCGACCAAATTCTTCTTCCGTTTCCAAACTCAGGGCCAAGGCCGCATCCTCAAAACTGGTCAGGACACGACGCGTTTCCTCGGCCGGTGTTCCCAAGGGCATGGTCAATTGCACGGCGATGTTGTCCGCTTCCACATCGGGGAAGAAATTGAAGCGAATCGTGCCTGAGATCACCAAGGTCAGGGTGAGGATGGAGCCCGCGGCTCCAATCGCCAGGGTGAGCCAAGGTCGTTGGAGGGATTTCCGCATGAGCGGAACAAAAAAACGATCTCGGACAGTTTCCATACCGGCATTGAGGCGATCTTGCAGGCGCCCCCAGCGGCCCCGTTTCTCACCGGGTTGGCGCACGGGCAAGTTTCTCAAATGCGTTGGCAACACGAGCAGTGCTTCAACCAAGGAGAAGGCCAGAGCGCCGATTACGACCATAGGTAGGACATGGGCAAAGGCCCCCATCTGTCCGGGCAGATCCGTCAAGGGCCAAAAGGCAGCAATGGTCGTCAAGATGGCAAAGAGAACCGGGATGGCTACTTCATTCGTGCCCTCAATGGCCGCTTCTTCTCCGCTCAGCCCGGATTTTCGTTTCTGGTGAATGTTCTCCGCTACGACGATGGCGTCGTCCACCACAATTCCCAGGACAAGAATGAAAGCAAAGAGGGAAATCAGGTTGATGCTGGTATTCAGGCTAGGAAGGAGCCAAAGCGCCCCAAGAAACGCGATCGGAATGCCGACCGTGACCCAGAGCGCGAGCCGCAAGCGCAAGAAGAGGGCCAGCGAAATCAGAACTAGGACGAGCCCGGCTCGCGCATTGCGCAACATGAGTCCCAGCCGATCGCGCAAGAGAACCGTGTCATCGTTGGCCACAGCTACGGCCAAAGAGGTCGGCAGGAGCTCCTGTTGTTGGCCCACGATTTTGCGCGCGGCCTGAGCAATCACGGGCGCGTGCTGGGTGCCTAGGCGAAATAGTGCCATGCTGACGGCAGGCCTTCCGTTGAAGGTCGTGGCCTGGTCGGTCTCGGCAAAGCCGTCCCGAATGGTGGCAACATCTTCAAGCCGGAGTTGGCGCCCATCGGGCAAGGAGCGCAGGGGTAGGACAGAAAATTCTGGGCCGGTCTTGGCCCGACCCGAACCTCGCAAGAGTACTTCGCCGCCCTCGGAGCGAATGAGTCCGCCAGGGATATTGGCCGTGGCCATTCGTACTGCAGCCGAGACTTCTTCCAGGCTAAGGTCGTACTCGCGCAACTTTGCTTGCGAAACTTCGATGGAAATTTCCCAGGCGGGTGCGTTCAGGAACTCGACCAGAGAAATGCTGGGATGAGCGAGCAGGGCCTCGCGTACCTGGCCGGCGGCACGGCGCAGGGTGGTCGGGGATGCCTGGCCGGACACGACCACATCCATGACCTTGGGATTTCCCTCCAGAAGAACGACGCGTGGAGTCTCGGTTTCCTTGGGGAAGGAAGAGATGCGGTCCACGGCATTTTTAATGTCATCCAGGAGCTTTCCCGCATTCACACCATCCAAAAACTTGATCGTGATTGCGCCCAAATTCTCGTAAGCGACCGAAGAGACCGAGTCCACGCCAGCGAGGCCCCGCACGGCCTCTTCGATCGGCGCGCAAAGGGCCACTTCGACCTCGGCGGGGGCAGCGCCCGGGTAGGCCATCATGACCTGGGCCATGTCCAGCGGAATGGTGGGGATGACCTCTTGGCGAATGGTGCTCCCCGTCAAAAGGCCACCCACCAAGATGGAGAACATTAAGAGGTTGGCCGCGACTGGATTGCGCGTGAACCAAGCAATCAGCATTCTCATGGGGTAGTGGCCCCGAGGCGGACTTCCATGCCAGGAACGAAGAGAGGAACTGGTGTCAGACAAATGCGTTCGCCTTCGGCAAGGCCCTCTTTGACCAGAAATTCTTGGTCATTTTTTTGTAGGACTTGCACGGTGCGCTTGTGCAGTTGCAGTTCGGAGTCCACTACGAGGATCTGGTTGTGGGCCAAGAGGGCCTGGCGCGGCAGGGCAAAGGCGCGCTCCTCGGTGCGACCCAGAATGCGGGCGCTCACAAAAGCCCCGAAACTCAATCCGGGTTGGCTTCCTTCCAGACCCAAGGGGTCCGCGATTTCGGCCAGGAGCCAAACGCTGCGGCTGGTCGGATCCATCTGCGGCGCGATTCGAGTGGCCCATGCCGTGCGCTGGACCCCGTCGTGACCCCTGATTTCGATGGTGAGGGCCGTCTCTGGACCCGACGCGGAAATTCCCAAGCGATGCAATTCTGCAGCAGGGATGGCCAGCGGAATTTCACCCAAGTGACAGTTCAAAATGTGGGCAACGGGGGCCCCAGGAGCCAAGAGTTGTTCCTTCTCCACATGGCGGGAGGCAACAATGCCCGAAAAGGGCGCAACGATGACACAACGGGCGAGATCGCGGCCGGCCCGAGTGACGGCATCTTGAGCCGCAGCAAGGGTGGCCCGAGCAGCCCGTAGTTGGGGTTCTTTTTTGGCCAGCGGCGTCGCGTCTCGGAGGCCCTGCATTTCCCATCCAGAGAGTGCCGCCTTGGCATCTGCCTCCGAGATCGCAAGAGCAAGTGCCGCCTCGGTCACGGCCCGCATGGCCAAGGAAAGGGTCGCCTTCGCATCCGTTTCCTCCAATCGGACGAGTTCTTGGCCCGCTTCCACGCGATTGCCGACGCGGAGTTCCGGGGCAACAAAGAGCACCCGTCCGCCCAGTCGGGTGGCGAGGTTCAAAGAATGTGCGGGCTTCAACTCGCCGTGTGTGCGGTAGGAAAGGATGCGCGCCTCAGCTTTAGCAAGATGGACCTCAACCAAGGGACGCCAAGTTCCCGAGGCCTCGACCGTCGGTTCGGGGACAAAAGAAAGCAGAAGTCTCGCGGCCAGGACCGCAAGGATGAGGATGGCCGGGGGAAGGAAGTATCGAAGGAGGGTCTTCATGGCTATGGGGTGCTGGACTCTGAGAACAGCGGGTCTCCACCTAGGGCCAGGTGGAGGTCAATGCGATTTTGGATGCGTTGAAAGTGGATGCGCATGGCGGCGCTCGATGCGGCAAAGTTCAGTTGTTCGGCAGTGACCATTTCTTCAAAGTTGCTCAGGCCCAGTACCCAGAGTTCGCGGAAGCGATAGGCTTCTTGGCGTCGGGCTTCCAATTTGCGCTGCGCCGTGCGCAAATCTCCGGCCAAGGATGCGTCGTCTTGCAAGAGGCCCCGCGCCTCCCACAAAGATTGGCGGATGGCCTGGGCGAGGGCATGACCCAATGCTCGCTCTTCGGCAGCGGCCGCCATTTCTTCGGCGCGGAGCCGCCCACCGTCCAAAATCGGGGCGCTCAAGTTCGCGGCTAAATTCCAGACTCCAAAATCCGGGTTCGTCAAGTTGGCCAGTTGATCCGCATTGGTGCCGGCAGAACTGGAAAGGGAAATGCGGGGATATAGGGCTGCGCGGGTGCTCTCGTGTCCGGCCTGCGCGGCCAAGTAACGGGCCTCCAGTGCGGCCAAGTCTGGCCGGGCAGCGATTTGCTGGGCCTCAATTTTTTCGGGAAGAGGAGGAAGAGGAGAAAACTTGAAAGGGGCATGCCCGGTCGCGGGGTAGAAACCATCGGGATCAGCACCCGAGAGCGCGAGGATGCGATCGCAAGCTTGGGAATAGAGCCGTTGCAGCGAATTCGCGGAAAGGAGGGCATCTTCAAACGCAATTTTGGCCCCGGTGATGGCCTCCTGGGGAAGGGTTCCCGCTTCGTAGCGCTTTTGACCCTGCACGACGCGGGACTCTGCGAGTCGTAGAATTTCTTGGGCATTGGCCAGTAAGAAGAAAGCCTCCCGCTGGGCATAAAATTGTTTGGCCAACTGGCCACTCAAAGAAAGTTGGGCCGCTGCGTGATCAGCCTCGCTGGCCCGGGCCCCCGCGACAGCGGCCCGGCGATTGGCATCCAACCTTCCCCAGAGATCCACTTCCCAAGAGGCACTCCAGTTCAGAGCATGGGAATTCGAACGAATTGCAAGCGGATCGGGTCCCCCCGGCAGAGGAAACCCGAAAACCTTTTGGGCACCGCGTGAGGCCTGGGCCCCGCCGGCAAGTTGCGGTTGGAGAAAAGAGCCGGCGGAGGCCGCGCGGGCGCGGGCCGCAAGGACCCGCTCGGCCGAGGCCAGCACGTTCCCATTCTGTTCCATTCCGTATTCAAGCATGCTCGAGAGTGGAGCATTTCCCCAAGCAGTCCACCACGGGTCAATTTGTTTTTCGACCGGAGAGATCCCCGGCGGGACACTGCACGCGGGAAAGGCCAATAAGATGAGAAATGGGACCCTATGCATTGCAAAAACCTGCGGCACCAAATTGAATCAATTCTTCCAAGAGAAGGTCCGGGTCATGGGGGATCTCCTCCCCGGCCACTGCACGCACAACCAAGGAACCCGCACCAAAGGTCTGGGCCATGGCGCCAAAGAGAAATCCGCCACGCAGCAAGATTTGGGTCTCACTGAGGTGGGGAGCGGCGCGACCCAGGGCCCCCATGAAGCGCGCAACAATGGGACGCAGGAGTTCTCCCGCAATCTTGGCCGCGGCCGGATGGGGATCCTGATGCATGCGTGCAAGGAGCCTCGGGAAAATGCCCCCGCCCTTGAGGCGCTTCACGACCGGACCCAGAAAAATGCGCAGGAGCTCTTCGACTGGGACGGGATCTGGGCCATGCCTGGCCTCGGCCCCATCCAATTGCCGGAGGCGCTCCCGATTCACGGGCTGAATGAGGCGACTGAATACGGCCAAGAGAAGTTTTTCCTTGGAGCCAAAGTGGTAGTGAACGGAAGCCAAATTTGCCCCGGCCTCCATCGTAATTTTCCGGAGGCTGGATCGCTGAAAGCCCCCGGCAGCAAAGGCCACCTCCGCGGCAGTCATCAACCGATCCTTGGTATCCAGCGCGTCCGGGGGCTCTGGGGATGGGGAATCCATGGGAGGAATAGAATATCAAACAAACGTTTGAACGACACCCCCTAGAAACTGGCCAAGTTCGCTGGGTCACTTGGGTTCCCAAACCATGGATCTGGGAGGACTTGCAAGCAGATTTCCGAGCCGGCCCTAGGCCGGGGCTAAAAAATTGACGGAAACCATTTCTCTAAAACACTTTAAGTCCTGTCTTGGCCCACTGACCTTGGCCAGTTTCTAGGGTTTGAGTCTGGGTCTTTGTTCTTTTGGTTGCAGGAGTCTTCTTCCGTTTCGGATTGCGTGCCAAAGTCCGATTCCTCCCACGAGGAGGAGGAAGGCCTGTCCTCCCCAATTCACCCAGCGCTCCCTGCCCCCACCCTCCACCTCGAGCACCGCCCGGTGCGGCGGATCGGGCTCGTAGTGCACCTTGACTTTCATGCCGGGCCGGTAGCGTTCGGGAACAGCCCGTAGGTCGCCCTGCCAGCCCATCCAGTGCACTCTTCTCCCGAGCCGCTCCTCGCCCTGAACCTCATAGACATAGAGAAGATCCAGTTCCTCCCCTTGTGGACCCGCCAACACCTGACATTTTTGAATGATTCCCTGCGTGGTGGGCCACTCGGCCGTCACCTCAGTGACTGCGGCGCGCCGCGCGAGCACGCGCCAACCCACGATTCCGTTCACCATAAGAACGAGGCCCACAACGAGTAAGCAGCCGGGACCGACCCGCTCGGATGAGGAGGTGTGCGCATCCACCATGCGGGAACCCTAGCGCACCCCGAGAACGATTCCATTTCACGCTTGTTAGAATTCTGCGAATGAAAACGGCCCAAGCAGCGAGGCGAGGATTGACCATGGGCTTATGCATCGGCCTTCTGGAATCCGGTTGGGTCCTTTCCGGCGTGGCCTTCCCGGGCTCCCCCTCCGTTTGGCTTGGTTTTCCCCTGGCAGGGTTCATTTTGTATGGCCCGTTGGGTTGGATCCTGGGCCGCCTTCTTGGCAATCGCTTTGCACTCCCCGCCGATTTGGTGTTTGCGGTCTGCGTGGCTGCAACCCTAGCCCTGCAATTGCGGCGCGGCCTCCCCCCGCACCAAAACTTCAGTTCCGGAACTCCGACCCTGGTCTTTTTTTCCCTTCTGGCCCTCGCACTCTGGGTCTGGGGCCGCAAACGCGAGTTGCCTGCTCTTCTGGATCGCTCGGCGGTGGCCATTTTTCTTTCTCCTTTCCTCATTTGGCTTGGCCTTGCCATCTTTTCCGAAAAACCCTTCGTTGCTACAAACCCCGGAGTCATCGCACCCACAAATTCCCCCAATGTCGTGCTCGTGACCTGGGACACGGTCCGCGCCGATACCTTGCCCCTCTGGGGTGGCGGGGGACTGGATAGCCCCGGGCTGGATCAACTCGCTGCCGAGGGTGTTGTCTTTGCTGATTTTCGGTCCGTGGCCCCCATTACGGGCCCGGCCCACGCCAGCATTTTGACGGGGCTCTATCCCCCGAGCCATGGCATGCGGGCCAACGGGCAACGCATGACGGACGAGATCATCCCGCGCATGGCCGAGCTTTTCCGGGACCATGGATGGGACACTGGTGCCTTTGTCTCCGCTCTTCCTGTGCATGCCAAGTTCGGCTTTGCCGAGGGCTTCGATTATTTTGATGAGCGTCGTTCCAATCCTCCCCTGAAGCGCCTCCTCTTGATTGCCCGCCACGTTTCAAATTGGGCGCGGCCCTTTTTTCCCGCCAGCATGGCCCAGCAACGAATATTTGTGCCGGCAACTCAGGTCGTGGATCGCGCCAGCAATTGGTTGCAAGATCATCGCGAGCGCCCGGTCTTCCTCTGGTTGCATTGGTATGACGCTCACACTCCCTACTCGCCGCCAGCCGATTTTTTGGCCCGTGCCATCGCCCGTAAGGGTGAGGGCCCGCACGCAGCCGATCCTGTGGATGAAGCGGGTCTCATTCGCCACCGCGCCGAGGTCGAACAACTCGACTCGGCCCTGCAGGATCTCCGCCGCTCCTTGGAGGCCCACGATCCTGGCCTCAAGAACACCCTCGTGTTCCTCGTTTCTGATCACGGCGAATGCTTTGGCGAGGGCGGCATTCACCAGGCCCATGACCTCAGTCTTTATTCCGCCACGCAGCACGTGCCGGCGGTCCTGCGCGGGCCCGGGGTTCCAAAGGGCACCCGCAGTTCGGCACGCGGTAGCCAAGTGGATATTTTCCCAACCCTATGTGCGCTGTCTGGCATTCCGATCCCAGCCGATATCCAGGGCGTGAACCTACTGGCCGAGGGCCGATCCACTCAGGGCCGTTACTCGGAATCTTGGCAGCCCCGTTTAGATCACGAGAGGCAACAGGGTTGGGAACTGCCCGGCTGGAGCTACACCCGGGCGGCCGATGGCCAAGAGCACCTCTTCGCGCTGGCACCGGATGGCAAGGAGGGCCCCGATCTGGCCCAATCCGATCCAGCCCGCGTGGAGGAAATGCGCCGCCAACTCGGGAACTTCTTTGCCTCCTTGCCGCAACGGGCCGCTGGTGCCCTGGAACTGACTGCGGCCGACTCTGCCACCCTGAATTCCTTGGGCTACGTTGGCGAAGAGGACGACTGACCGAGCAAATCGAGGACCACGGGCCGAACTTAGAGCCCGGTCACATCTGTCCAACTTTGGCCGATGCGGATCTCGTCCAGCCAAAGCAACGCGGTGGAATACCCCTTGGTGCCACCGGCGCGAATGAAGAGATCATTCAGTCGCGCAGCACTGCCACTTCCCGAAGCGGAAAGAGTCCATTGGTTTGCGCCACTGCCCACGCCGGAGAGCTTGGCGTCGTCGTCATGCACCAGATCCAGAACAGAGTTGTAAACCTTCATCCAAACAGCATCGGCTTGATTGAAGGACGAAACGACCTTCACCACCACGAAACAAGTGCGGTTGGACACGAGGCCAGAACCGGTCGCGTTCCCCGCCGCCCCCTGGATTGACCAAGATCCGCTCTCCACTCCGGCCAACAACTGTTCTCCGGAAACTGGATCCTGAAATCCGACCATGCCCGTAGCACCCGTGTCCACGCCATTGAGTTGCAGAGCGAACGAAAAGTAATACAACGCATCCCCTCCCAAATCCACATCCACCATAGAAGAATTCAAGGGACGGGCGCCGGTCATGGACAAGCTGCTGACTGTTTTTCGTTCGAAGAAACCATCGGTTTCCACGAAGGGTACGTTTGCAGGATAGGCACCAATGGAGCCAACGCGCTTCTTGTAGCCATTGTTGGCCGGCACAATCCAGCCGGCGCCAAACCCGGTGCCGCCCGTGAGACCATTCAAGTGCTGGCCATCCAAGCCATCCGAAAAACCCTCCTCCACCACGGCAGTCCAGGGAAGCGCAGTCCGGAATCGCCAAACCTGCCCCGGAATGACACTGCCATTGCTGGTAATTTCGTCCACGCGCCAAAAGTACCAAACACGCGGGGTGAGTCCCGGAATGTCCACCCAAGGTACGCTGCGGTTGGCAATGTGTTCCGATGATCCGGGCAATGCCGTCAGAACCGATTGGAAATCCGTCCCCAGAAAAACTTGGTGCCTTGTTGCGTCGAGCCCCGGTGCCCAAGAGAGTCGAACCGGATCCGGAATCAACGTTTGGAAGTCGCTTGGCGAAGGGCCTCGCGCCGCACCACCCAAAAGTAGCTCGGCAATTTCCTGATCATCCAAAGCCCAGTCGTAAACCGAAAACTCATCCAACTTTCCCATGAAGGAAAGTTGTGGAGCGAACGAAGAAATGGGTGCGAGGTGGATCTCGGAAGAGCAACTACCGAACGAAGTGGTCGCCGAAGCTTGTTCGATACCATCTACGAACACGCGCAAGAGAGATCCGTTCCAGGATGCAGTTAGCCAACTCCAGGATCCCAAGGGGAGGGCGAGACCCGTGGAAAGTCCGGAAAAGGAAACATTGCCCTGTTTGATTTCAAACATTCGGCGGTCACTTTCATCTGCATTGCCAATGCCGCCAAGCAGTGTGCCGTCAGCAAGGATCGAGGCCGGCTGTATGGCCATGTGGACGGTAAAGGGAGAAGATGCACCCGTCGGCACGCCATTCGAGGCCGTGGACGAGACCGATACCGGCCCGCTCAATTCCAAGCAAGATCCCCACAAGTCCGCAACTCGTGACCAGGAAGGATTGGAGGCGGCATCAGTAAAGAAGGCAAGCTCTCGACCACCGATACTTCCATGAAAAGTGTATTTCTGCAGAGCGACGACTTCCCAACGCACATAGCGGGCCGTGATCGCAGGAAATGCTACGACTTGAGCCTCGTCTTGCCAACCATGATTCCAGTCGAAGGAAATATCACTCAGAGAAAAAGTAGGGGAGTCGCTGAACCAAAGTCGAGAGGCGCCAATCCAATTCCCGAGACCGCTGAGATCCAGAAACGATGCGCCCGTGAGGGGCATGGAAACACCAAGATCCACCTCGACCCAAGTACCATCCGCGGGGTCCGTCGTGAGGGCTAGGGAAACAGGCCCTTGGTTGGAGGAAATAAATGAAGTGGAAGGATCTCCATCCGCCAATTTCTGGCCCGAAAACCCCGCTTGGCCATTGGATCCAAGAAGGAAAAGAGATGGGGGCAATAGGGCCAAGTCCCCCTCGATCAAAAGAGCAGCTTCCGTTCCTCCCATGGCACCAGAGCCCTTGTTCGGATCCAGATCAGCAACTACCTCCCAGCGCACATACCGGGCCGTAATTGCAGCAAAGGGATAGTCCACCGCTGCACCGTGCGAATGGTGCGTCAAGTCAACCGAAGGATCCGAAGTGTCGAAGGTAGTGTCAGTGGAAAACCAAAGGCGGGACGTAGCCACCCAATCATTGCTCTTGGATTGATCCAAATGACGAAACCCGGTGAAAGAAAAAATACCGCCATAATCCAATTCAATCCAAGTTCCATCGCTTGGGTCCTGGGTCAAGGCAACACTCACGGGGCCTTGGTCCCTGGAAAGAAAATCGGTGGAGGTGTCTTGGTCCACGAAAGAGGTCGCCTTGCCCCAGTTCGGTGTATTGCATGAACGACCCACGACCGCCGAAACCACGGGAACGGCCACGTCCGGTCCCTGAATGACACCATCGTTCCCAAAAGCGGAAACATCCATGGCGGTGCTCCCGGAGGGTTCTTCCAGCTTCCACATCGTCGCCAAGTTTTGATCTCCGACGGTGACTGTGACGGGAGTCCATTGCTCCAACCCATCTTGATCTCCCGCCGCGTACCAAAATTCATCCACGTAATTCCCGGGACGTGTGCGATCCGGTTCGTAAATCAGTTCGTCGCGCCCACCTGGGCCGGTACCAGGACTCAAGCTGATTGTGGCATTGGTAGAGGAAAGCGGATCATGATTGCTGACACGAATGCGTTGCATATTGGCATCATGGTCATTTCCCAAGACATCCACGACCAGCGTGCTACGCGCATCCACCGAAGCATAGTCAGGATCGGCGTATGGATTGACTGGCGTGGCATACGGCGGCAGAACAGGCATGTTTAGCGAGCTCGAAACCCACTGCACAATGTCACTGGTTTGGGGCCCATACAGGAGCCAAGATCCGCACATCGCCGAGCCGCCCCAGGGCCAACAATCAATATGGCCTGCGCCCCAGTTGTGGCCAATTTCATGGGCAATGATCCCCGGACTGTATCCGCGATCCCAATAGAGGCCGGCGTAGGCATAAGAAGATCGCCTAGTGCCCACCCAGGCCAGGCCAGCAATTCCGTCACCCTGGTAGTCCTCCAGCATGACGGCGGAATCCCGTGGAATAGAGCTCTGGTTCGCCTGCCACTCTGCTTGGAATTCGCTCAGCAGAGCCCCCGAGGTCGTGCCTTGGTAGTACTGAGATTGCCGAATGACGATTCCCGTCAACTCATAGGAAACCAGACCATCACGAGCCAGCATGACGTCGTTTTGGCCCAGTTGGTAATCCACTCCAGCGGTGACACCGGCAATCGTTTGCCCTTCGCGCAACCAGTAGTCATAGGTGGCATCAAAGGCAATGCGCGACTTGCGCAGTTTCCAAGTGCGGGGTGAGGGGAGGGGGCCCGTGCTACCACCACTCGGCGGCGGCAAGTTGACGGCCCGACCTCCCGCATTTCCTGGCATTGGAGGTGGCAAGAGAGCCTGGCTGCATCCTAGGGGAGGTGCCACCTGGCCTGGACCAATCTGGTGCCAGGGGCCGACTCGGGAAGGCATGGGTTCGATCACCAACTTGCGGCCATCATCCAGAAAAATTGTGGCGTGCAGGCCCTCCGGGCGCAGACTGGCAACAACCACCGCTTGTTTGAGTTGCGAGACCGTGCCGTAATAAAGTCGCGAAGCTGGAATTTCGGCCACAGGGCCCTCGCTAGTGAAAATTCGAAAGGTAGGAGAGCGCAAATCCTGCCGCTCTAGATTGAGATGGAAGGTTTTTCCATTGCGTTCAGCGACAACCTGAAAACTTTCCGGAATGCCCGCCGGCAAATCCAGCCACAAATCTTCAGCATTGGATTGTTGCGGAGAGCCCAGGAGAGGAAGGAGGAGAAGAAGCATGGGCTACCCCATCATATCCGGTAATAGAGGGGGGCTCAGTCGGCCTTGAACGCAGAGTGGCCCGTCTTCTTGACCTTTCCCAGATCCCGATACAAGGCTAGGGCGTCCTCCCTCCTTTCTTCCAAGAGGGCAAGTTCGATGGCGCAGAGTTGATCCGCCAGTTTCAGGATGTTCCGGCGAAAACGGACTTCCCAAGTGCGAAGCTCTGTTTTGCTGAGATCGCCGAAGGGTGGTGGAGGAAACGGAAAGGCTTCCAGTGCCGAGCCTTGCATAAAACGTAGCAGATCTACGGCATCCAGGGTCATTTCGGGATCGGCCATTGGGCCACGCAGAGCACGCAGTCCCTGCTTCATTGCCTTCATAGGTCCTGTCAGTGGGCCATCTTCCTTCACGGGCTCTTGCGCCGTGAGGTCGGACAAGGTGTCAGGGAGAGCGGGCAGGAGAAAGCCGGCCGCGAAGCAAAGCAGAAGGAAGATGGGTCGCATGGTTTGGAATTCTAGGCGAGAAGGGATCGGTAGCTTATCCTTCTTGCCGTGTTCTCGAGTCTTCCTTGGTTGCTTCTTGCCTGTCCGCAGGCCGGGGATCGGGCCAACGAAGAATCCCAAGGGGATGCTTGGCGTCGTCTTTCTTTGCCGCCAGCCCCCGTCTTGTCGCCAGAAGAAGAACTGGCCACCTTTCGAGTTGCGGACGGTTATACGGTGGAGTTAATTGCGGCTGAGCCCTTGGTCGAGGATCCCGTCGCCGGTTTTTTTGATCCTCAGGGCCGACTTTGGGTGGCGGAAATGCGGGGCTTCATGCCGGACATCAACGGCAAGGGGGAAGACCAACCCACCGGCCGCATTTCTGTTCTGGTGGACGAGGATGCCGACGGTCGCATGGATCGGGCGGTGCGTTTTTTGGAAAACCTCGTATTGCCCCGAGCCTTGGCCCCCGTCCGGGGCGGAGTTTTGGTGCTTGCTCCGCCGCAGCTTTTGTTTGCCGAGGACTCCGACGGTGATCTTCGTTGTGATCGATTGACTGTGGTCTCGCGGAAATGGAACGGTATTTACAGCCCAGAGCATGCCCCGAACGGCCTCCTCCGGGGTCTGGACAATCGTTTTCACTTCTCCAAGCACAACGCGGTGCTGGAGTGGGACGGCCAAGTTTGGCAATCTTCGCCCGCGCCTTCTTTGGGACAGTGGGGGGTGACGATGGATGATGCCGGGCGTCTCTTTCGCAACCACAACTCCACGAAACTTTTGGCGGATTCCCTGCCCGAGGTTTGGTTGGGCCATTCGGGCGTTCGTTTGCTTGGCCTCGGCGCGGTCATCGTCAAAAACCAGAGTGTGCGTCCTTCCCGTGTTACTCCCGGTGTGAACCGCGGTTATCTGTCGCCGACCTTGGACGATGCCGACAAGTTGCGGTCTGTGACTGCAGTCTGCGCGCCCATCGTGGTTCGTGGCGGGGGATTGCCCGACCTCCAGGGAAAAGTTTTGGTGGCCGAACCCGCCGCCAATCTGGTGCAACTCTTGCAGTTGCGTCGCGACCCTCGCTCGGGGGGCATTTCCGCGACTCCAGTTTGGCCCCAGGAGCAGGAATTTTTGACATCCACCGACGAGCGCTTTCGCCCCGTGCAATTACTCGAGGACCCTGGCGGCCATGTGGTCGTCTTCGATTTTTATCGAGGCATTTTGCAGCACAAACTGTTTATGACAACTTGGTTGCGGGAGCAGGTCCTGGATCGGGGACTGGATCGACCCCTTGGCTTGGGGCGCATTTGGCGCATTCGGTCTGCGCACACATCTTTGCCCAAAATCCCTGCAGTGCCCCCGAGTGGCCTTGGCTGGTTATCGCTCCTCACCCACGAAAGTGGTTTTTGGCGAGACGCGGCGCAGCGCCATTTTGTGGACACCCAAGATCGTTCGGAATTATCCGGCATTCGCGCGCTGGCTTCTTCCGGTAAGTTTCCTGGTTTTCTGCACGCACTTTGGACCCTACGCGGGCTCCGCGCCCTAGATTTTGAAACGGCCCAGAGCAGTTTACGGAACGCAGAAGAGGGTTGGGCCCAGGCCCTGCAAGCCTGTGCCCCCTTCTTGCCCATTGCAGACCCGAGTTACGACCTTTTGCAAAAAGTTCCTGCCCGGTGGCGGCCCAAGTTTGGTGGCGGCGAAGCCGCGCGGCACGCTGCCTACTTGTTTGCCCGGGCTGGCTCATCTCGCGACCAACTTCTGCAAGAGGTCTTGGCTGGAGTGGGGGATCCGATTCTGCGCTCGGCGGCCGTTGTTGGTCTGGCCGGTCGAGAGGAGGCCTTCTTACGAATTTTGCTCGCCGATCCCGCGTGGCAGAGTCGGGAGCCGGGCCGGACCGCCTTTCTGACTGAGTTGTCCTCAGCCGCCTACCCCGAAAATGCCAAGGATTCCATTTCCCGGGCAGCGGTGGAGGACCCCGCACTTCAGGCGAGATTGGAACGAGGGCGTGCAGTTTTTGGTCGAGTCTGTGCCGCCTGCCACGGAGTCAAGGGCGAAGGTGTCGAGGGCCTGGCCCCTTCTCTGAACGATCCGGCTTGGCTTGGCTTGCCGCCAGTAGATCTGGCAAAGTTGGTCCTCGGGGGCCTGGATGGGAAAATTCAAGCCAACGGCATTGTTTTTGACCTCGTCATGCCGGCTCTGGCAGGGGCCCTCAGCGACGACGAGGTGGCCACGGTCCTGACCTTTGTGCAGTTCACTTTGGCCAAGGAACCCCAAATTGTGCCCCTTGGGGCGGTCTCTGAGGCCCGGGCCCAATTCTCGGGCAATTGACCTTCCCTATTCTCCCGCCTTTGGGCTAATATCGGGAAACTAGGTTCGATCCTGATCGTCCCCTTGGGGGCGTTGCGTCATCCCTCTCCATGCTCCGACCCCTCCTTGCATCCTCATTCTTGGCCCTCGTGGCCGTGGCTCCGTCTCTTCATTCCCAAAGGTTCGAGGATGTCACCTTGGAACCTTCCGTTCCCCAATTGGGTGAGTTGTTCGGCCACGGAGTTGCTCTGGATCAGGACTTGGCCGTTGCCGGTTCTTCTTGGGATGGTCACCTGGGCACGGCTACGGGTGGCTTGACGATTTTCCGCAAGGATGCCACCACCGGGTTGTGGGCCGAGGACGCCCACCTGCATGCGCCGGACCCTCTCCCGTACGCCAAGTTTTCCATGTTCGTTTCGGTGGATGCCTCGACCCGCCGCGTGGCCGCAGGTTCCCGCGGGGATCAACCCAATGGTCCGACCTCGGGCTCGGCCTACATCTTCAAAGAAGTGGGTCCAGGCAATTGGGTTCTGGAGAGCAAACTGGTGCCGCCGGACAGCCAAGCAGACATGCACTTTGGTGCCTCCATTGTCCTGGATGGCGAGTGGGCTCTGGTCGGAGCATACAAAGATGATCCCAATGGGTTCCGTTCGGGCTCTGCCTATTTTTACCGTTTTGATTCGGTGACCTCGACCTGGTTGTTCCACCAAAAGGTATTTCCTGCCAATGGCAACACCGAGGACCGCTTTGGCCGTTACAACCATATTCGCAATGGCGTTGCTTCCATTGGTGCCTCCAAGGACGATGACTTTGGTACCGACTGCGGTAGCGTTTACATCTATCGCTACGATTCGGTGACGGACCTTTGGGTGATGGAACAGCAGGTTTTTGGCAATGACGCCAACAGCTCCGACCGCTTGGGCATTTCTTCCGCCGTTGACGGCAATGTCATGGTCGCCGGCGCCTTCTGGGACTCTGACCCCGGCGCCGTTGCCATGGGCTCGGTGTATGTCTATCGCAGAAACTCCAGCACCGGACTTTGGAAGCAAAAGCACAAGATCACTCCTCCGGTGGTGCAGAGTTATTTGTACTTCGGCTCTTATGTCATGGTCGAAAACGATATCATTGTGGTCGGGGCCTATGGCGACAGTGAAGTCGCCTTGGGTGCTGGCGCTGTTTTCGTCTACCAATTTGATCCGGTCCGCAACAAATGGGGTTTGGTCAATAAACTGATGGCTGCCAAGGGCGGATCCATGGATGCCCTTGGCCGTTTTCATTGCTTGAGTGGCGACTCCATTATCATCGGCAACCGTTTTGCGGATTCCACCGGTACAGACGTGGGCAACATTGGCATTTACAAGGCCATTGGTTTTCGCTTGACGGCCACGCCTTCCTTGGCCGTTCCGGGTTCCAAGGTCACGATGGATGTGACCGGCTGTGACCCGAATGGTTTTGTCGGATTTGCTCTGACTGGGGAGGCCCCTTTCTGGGGTTCGCACTGGTCGAACACTCCTGGCGTGACCCTTGACTTGGCCAACCCCTATGTCTTGGCGCGTTGGTTCCCCACCGATGCCAACGGCCATTTCTCGATCCGTGTGCGAGTTCCTCCGACTGCGCCCTCCGGTGCGAGCGTGGCCATCCAGGCCTTCACCTACGGTAAGAAGTCTTCGGTAGCGGTCGTCACCGCGCTGTAGTTCGTTGCCCTAGCGCGTGACCCCGGCCCAAATATTCGTGGCCGAAGCTCCGGCGGGTGTTGACATGTCGGCGGCCAGCACTTGCATAAACCAAGGCTCCCCTCGTTTGAGCCCCGCTGGCCATGTGCCCCGCAGTGTCAGCATGCCGACGGCATCTGCCAGCCAAGGCCCGTGAAGTTTTTCTGGCGCCGGGCCGACCATGATCTGTCCCGGGGTTGGTTGCATGTTGCTGCCGCCGACCAGGACTGCGGGGGAGAAGGGCGCCAGTCCGGAGGCAGTCAGCGTGATCCAGGCCCCTAGGACCGGATCTCCTTGCACGGCCAAAGTGGGGGTGCCGAGCGATCCCGCCGTGCCACCACCCAAGGACCCCCAATCGCCGCGCCCACTGCGGGCGCGGACGGCCAACCAAACCGCCGAGGGATCCAGGTTGGCGCTGGCCACGGCCGCACCGGTCGCAGGCTTGGAATCCGAGAAGCGCAGGCCGCCCGTAAGATCAAACTCCGGGTGGATGACCGGCGAGGCAATCGCCGTACTGCGCAAGCGGGCCACGCGCGCGATGAGTCGGTATGTGCGGTCGGGTTGCAGGGTCCAGTCGCAGGCCAGAGTCTGGCGGTTGTTGCTGGGGTTCGGGGTCGTGGCCAGGCCCTCTTGCAAGATGGGATTGCTGGGATCCGTGACATCCCAAAGCAGGAGGTTGGCGGCCTTGCCCTTCCAGGTAAGGGCCGGTGCCAACTCGCCGTCCACTTGGATTTCCAACAAGTGGCTGGGCAAGGTGCGCCCTTGGGTCTTTAATTCGATGCCGACAAATTCGGCCCCGCCGGTGGCCGGGCTGGGTTCGGCCATGCCCAGCAATGGGTCGGGCGTGATCAACTGCGTGCTGGTGGTCATGCCCGGTGCTTGGATGGGTTCCAACATACGGTCCAAAAGGGCAATTCGCCCAGAACGAAACACCGTGATCTCACGATTGGCAAGCAATCCTGCCAGATCCAACCCTCCCAGCGCGGGGTTGACGAATTTGTCTACGCGCGGAAATCCTTGTCCAGGAAGAGCGGGGAATTGAACCGTTACATCAAAGCGCACGTCCTCTCGAGGATCGCCCGGCGCGGGATCGGTGGGCAATTGAAACGTGAGCGGGTATTCGTTTTGGGTGAGGTAGCCCGAAGCCGAAGAAGCAAATTGTTTGCGGTGGCGTTTTTCGTCTCCGCGCACCACGATCTCCACTTGCGCGCCAAATTCCGTTTCCAATCCCCTGGGCACGGTGGCGGAATCCCGCACCACGCGCACGCGTACATGGCGGGGGGCATCTTGTGGCGAGGAAGCATTCCAGGTGTCGTTGCGATAGAGCGCACTTCCTTTGGCACCCAAACCAAAGGCGACATCCAAGTCGCCGTCTTGATCCCAGTCGGCCCAAGAGCCGGTGGCTCCTTGTAGATCCCCGGCGGGGATGGAATGCGTGGCTAACAGAAACGACTTGCTTCCGCTCTCCATGGCTTGGTTGGCACGGAAGGTGGCCAATGCTTGGAAATCCAAATCACCATCGCCATCCCAGTCGGCGACCGAAAGGCCGAAGGTGGCGCCGGATTGATAATCCTCAATCACGCTATCGTCTGAAAGAAACCAAGTACTGTCACCGCGGGATTCCCACAAGCGCAGGCCCTGGGCGGCGGTATAGCAGACCAGCAAATCCCAGTCTCCATCCAGATCGTAATCCAGGAAAAAAATCCCTTCATCCGTAATGGTGCGCTTTTTGATGCAACTGGCGGAGGGCTCAATGATTTCAAAGGCCGGCGCATCAAGAGCGGAAATGTTGCGATACAAGGTGCCATTGCTGTATAGATCCAGATCCCCATCACTGTCCACATCCAAGAATTGCGCCCCTTCCGGACGGGCCACATTGGGCGGCGCATGTACCCCAATTTGGAACCCATTTTCAAGGAAGCGATAGAGGCCGCCCGGACCAGTCGGACCCAGGTTGTGAAAAAACAAGTTGTCTGTGCTGAAGAAGGCGGGCGGGTAGGCCGGAAGAAAAAGATCCAGATCGCCATCGCCGTCCACATCTCCCCAGACCGCGGTTTCCGATTCCAAGCCACAGGGTTGCGCCGGCATGATGATGGCGGAGGAAGGAGCGACGTCCACGAATACGCCACCACCCCGATTCTTCAAGAGATGAAAACAGGTGTCGGCAAACCCTTTGCGGGGTTCGCAGGCCAGGTCGGGCAGGCCATCGGCGTCGTAGTCGCCAAAGGAGGATCCATAGCGTTGGCCGGCGGGTTGCGGCAAATAGATGTCGAGGTCGGCCGCCAAGGACCATGTCAGCCCGCTTTCATTGTGCCAAAGTTGGCCACTACCGTAGGAAAAGAGATCCGGCCAGCCATCGGCGTCGTAGTCTCCCCAAGAAACTGCGATGGAGTTGCCAAAGTCCACACCATTGGGCCAATTACTGTCCGTCCACCTGCTGAGGGGGACGGTAGGCGGACTTTGTAAGGCGGCCAGAAGGAGGGTGGCGGCGAGGAACACGGGCACTCCAGCCTAACCCGCAAAGCGAAAACGCGGGGGGGGGTGAGACGGTTTAGGTCAACATTGCCAGCAAGCGATCTACGGCAACATCCACGAAAGCGGGCTCTTCGGCGCTGGCGTCCATGCGCACGACTTCCACCGATTTGGGAAGATCTTTCTCAAGCGCTTCAAAAAAGGCGGCATCAGCTTCCGGGTCGTGCAATTCGGCACCTTCCACGCCGTAACGACTGGTGCCGCGCTCGGGGAGCAGCATCACGGCTTGGCCCTGGGTGTGTTGCAGACGTTCGCAGATGGAAGCCGCAACTTGCCGCATATCGTTGGCATTCAAGCGTGGCACAAAAATAATGGGGTTGTGAAAGACCGAGATGTGGTTTTTGTATGCGTTTGGGATCACATTGGGTTCGGTGAACACGCCAATGTGTTCCGTACCACCCGGGCAAAGCACTTGCGGGAGGCCCAATTTTCCTGCCACCGTGAGGCGACTCGGGTCGGCGGCGCGAAAGCCACCGTGCACTTCGTCCGAAATTTCGCCCAGGGCGTAGTCGAATACCGCCTGAATGTGACCTTCGCGCATGAGTTGTTCCATGGCGCGTCCGCCCGATCCCACCGCGTGAAAGACGATGATTTCGTGACCCGCATCCTGAAACCGTTGCATTGCATGCATGGCCCCGTCAGTCAGAACGCCGAGGTTGGTCATGCCGATCACCGCCTTGCCGTCCTTAGGCTTTTCCAACGGTACCTTGGCTAAACTCATGCCATACGCCGCGCCCGCAGCATTGGCGAGCATGGTCCGGGCCAAGGGGTTGAGCCCCAAAATGTCACTGACTGGAAACATCATGGTGATGTCCTTGATGTCCACAAAGGACGAGGTGTCCCCCGAGGCCATCGTGGAAAGCAGAAGTTTGGGAAAGCCGTAGGGCAATGCTTGCAAGACCGCGGCGCAGTTGGACGAGCCCTGCGTGCCCCCGAAACCCAAGACAGCTTGGATTTTTCCTTCGTCCAAGAGAGATTGCAGAACCGCAGTCGCACCCGCGATCAAGATGGGGGAGGCCTCCTGCCGATCGGGATTTTTTAACAGCGCTTCCAAAGTGGAGCCGCCGGCGACAATCACTTCTTCGCGACCCACATCCGGAGACGTGCCGGGTTCAGCCACCAAGCCCATGTCCACCAGCAGGGCGTTCGCACCCAACTCCTGCAACTGATCTCGCACAAAGGCGGCCTCCGGCCCCTTGGTGTCCAAAGTTGCCAGCACAGCAACGGTCGGTTTCATCTCAGCCCTGCGCTGGAAAGGAGAGCGCGGCAAACTCCGCTGCTGTCGCTGACACAGCCCGCTCGATCGGCAGGCGTTCGGTGGATGACCCGGTCCAGAAACCGTGTCCCGAAGTGTGCTCCAGCATGTAGGCGGCGTCTTCGGGCGTTTCCATGGCCGCGCCATGGCCCACCAAGATCACCTCGGGGTGAATCTTGCGCGCCAACTGATAAATGGCCTCACTGCGTGCGGCGGTTTCTTCAATGGTTTCGCCGGAGTCAAAGCCGACCCTTCCGCCCTTGGTCGTGCCGGCGTGAAAGCAAAAAATGTCGGGCTTGGATTGCTCCAGCATTTGCACGCTGTCTTCCTCGTCAAAAGCCAGGCCAACCGTGACCAATCCCATTTCCTTGGCCAGAGCCAACATGGCAACTTCGTTTTCGAAAGTGACGCCCGACTTCCGCAGTACAGCGTAAAGATTGCTGTCCTTGTCCACATAGGAGACCGAGGGTCCGATGTTGGAGACCGAAGGAATGCCACTGTCCAACAAACTTTGCAGATAGGTGCGCATGTCCCGCAGGGGATCATTAGCATTGATGCAGGCGCAGACGAAGGCCTTGCCCTGCATTGCCGGCAAAATATCCTGGGTGGTGTTGTCGAAGACTTGCTGATTGGAATCCAAGATCGGCCACATCATGGCCATGGTGCCCATGCCGTTGGCCCGCAAGCGTGCGCCCGAAAATGTGTTCACGCAATCCGCGCCCGCTTCCTCCAACAACTGCGCCACCAGTCCACTGCCAGCACTGGCAATAAACACCGGCTTCCGCGCCTCGATCTTGGCACGCAAGCGGGACAGAATTTCATCACGAGTCTGGCGGGGCACAATCATGATTCGGACTATCTTAAGGGAGCACCGGCCGCGGTTACATCACCGCTTCGATGCCGAGGGCTGCGAGGCCCTTGTCTTCGAAGTTTTGGTGAAACATGCCGATGAGTTTTTCGGCGGCGTTGTCGTAGGCTTCCTTGTCCTCCCAGGTATTCCGAGGATTGAGGATCTCAGAGGGCACCCCGGGGCAGGACTTGGGCATTTGCAGGGCAAAGACGGGGTGGGTCTCGTATTCAACACCATCTAAATCGCCGCAAAGCGCGGCGTTCAACAAGGCCCGTGTGTGTCCAATGCTGATGCGTTTGCCGACACCGTAAGGGCCACCACCCCAGCCCGTGTTTAAGAGGATGCAACGAGTTTCATGCTGTTCCATCTTTTCGGCCAAGATCTTGGCGTACACGCTGGGTTTTTGCGACATGAAGGGCGCACCAAAGCAGGCGGAAAACGCCGCCTTGGGCTCGGTAATGCCCACCTCGGTGCCGGCCAGTTTGGCGGTAAAGCCCGAGACAAAGTGGTACATGACTTCTTTTGGCGTCAGCAGGGCGACGGGCGGCAGGACACCAAAGGCATCGGCGGTCAGCAACACAATCGTTTGCGGATGCGGGCCCTTAGCGCCCTCGGCCACATTGGGATTGGCCGAGAGGGGATAAGAGAAGCGGGTGTTCTCGGTGACGGAGTTGTCAAAGAGATCCAACTCCTGCGGGTCCGTTTCGGCCATGGGCTTGTCGGGCAACGGTGGCACATTTTCAATGATGGTGCCGGCCATGGACAGCGCGGCGGCAATGACTGGCTCTGCGTCCTTGTCCAAGTCAATCAACTTGGCGTAACAACCGCCCTCTAAGTTGGAGACGCCGTTGTCCGTCCAGGCGTGTTCATCATCGCCGATGAGTTCCCGATCTGGGTCGGCCGAGAGGGTGGTCTTGCCGGTGCCGGAGAGGCCAAACAAAATGGCGCCGTCGC
>CAYXFZ010000002.1:45949-53024 GCA_964464385.1 uncultured Planctomycetales bacterium
TCCTTGCCAATGTTGGCTGAGCAATGCATGCCCATATCGCCCATCTCCGGCAAGAGGTAGTTCATGACCGTGAACATGGACTTTTTGACCACACCACAGTAATCAGCGCGACCGGCCACCAACACGATCCTGTTCTTGAAATCCAAACAAGCGATGCGGCCCGAAAATGTGCCGTCGCGTTTGGGGTCGCAGTGAAACGAGGGGGCGTTGATCATCGTCCAACGCTTGCTGTCCTCGTCCTGGATGCCCTCAATGCCGTGCATGAACATGTTGTGGCAAAAGAAGGAGTGGGTCGCATACTCTGAAACCAAGCGGTAGGGTCGCGCGTAGGATGGATCGCTGCCGCAGTACACATCCTTCACATAGAGATGACCGCCCTTGGCGTTGAGGTGCTCGATGACGCGGGCCAATAAAGCATCAAACTGATCAGGGTCGAATTTTTTGAAATCCGGCTTCCACCAAACACTCTCTTCAAACTCGGGCCAGGCAACTCCGAAAGTGTCCTGCACGGGCCGGCCGGTGCAAGAAGGGTCGGTGTAGTACACCAAAGGGCCGCCGGTGCCGAGCTTGGTGGCAAAGGCTTTTTGGGCGTCGTCCGGACCGCCCTCTTCGACGCGGCCACGATCATGGGCAATCGCTTCGTGAAACAAATCCTCCTTGGAAAGGTTGATGCGGAGCTCTTGGCCGCGCAGGCCAAGAAGGGCTTCAAGTTGGGCGGCGTGGTCGCCCTGGGCGGTGGCGTCAGTCATGGGATCCGTCCTTTCTGGAATGGAGGAGTCGGAGCGGAATGGCCCCGCATTCTACCCGCGAGGGAGCCTAGAGCCCTAGGCACTTTCCGGCCAAGACAGGGAGCTACTTTTGAACTCTCACGAAGGAAGCATTTGCAGGGAAAGTCCACATGAAAGAGGGTCGGATTCGCCGGATCCGGTTGGCTGATTTGCGTAACCTCCAATCGAAACATGCGTTGGTCCTAGACCATGTGGTGCGTAACCGCTCCTGCCCGAATCAAAACAATTCCCGCCGGCGTGCCGCTACTCAGCGTGATTCAGTAATCACCTCCGTCTGCGTAAACAATAGTTTTGTCACGACTTGATCTACTGGGATACCGATGAGACCGACGATTGCGCGTTGGTAGGCGGCCATTTGCGAGGCGTGGTGGAGGGTGCGAGCTGTTGTGGAGCTCTCGGCATCCAAGCGGTCGGTCTTGAAGTCGAAAATGCGGGCCGCGACGGGTTTGCCGTCCACCTTGCGGAGGAGGAGGCGGTCGATGGAACCCGTAAGCAGGGCGGGGCCTTCCTCGGTGGCGTCCAAGAAGCGGAAGTTCCATTCGTTGTGGGCCTCCCAACCGTCTTCCTCAGGCCATTCAGAGCGGGACAGGGCCTTGCGGATTTGGGGACTGTCGAGGGCGGTGTGGAAAACTTGGATGGCATCCATGGCCCCGGGCGTCTCAGGGCCCAGGGTTTCCAGGAGTGCTTCGTCGCTGGAAACGCCGTCTTCCAACCAATGCACAGTTTCAAACAACTTGTGCACCAAGGTGCCGTGACTGCGGGCGCTTTGGCCTGAGGTGGAAAAGAATTGGGCCACCGTCGTGGCTTGGGCCTGCAAGGTCGAGGGCGCCAAGTGGGGGAGATTTCGATTTCCCTGGGAGTTGCCCAATTGCAACTTGCGTTTTTTCCGCGCCGGCGGGCCTGCCTCCTTTTCAATGCCGTGATCCCACCGCAGTTCGTTGTCGGAGAGATTCTGTTTTAGAGTGGTGTCCGAGAAAACAGGATCCACCTGAAAGGAAGCACGCAAGAGAGCGCTGAGGCGTTTGCCCGCATCCACTTTGTTTTTGCTGTCCGCTACCAAGCCCGGCACGATGATTTCCAGACATCGTTTGGCGCGGGTCATCGCGACATACAAGACGCAGAAAAATTCGCGCGTCCGTGTGGCCTTGTCCTGGTCCACCAAGCGCGCCAACTCTGCATGGCTGCTGGTGAGGTCCTTTTGGGGCATGATGGTGATGGTGGTCGGCTCCTGGCGCGGATCGGGGCGATCCAAGAGGAGGGGATTGCCGCGTCCTGGGATGTTCGCGTGGAGCTCCGGCAAAACCACGGCGTCAAACTCCAAGCCCTTGGATTTATGGATGGTCATGACCCGAATGGGGGAGGCGGACAAAGCCTCGATCTTTTTTGAGCGCGCGAAATCCAAAAACTCGGACACGCGGAGGCCGGCACGGAGATCAAATATGTGGCCGAGGTCGGCCAGCTGACCGAGGCGCTGGTGATCCCATGGGTCCAACTCTTTGGCAGCGGGCATAGAGGCGATGTTTTCCAACCAGTGGCCGAAGCCCTGCTCCAGCAAAGTGGCCCGGATGCTGTGGGCAGTCTCCGTCCATTTCTCTTTCGGCTTGATTTTTTTAGCGAGGAAAGATTTTTCGACGTGAAAGGCGGCCACGCTGTCAGTCGGGTGATCCGCCAAATGCAAAAGAGCTAAGACTGCCAGCACTGCTTCAGAATCTGTTAGGGCATTGCCACCCTCGCCACTGGCAGGAAGGTTGTCCTGCAGGAGTATTTGCAGGAAGGCGCCAATTTTGGCATTGGAACGGAAAAGTACGCCGATCGTGGCGTGCGGGCACTGGTCGTGCAGGATGCGAACGCGTTCGGCCGCCAGGTTCAGGGCCGCAGCAGCCTTACCCGGAGCAGACTTGGCCGGCTTGGCTTGCAGCAAGGTGAATTGCCCCGGCATGTTTTGGTGTTCGGCCTCATGTTCGGGGAAGGCCGCTTGGAATTCCTGTGCCGCCTGTTGCAGGGGTTCGTCGGCGTCTTGGATAACGGCGTTTTCGGCCAAATTTTGGAAGACATCGTTGACGGCATTCAACACAACCGGAGAAGAGCGCCAACTCTTGTTTAAGGAGCGGGCAGGCAGGTCAAACCAGGTTTGCAACCCTTCCAGCAGTCGGGCCTCACCATGACGCCAGGCGTAGATGGCCTGCTTGACATCCCCAACGCAGAAGAAAGAACGCACCCCCCTTCTGGAATCCAGTGCGTGCTTCATGAGCGGCTCCAGGACTTGCCATTGAATGACACTGGTGTCTTGGAATTCGTCCAGGAGAAGATGCTCTACCTGACGACCCAGCCGATGGAAGTGATCCGCTTTTTCCATGGGTTGCTTCATGGAGCGCAGGGCCAGGGGAAAATCTTGAAACACAAAGCCGCGTCGCCGTCGTTTTGCGGCCTGGTAACGCAGGTCGAAGCGGCGCAGGAAATCAAAGAGGCCCTGGTTGCGGAGTTGCACTTCCTTGAGGACTTGGGCCCTTGCGTGCTGGCCCACGGTCGTGAGCCATGCTTGCCAATCTTCGGGCAATTTTGTGTAGTAAGTCGGGTTGCCAGCCAAAACATTTCGAACGGCAGTATGTTGGATAACGTCCCGCCATCGGCTTTCAGAAATCCAGAGGGGGAGTTGCTCTCGCAGTTTGGGTTCTGCTGCGATGGGTTTTCCTTTGCCCGTCAAGATGGGGCTGAGTCCTTTCACCATGTCGGCATAAGGCAAGATGGCTGCGTCAGGCAGGATTCCTCCCTCAGCATGGATCTGATCCCAGGCCTCGGGCCTGCTGCCCTGAAACAAATCCAGGCCTTCTTGCACCGATTGCAGAGTGCTGCGCAGGACCATGCTGGATGGATCCTTTTGCTTGAGTGCGCGCAGCATTTCCAGAGTGTCCCTGGGATCTCCCGAGGAAAAGAGGGCGCCCAAAGTCTCGGCGCGCATGCGGGCGTCTTCTTCGTCTTCGAGGATGCGCCAACCCGGGGGGATGTCCAGATCCAGGGCGAAGACCTTGGCCGTTTCCACGAAAAAGGAATCCATGGTGCGGACGTTGAATTCGTCCAAACATCCGGACAGTTTGGCTAGGAGTTCTAGGCAACGCTCGGCGGTGGCTTCCTTGGCGAGGTCGCTTGGCAGTTCGCCCCGCAAATCCTTGAGTTCCTTTTCGTCTTGGGTGGCCTTGGCCAACCAAGACAAGACCCGTTCCAGGATTTCGCCGGCGGCCTTGCGCGTGAAAGTAGTGGCTAGAATTTTGCGCGGCTCGACCCCTTGAAAAAGCAGAGCGAGAAAACGACCCGCCAACTTGAACGTTTTGCCGGTGCCGGCCGAGGCCAGGAAGACTTGGCGGTCGGGGTTCATGCGCCGTCTTCCTCCTCGACTAAAATTTCTTCTTGGTGGAGTCCTTGGCCGGCCAAGCCACCCAAGATGGGGTCGCGGATGGCATCGAGATTGGCGTTGTAACCACCAAAGCCGCCATCAGCGTTCACCCCCTCGCGAATGGCCCGCACGATGTCGGCTGCTTCTCTCTCGGCTGCTGAAAATGGACTTTCGCCGCTTTCATTCGCATGTTCCAGCCCGGGTGGCAAGAGGTCCAACTTGCAGTCCTGCGGCGAGCGGCCAATATGCCAAAGGCCTAGGGTCGGGGCTGCGCCGCACAATTCCGCAGCAAGGGCAACTTTTCGATAAAGCGGCAGTTGCAAACTGTGCCACTTTCCGCTTTTGTGGTTGTAGGGAGACTTGGGAGTGTCGCCAGTCTTGTAGTCCAGGATGCGCCATTGATCCGGCTGGCCTTCTTCGCTCGCGGGCTTGCGATCCACGCGGTCCAATTTGGCCCGAAGATGAATGGACTCTCCATCCAGCTCCACCAAGACTCCCTCCTTGCCCGTGGACCACTCCGTCTCTTCGATGATCCAGCCATCCGCCCGCTCCTGGGCCTGCACTTGCGAAAAACTTCGTAGCCGTCTGCGGATTTGTTCCAACTGCAGGCGTACGGCGGGAAGTGGGCGCGAACCAAACTTTTCTTGGCCCAAGTGCTCGAGTTTCTTTTCCAACCAGGAAAATATTTTTTCCGGATCTTCCTCGTCGCGGATGCTCGGGTTGCCACCAAATTTTTCCAACACCTTATGCAGCAAAATCCCAAAACCAGCGCCGTCCAATTCCTCGCTGCGGTCGTCCAAAGTTTTGAGCTCCAACTGCCGGCACAAATGAAACTCGTAAGGGGAGTAGGTGAAGGTGTTGAAATCGGTGACGGCTAAGGAATCCACTTTCTCCTTGAGTGGACTTACCGGCGGGCAAAATTCTTGCGCCACAGAGCGGGAGTCCTTCACTTGCCGCTGTGGTAATTTGGCGAAAAAATCCACCATGCGTTGGGCAATGACCCTGGGCTCGGCCAGGAAGAGCAAGCGGCTCGGGAATTGCGGATCTCCGGCCGTAGATTGGCGGCCGCAGACCAAGTGCAAGGGGCGATCCTCGGCGCAGAGCGCGGCTAGCGCTGCGGCATCTCGGGCTGTGCGTTGCGCGTTGTCGCCCATGCCTAAAGCGGTGCGCAAGGTGTTGGGTAAAAAGACATCGGCGTGCTTGGCCTCGGGCACCTTGCCCTCATTGAAGCCGCAGACCAAACGCACAGGGGCCGGATCCAAGCGAAGTTCTAGCCAGCCCACCAACTCGATGGAGCGCTCCCGCGTTTCTTCGGCAATGGACTCTGTGGAGGATTCGCTGAGTAAAAATTGAATGGCCTGCGGCAGAGTGAGTTGTTGTTGTTGTTCCACCAAGGCCGCGGGCAATTTCCCCCAAGCTTCCATGCTCTTGCGCAGAATGTGAAAGGAAGCCAGAAGCACGCGGTCCGCTTCATGGTCCGGATGCAATTTTTGTGCGCCCCAGACTTGGGTCAAAAACGAAACCAGGCTGTTTTCCCAGGCGGCGAGAGGCGCAGTCTCTGTGCACTGGCCGCCGCGGACCCCGATCCAGTCCTCCAAAGTGTCCAGGGCCGGAGCCAGGACCTCGTTCTTTGAGTCACCTAAGAGCGCGCCTTCTATGCGGTCGGGCAAATGTCGGTTGTGATACTCGTCCCATGCGGCGGGGAAGCAATTTGGACCCAAGGCCTTTTCCAGTTGCGGGTGCCTTAGCAAGGCGGCCAAGTCGCGCCCCTGACCGGTGTCCAACCAATTGCCGAGCGCCTCTAGCAAGCGCCAAGGCGAAGTGCGCGACATCTGGATGCCCTCGGCGTGGTGCGAGGCGAGCCCCTCTTGGTGCAAGAGTCGATCCAAGTACGGACGAATTTCGTCGTCTAGCACCGCGATCGTGATGTCTTCCGGCGGCACGCCAACGGCCAGTTCCGCCATGGTGTCCAAAATCTTTTGCGCTTGCTCGGCGGGTTGGCCGGCCACGGACCACTGGGAATCTTGCAGAGGGAGGGTGCGTGCCCCAGGAGCCCAGGCCGCAGGTAGAGCACAGCCCCAATGGTCAAAGGAATTTTGTTCGGAATCCGGGGCGAACACCAGGCAAGTGATGGAGCAATCCGCGCTTGCCAATACTTCGCGCTGCAAGCCGTTCAAATCTAGAAAGCCAATCAAGATCAACTCTTGGCCCGCGTGCACTTTGCCGGCGCGCGCCAGGCGGAGTCTCTCGTGGTGGGGGTCCACGACGCTCAGCGCATCCAATTGCGCGAAGTACTGGGCTTGCGCTTGGGCCAAGACTTGCCAGCGTTCGGTTTCGCGCTGGGTGGGGAGGTGCCCCGAGTCCAAGACGGCTTGGCAGTCCAGGCCATCGGCCGCCAACTCGCCGTGCAGTTGGCGCAGAGCCTTGGCCAGGCCCAGCCAAGCGGGCCAATCTCCCTCGGCCGGGCTCGTGGGCACGAGGGTGCCCAACTCTTCCCCTAGGGATTGCAGGGCATGAATCCAGCTGAGGTTACGGGTTAGAGAGTCCGCCTTGGGCTGCTCAAAAACCAGCAGTCGGTCGGTGAAATCGCCGCCGGAAACCAGCGGCACATAGGGAGCTTGGCGTCGAGCAAGCCGCTCTTCCAGGCCGCGCGTAGCGCGTTTGCCGGGCAGGGCCACGATGCAGTTTGCCAGGCTTTCAGCCCGGTGGGAGACCAACCACTCGACCGCGGCATCCAGCGCCGGTCTGTCCCACCCAAGAAATACCCTGCGATCATTCACGAGGGGAGATTCTGCAGGGTCGGGGCGATCGAGTCCAGCGATGTTGGAATGAAAAAACGGTCCGGGGCAAGGGAGCCCCAGACCGATGCTTTGGCTCCTCGAACAGGGCTCGAACC
>CAYXFZ010000002.1:53034-55074 GCA_964464385.1 uncultured Planctomycetales bacterium
GGCGACCTCCTTGAAACAGACGGCCCAGCTATCGAGGAATGTGGGCGGAAGGATACCCCGCACTGGGATTCCTGTCCAATTTTCAAGCGAGCGGATTCTCATGTCGGAGCGAGTTAGCATTCCGACCATGACACCCTTGCGTTTGGTTCTGGTGGAGCCGGAAAATCCGGCCAACATTGGTTTCATCGCTCGGCTATGCGCCAATTTCGGGGTCACGGATTGGGTTGCGGTGCGTCCCCCTTCCCTGGGGGGTACAGACGCCGAGAAAACGGGCGCTCCGGCGCTGGAGTCCTTGGCTGCCCTGCAAACGGCGGATTCCCTCACTGAGGCCCTCGCTGATTGCAGTCATGCCGTTGGCTTCACTGCGCGCCAAGGGAAATACCGGCGGCCCATGCCGGTCACGGATCTCGCAGGCCTTGGCCAAGAGTGGGGGCCTACCGCCCGCCCCGCCCTCGTCTTTGGGCGCGAAGATCGCGGTCTGGAAACTTCCGAGGTCGAACAATGCCAGGCCGTAGTCGGGATTGCGACCTTCGGTTTAAACTCCTTCAATCTTTCTCATGCCGTTGCGATTGCATTGCATGAGTGGCACCGTTTGTCGGTCGATACGCTTCAGAAACCGGAGTTTCTTGCGGGGGCGGAAGAAGCTTGGTCCACCCAGGCCGATCGCGCCAGGATTCAAAAAGAAATCGCGGTGGAACTCGAGGCCAGCGATTTCCCGGACGGTGAGAGAGAACTCGGGGCGGCGCTTCGCCGCTGGGTGGCCCATCCCCTCGAATCTCGGGATCTTTGGATGATTCAGAAAATCGTGCGCCACGCGCGTTGGTTGCGGAAAGAGTCCGCAGGAACGGAAGCGAATCAGTAACCCAAACGAGTTTCTAGACCGTTGGAGCAGGACCAGCCCTTGCCGGAAGCGGCCGGATCGCTGTCAATCCAAACCTGCCAGAAGAAACTCCGGCCGACCAACGAGGAGTTGTTGGGCACTTGGCCCGGCAGGACCGCCACGCCTTGGTTGTTGATGGAAATGGGCGTGTAGCTCTTGTACTTCACCAAAATGGTGGCTCCATCAAAGGACACCGAGTCCTTTTTGGGCCCAAAGAGGTAGTAGGCAGTGCCGCCAGGGAGGCCATTGACGAGATCCAAGGTAATGGAAGTGCCCAGGACTGGTGGGTCGGAGGAAAGCGCTGGCATGCCCAAACTGCCGGCCTTGCCGGTGCCATAGGGAATGGAGGCCGCCGAATTGCCACCGCCGATGATGAAGTCCTGATCACTTTGATCCGAGCCGGAGTTGCCCGAGGCATCGTAAACCAGGATGCGCAAGCGGCCTTGGCTGGTGTTCACCGCAGGCACAGTCCAATTGGTGGAACCTGCGGCGGGCAAACTAGATTGCACGCGGCTCCAGCTAGCGCCACCGTCCGAGGAAAATTCCAGATCCGCCGAAGTGACGGCCTGATCGTCATCGGAGATCCATTGCACGGGCACGACATCACCGGGGGCGAAAGAACCCGAGTTTGGGGTGATCAACTGGGCGGTTGGGTTCACGCCGCCCAAGGGGGCGGGAATGTGCATGACGATGCAATGCAAGACGCCGGCATAACTCACCACGGCATCGGAATTGATGGAAACGATGGTCTTGCCCGGGCAAGCTTGTTGCCATGTGGCAATGGCCTGAGAGTTGTATTGGCTGACCCCATTCTTGGTAAAGGAGGGCACCATCACCAAGTTATTAAACATCACGACATTGGTGTAGGTGTAATGCACGCCACCCGTACTGCGGGCAGGAGTGCGCAGCACGGTGTAGCCCAAGTTAGCCATGGTCACGGCGGCGTTGTCGCAGGTTTGATCTTGGGAACTTCCAGACTGGACGGGCCAGTCACTGATGACCACGGTGTCGTCAGCGCAGATTTGCATCCACATATCAAGGTGTTGGGTGGAGTCCACCGACTTTGGCAGGGTGTTGAAAAAGGTCTGTTGAAGATCTTGATAGTCACGAAACACTTGCGCGATTTGCGGCTCGGACCAGCCGGAGTTTTCATTGGCAAT
>CAYXFZ010000002.1:55084-56153 GCA_964464385.1 uncultured Planctomycetales bacterium
TGGCAATGAGCCGGGTCGCATAGCCCGATCCCAAAGCATCCAGATGAAAGTTGCCACCGCCGTGCGTCAGGCCGTGGTCATAGATGGCCTGATTCTTGTAACCCGAAAAGAAACCGGGAAGCCTGTTATCATTGTTCCGGGGCCTGTTGTACTTGTGGTCAATGATGGAGCGAACAGCACCCTCATAGATGTAGCGAGGGCCGTAATCTCGAATCCAAATCGTGTCGGTGGTGGCAGTCGGAAATTCGATCTGAGAGAGATCCGCACCTTGTGCCGTCAGCGTGGAAGTTGCCGAAGATTTTTCGCTGTTGTTGTCCAGCATGCAATACACCCGGCCGCCGCCGGCGGTCGTGACCTGGGCCGCCATCTTGGCCAACACCGTTTTTTGTCCGGAGGTGCCCTCCCATGCAATCAACAGGGCTTCCATCGGTTCATACTCGGCAACGCAACGGATGGGCCCGGTGGGGGGTGAGGTCGTGGAGCGGCCGACACCAGGAGGTTGGGTACTCATCCAGGCTTCTTCCTCGGCAGTAAGGGCCCGGGAGATCCCGACACCTTCGGGATAAACGGGCTCTTGGAGAGGAAGGGGTATGGCGAGAAGAAGGAGGAGCACGAGGTCAAGTTTGGGACGGGGAAAATTCCTACCGGTTCCGACTTCCATCCTAGCCGAGGAATACAATTCGGCGGAATGGCACCCTCACGCCGCCCTTTCTTCGCCCTGTCCCGGAAAACCGCTCGGGAATGGGTTGCCGCGACTGGCGCTTCTCCAGTTTGGGCAGATCGATTGCGGGCTCACCTCTTGCAAGGGGGGAAGCCCGAGAGCCTGGCCAGTGCCCCGTGGCGACATGTGCCCAAAGGATTGCCGGCCGCCCTGGAAGAAAAGGTTCGTTGGTCCTCCTCGCATGTTCTGGAACGGCACTTGGCTCCCGACGGTGCCGAAAAAATCCTCCTGTCCTTGGCCGACTGAGCAGTCAGGTTAGTTGTGCCATGGCCTGTCGGTTTTGCGCCAGCGGCTTGGAGGGCGCCAGTCGCAATCTCCATGCCCATTAAATTTTGGAACAAGTGATGC
>CAYXFZ010000003.1:0-645 GCA_964464385.1 uncultured Planctomycetales bacterium
TTTTTCTTGGAAGGCCACGAGCTCCTTTTCCGCTTCGTCCAGCTCGACTTGGATTCGGGTGATTTGCTCCGATATGTATTCGACCGTCTTGTGCGCCCGTAGCGCAAGGCGCTCGCGACTCCGGTCCATATATGCCGAGACGACGCTGTTGACACTGGCGGCGGCCCGGTCTGGGTCGGTGTCTTTGTAAGTAATACGCAGGACACCCGAGCCGCGGGCAGTTTCCACGGCAGAGAGGCGGCTGAGTAGGTTTTCCGAAGCACCGCGAGGGGTGGTCCATCGCAAACGAAAGTGCCGACCAGTCAAATTCCCTTCGGCATGGAGGAGGATTTGGGCGCCACCCAAAGAAATCGGGCCATCAGCAAGGACAAAGCTCAGGGACTCCTTGTCCCAAAATTTGTCCCAGCGAATGTCGCCTCGGTCGGCGGAAGTGAAGGTGACCAAAGCCGCGTCAAAGTCGCGTCGCGTGACCGGCTGGACGAGGGCGGCGGCCAACGAGCCTTGTGGTTCCTCGCCAGTAAACTTTCGCTTTAACAGGGCCAGCGGGGCGTAGCGATCCAGGTCGTCCACCTTTATCGTGAGGCCGAGGCCGAGGGGATCGTCGGCGGGATTGGCAATAACGCGGTTGGCAATCTGGCGGGATTT
>CAYXFZ010000003.1:655-3022 GCA_964464385.1 uncultured Planctomycetales bacterium
TGCCGAAACCAAGTTCACCGAGGATGCCGGTGGAAGGGGCGCCCTCTTCCAGCAACACGCGCGCTTCGGCTTCAAAGGTGGGGACGCGGGTCAAGGAATAGACCAAGGCCGCGAGGGCAACAATGCCCGTCGTGACGATTATCCCGCCTTTGCGCCGCCAAAGGGTGTTGACCAACTCGTTCAGGGAAATGCCTTCACCGAAGCCATTATTGGGGTATTGTCCGCCGGGGTAACTCCCAGGGTAGGAACCCGGATACTGACCCGTGCCGGGGTATTTACTTTCAGGTTGGCCTTGTTCTTGCTCAGCCATGATCAGCGGTTGCGGAGGTCTTGGAAGAGGGCCACGTCGCGGGCGGTGCCCACGGGCAGGGAGACCAGTTGCAGAATTGGTACGAGGTCGCGGGCGGCCTGGCTGATGCCGGCCCAATGTCGTTGACCGACAAAGAGCACGTCGTTGGGCCGCAGGAAGTCATTGGCGGCGCCGGACAAGTTGATGGCGTTAAAGAAAACCAAGTTTTCCTCGGCGACCTGACCGTGGAAGAGGGCCACCTGCTCGCGGTTGGCATCGGGACCAAAGCCGCCAGTCAGGGCCAGGGCTTGGAGGGCCGTCATCGGCCGATCCAGAATGAACATCCCCGGGTTTTTGACTTCGCCAAGGACGAAGACGCGCTGCGAGCCGTATTCCACCACGGCGACATCCACCGCGGGCCGCTTCAGATATTGCAGGAGGCGCTCCTCGACGGCTTTCTTGACCTCAAAGACGGTCATGCCCGAGACGTGGACGACGATGTCGTAAGGAAGTTGGATTGATCCTGTGCCATCCACTGGCGAACCTGGCACGTTTTGCTTGGAGGGAGCAGAAGAAAGCGTGGGGTGGCCAGCGACATTCACCCGCAAGACATCGCCCGGGCCGACGCGGTAATCAAAAATCAGGGCCGCGGCAGCCGCGGCAGGATCGCCCATGGGAGGGGCCAACTCGACGGATGCGCAAGCGCCCAGAAGGAAAAGGGCAGGAAGAAAGCGGGTGAAAACCATGGGAGCACGGAAGTGCGTAAGGCGGAACAGTTTAGCGATGTTCCTAGAATGTGGATATGGGCAAATTGCTCTTCGTGCACCAGGATGACCGTTTGTTTTGGACGCATCGGCGACCGGTGGCGGTTGCGGCTCGTGAGGCTGGTTTTGAGGTGCATGTCGCTGGGCCGGATACGGGTTTTTCCGGGCGATTGCGGGGAATGGGGCTTGCCGTGCATTCCATGGCAGTGGGGCGGACAGTTCGACCGGATCGCGCCCGTCGCGCGCGGGCGGAATTGGCCGATTTGGTAGAGGATTTGCGCCCCGCTGTGGCCCAAGTCCAAACCTTGCGCGCCACAGCCACTTTGGGGCCAGTATTGGCCAGAGCTGGGGTACCTACGGCCTACTTAATCTCGGGCTTGGGCCTGACATGGCAGGCCGGCGGCCTCTGGCTCCGGCGCAGGCTAGGAAGTTTGTTTTCTGCGCCTTCCTGGGGCCAGTTTCAGAATACGAAGGATCGGGATGCCTTTGTGTCTGCGGGCTTGGTCGCGCGCGCGCGAACATCTCTTTTTCCTGGGTCCGGAGTGGATTTGCAAGAATTCCAGTCTGGTCCAGAGGCCAAAACCCTGCCCCGGATCCTCTTTGCCTCACGGATGCTTCGTTCCAAAGGGGTTTCGCGCTTGGTTCAATCCAGCCGCCGCCTGCGCGTGGCCGGCGTGGCGCACGAACTCATCCTGGCTGGCGAGCCCGACGGGGCCCGACCAGGCTCGGTTTCCCGCCGGCGCCTGGAATCTTGGGGGCGAGAAGAGGGAATTCGATGGCTGGGCTGGCAGGAAAACGTCGCCCAACTCCTTGCCGAAGCCCACATCCTGGCCCTTCCCACTCGCTACGGCGAGGGCCTCCCCCGCATTCTTCTGGAAGCCGCCGCCTGCGGCCGCCCCGTCCTGGCCAGTGATGTGGCCGGCTGTCGCGCCGCTGTCGTCCCGGGCCACACCGGCATCCTGATCCCTTCCAAGGACGGCCCCGCCCTGGACCACGCCCTGCGTCTCCTCATCGAAAATCCAGAGCTTCGCCAGCGCATGGGCGCTGCCGCCCGGCGTCACGTGGCCAAGCACTTCGATGCCCGGGTTGTCGCCCGCGCCACCGTCGAAGATTTCCGCGCATTGGCCGTCGGGTGACGGCAAAATGCCGCCCCATGAGCGCGGCGGCACCCCCTAGGCGCGACACCCCCCAACTCGGCGATCCCGTGGATCCACTCGAGCACCAGCCGGGCAAAGGCGGCACTTGGTGGCGCTACAGTTTGCTCTTTGGCTTGCTGTATTTTTTCCTTGTCGCCATCAAACTCTTAGAGGGCGG
>CAYXFZ010000003.1:3032-6098 GCA_964464385.1 uncultured Planctomycetales bacterium
AAGAGTTTTCGCAGGGTTTATTGGAAGGCGTTTCGCATCCACTTTCTGGCCTTGCCGCCGGAATCTTGTTTACTGTTTTGGTGCAATCCTCGTCGGTCACGACTTCCACGATCGTGGCCTTGGTCGGCGCTGGCACACTCACCGTGGAAGCCGCCACACCCATGATCATGGGTGCCAACATCGGCACAACGATCACCAATACTTTGGTGTCCATCGGCCACGCCCGCCGCGGCGCCGAATTCAATCGCGCCTTCGCCGCCGCCACGGTGCACGATTTTTTCAACTTGATTGCGGTCGCCGTCATGTTGCCGATTGAAATTGCCACCGGTTTTCTTTCCAAGACGGCCCGCCTGATGGCCTCGCAACTCTCTCTGGGCGGCGGTGGCAGTTTCACTTCGCCGATCAAAACCGCGGTCAAGTCCGGCTCCGGTGCCGTCAAGGACACCCTCACCAGCATGGGCCTGGAGGGCACCGGCCACGCCATCTTGATGGTGGTTTTGGGACTGGGCCTGATCTTCCTTTCGCTGACCTTGATCACCAGGAACATGCGCCGCGTCATTGCCCTCCGCGCCGAGCGCGCCCTCAACCGCACCCTGAAAAAACGGGCAGTCTTTGCCATTGCCATGGGCGCGCTGGTCACCATGGCGGTGCAATCTTCCAGCATCACGACCTCGCTGATGGTGCCGATGTGCGGCTCCGGAATCCTCACCTTGGAGGCCGCCTTCCCGGTCATGCTGGGGGCCAACATCGGCACCACGATCACGGCCTTTCTGGCCTCGCTGGCCACCGATGTCAACGGCCTGCAAATTGCCCTAGTGCACATGATGTTCAACCTCCTCGGCGTGGCCGCTGTGTATCCCTTTGCGATCCTGCGCCGTGTCCCTATCCGGATGGCCCAAATCCTCGCCGTGCAGGCCGTGGCCCGCAAAGTTTGGGTGCTGGCCTACGTAGGAGTGGTCTTTCTGCTCCTACCCATCCTTGGAATCCTCCTTTTTTGACGGAAAAACTTACACTGTCCTGACCGAGTCGCCCCATGTTTGATTGGATCAAAGCCCTTCGCTCCCAGCCCTCCGGGCTTGAGGAGATCATGCAGTTTTTCGAGCAGATGCTCGAGGATGGCCGTCATACCTTTGACGCTGCTGCCAACGCCCTTTTGGGCGGCACAGACCCGTCCGTCATTCGCGACGATCTCTGGGCCACCGACAAGCGCATCAACCGAAACGAGCGCCGCATTCGCCGCCGCCTCATGACGCACGCCGCCGTGCACGGCCGCACCGAGTTTCCGGTTTGTTTGACCCTCATGAGTCTGGTCAAGGATGCCGAGCGCATTGGCGACTTTTCCAAGAACATCTTCGACTTGGCTGCCCTGCAAGTGGGTATTTTGCCTTCCACCCTTCAGGGGCTCAGCGAAATGAAGGACACCACCTCGCGACTTCTAGCCAAGTGCCGCAATGTCTATGAAACCCAAGATGAAGAGGGTGCGCAGGCATTTTTGGTCGAATGTGATCAGTTGCAGACTCTTTGTGACGAACGCATCAACGAAATTTGCCGCGTCACCGAGGGCGGCGGTCAGGTGGCGGTGAGCGCCATGACCTATCGCTTTTTCAAGCGAGTGATTTCCCACGCCATGAACATCGTCACCTCCGTGGTGATGCCGCTCGATCGCCTCGATTACTACGACGAGGACACTGCCGGCCGCTTGGCCTGAGCAGCACTGCCCAGCCTAGACTTCTCCATGCTATTCCTCGCCACCTTTCTGCTCGCCCAAGCGGGCGATCCCGCGGATGCCATTCACTTTGGCGGCCGCCTGCAAATGGACTTCCAGTTTTCTGCGGACGCCGCCGCGGGCTCCGCTCAACAGGAAATCCGCCGGGCTCGGTTTTTTGCCGCCGGTGACCTGGGCGAAGTTTTCTGGAAGACTCAAATCGATCTTGCTGGCGGGGACGCCGATCTAAAGGACGCATACCTCGGCATGATGGTCGGCCCTGGCAAACTTAAGATCGGCCACTTCAAGGAGCCCTTCGGCCTGGAAGAATTAACTTCCTCCAAATACGACACTTTCATTGAGCAGGCCTTGGGCACTTCGCTGTCCGCCGCCAGCCGCAACACGGGCGCCATGCTCTCAGGAAACTTGGGAGATTCCGGCGCCACCTTTGCCGTCGGCTCCTTCTACGAGGTGGATAGCTACGGCAGGGGCAATGAAGGGAGTGCGTTCACCGGGCGTCTGACCTACGCTCCGATCCACAGCGAGGGCGCCGAAAAGGTCCTGCACTTTGGCCTGGCCTTTTCTTCCCGTAGCCATGATTCGGGCATCAGCGCTGATTTTGGCCCCGAGGCGCATTTGTTTCAGGACCTTGCGGAGTATTCCAGCACCGGCGATGCTTCCACCGACATCGGCCTGGAGATCGCCTGGGTCCACGGCCCCCTGAGTCTGCAAGCGGAATCCATGCGGAAACAGATTTCTGGCGACGTGGTCAACGACAACCCGGAAATCACCAGCACCTACGCCCAGGTTTCTTACTTTTTGGATGGCGTGACGCGTAGAACCTACAAACAGTCTTCGGGTACGTTTAGCCGGGTCAAACCGGCGAATGGCTCTGCCTGGGAAGCCAAGGCTCGCTTTTCCACCTTGGATCTGGGTAAAGCGGCCGTGAGCGGTGGCCTTGCGGACGAGCTGGAAACTTTGTCCATTGGCGTGAACCACTACATTAACGATCACAGCAGGGTGATGTTGGATGTGGTGCAGGCTGATGACGGCGCGAATGAAAGCAAAATCATTTTGCTGCGTTTCGCGATCCACTTCTGATCGGCTGCTCGACGGGAATCAGGCGCCGCGGCGGGTCAGGAGGCGCAAGAAGAAGGGGCCGCCGATGAGGGCGGTCAGGATGCCGACGGGAAGTTCGGCGGCGCGGCCGCCAAATTCCCAGTTTTGGGCCAAGGTATTGGCGGCCAGGAGGAAAGCAGCCCCGCCCAGGAAACAGGCCGGCAGAAGCACGGCGTGGCGCATACCCGTGAAGGGGCGGAGGGCGTGCGGCACCAAAAGGCCGAGAAAACCGATGGGCCCGG
>CAYXFZ010000003.1:6108-53305 GCA_964464385.1 uncultured Planctomycetales bacterium
ACGACCGCCGCCGTGATCAAGCCGGCGGCCAGGAGCAAATCCCGCCGTGCAGCCTTGGCGGAAACGCCGCGGGCTTCGGCCAAGCCGGGGTCGAAGGCGAGTTGGTCCAGGGCCGACAATCGCCACGCCAGCAAAGCGAAGCCAACCCCGAGCCAGGGCAACAAGCTCAAGGGAATGGACCATTCCGCCACGTCCACGCTACCCACCAACCAGCGATCCATGGATGGCAATCGGCGCGCATCGGAAACGTGTCGCACCAAGAGCATCAAGGCTCCGAAAAGAAAGTTGAAGGTAACGCCGGCCAAAATCAGACCGTCGGCGCGTCGACTGCGGTTGGCAATCAGCAGCACCAGCAAGGTTTCTCCCAGAGCGAGAGGCAGGGCGGCGGCGCGGGGCGAAAGGGCCAGCGCTGGAAAGGCAAGGGCCACAAAGGCGCCAAAGGTAGCGGCGGAAGAAACACCCAGGGTGTAGGGCGTTGCCAAGCCATTGCGCAAGACCGCTTGCATGACGGCGCCGGCGACCGATAGGGACCCACCTGCCAACAAGGCCAACAGGGCGCGTTTTCCGCGCAGATCCAGGGCGCCTTCTGGTGGCGGCCAACCGGCCGGGCCAATTCCCAAGGCCAGGGCCGCCGCTCCCGTGAGGAGCAGGAGTAACAAGGCGAAGAGGCGGGTGGGTTGCATCAAGAAAAACTAGGCGGGCAATAACACCGGAGGCCCGCCGTCTCGGGGGATACGCAGGAACTTGCCGCCCATGGCATCGTCTAGTTTTGGTGAAGCAAACACTTCGGCAGGGGATCCTTGTAGAACGATGTTCCCCTGATCCAAGAGGAGGAGTTCGTGGGCGTGGGCGGCGGCGAGATTCAAATCATGCGTGGCGACCAGAATGCCCAGACCTGGACGGTCCGTGTTGTCTTCGGCCAAGCCGCGCAACAAGCGCAACAAGGCCGCGTGGTGGGGGAGGTCCAGCATGGCGCCTGGCTCATCCAGCAACAACCAATCGGGCTCTTGCGCCAGGACGGAAGCCATCAAGACGCGCCGCCTCTCGCCGCCAGAGAGCTCGGCCAAGGCGCGATGTTCCAAGTCGCGAGCGTTCACGGCATCCAGGGCGGCGGCAATCGCTTGCCGAGCATCCGCCCGCAGGCTGGCATCAAACCAACGCCCATGGCCGGCAACGCGCGCGCCCAAGGCCACAGTTTCATCCACTTGCCAAGCAAATTGCGGCAGGATTTCTTGCGGCAAATAACCGATGCGTTGTGCTCGATTGGCCGGGCTGAGTTCATGTAGCGGCTTGTCTTCCAAAAACACTTGTCCGGAACTCGGCGCATGCAAACCGGCCAAGACCCGGAGCAGAGTGGACTTTCCGGATCCGTTGCAACCCACCAGTGCCAACATGCGCCCGCGTGGCACTTTCAGGTCGAGGTCTTGCAGCACGGTGGCGCAGACCGGATAACCAGCATGGACGGAGGTGGCGTGCAGGGTCACGGGTGCCCCATCTTCGCCCCTGCTATCCTTCCATGCCATGCCGGATTCTGGCACCTCTTCCGACACTCGTCTTCAGGCCCGCTTGGCCGAGGCGCAGGCGGCCTATGCCTGCCTCGACGATGCGTTTCTGGAAGCGGTCGAAACTGCGGCCGACTGGGCAATCGAGTCCTTACGCGGCGGAGGTGGGGTCTATCTTCTAGGCAACGGCGGTTCGGCCGCCGATGCTCAGCACTGGGCCGCGGAGTTGGTGGGTCGCTATTTGGAAGAGCGGCCGCCCCTGAATGTCCACGCCCTGACCACCAACACCAGCACGCTGACGGCGTTGGCCAACGACTATCCGGCGGAAGAAATTTTTGAGCGGCAGGTCCGTGCCCACGTCCAAAAAGGTGATTTGTTGCTGGCCATCAGCACCAGCGGCCAATCGGAAAATGTGCTACGGGCTGTGCGCACGGCGCAGGCCCAGGGCGCCCGAGCCGTTGGTGTTTGCGGCAAGGGTGGCGGGCCGCTGGCCGAACTTTGTGACTTGGCCATGGTGGCGCCCAGCCAGGACACGCCCCGCATCCAGGAAATCCACCTCTTATTCGGCCACCTCTTCTGCGAGCGGGTCGAACAAGCGTTTTTGAATTAAGCCTGCCGCTTCCGCCATGCGCGGGCCGGGTTGCACCACAAAGTCTTCGGCAATGGCGTGTACGCGACCACTTTTTACGGCTGCAAGCAACGGCCACCCTTGGCGCCAAAGCGACAGCGGGTTTGGGTTGTTGGGAAGGGCAAACTCCAAAATGACTTGCGGCGGGGATTTCAGCAACTCTTCCTCGATGAGATCAAAGTAGGGACGGGGCGAATCCGCAAAAAGATTTTTGCCACCGGCGGCTTCGACCAGAAAAGAGAGGAAGGAGGGGCCGCCGGCGACGATCAGTCCCGAGGCCTCCTCGGGCCGACGCGCGACAACAAGAAGCACGGATGGTGCAACGCCTTGCGGTCGGCGAGCTTGCACTGCGGCCAACTCTTGTCGTGCCCGCTGGACGAGCTCCGCCGCGACTTCGGGAACGCGAAACAGCGCGCCCAAGGTGGCGACCTCGTTTTCCCAGTCTTCCCAAGTGTCGGTGTGAAAGGCGTGCAGAGGGATGTCTTGCTGCTGGCAAAGGGCCTCCAGGGTCGGAATGTCTCCTTGGCAGAGCACCAGGTCCGGTCGGGCGGCCAAGACCCGCTCCAAGGAAGGGTCGGCGATTCCGCCAATGCGGGGTCGATCTTGGAGGGCGTCTGTGCGGCACCAATCGGAGACCGCCACCACCCGATCAGCCAAGCCCAAGGCGCAGAGGGTTTCGGCCGTGGATGGCCCGATCACCACCACGCGCTCCTGGGGGGAGTTCCAGGAGGGCTTGGTGGAATCGGGCTGGCAAGCCAATCCAAAGCCGAGAGTTCCGAGGAACAAGAGCAAGCGCACAGAGGGATTCTAGAATCCGTCGGTGACGAATGCTCCGACCCTGCGCTGGCTCGCTTTTCCTCTTGCGGCCTGTGTTTCTTGCGCGGCCGTTTCGGGTGAAAGTGAGCTTGCTTTTCACGGCGGATTTTCGGCCCTCCCCAACATGGGCCTGACCTTGGGCGGCGAGCAGGTGTTTGCGGCGATGTCTGAGGATGGTGCCGAATGGTCCGTGACCTTGGACGGCACTTTGCAGCCTTGGGATGAAGAACTCTTCCATGACGACGGCAATCCCGCCGCCGGAACCTGGTCGCAAGTGCAACTTGGATTGCGCCGCACCACGCTTTCGGAGGATGGCCGCCGCTGGTCTTGGCGGGGAGGAGCCATGTGGGCGCGGGCGGGATCTTTTCCCAATTTGGTTCAGAAAGAGGGGGATTACAACGGCGGCTATGTCAGTTATGGATTTGCTTCTCCCTTTGCCGACGGTTGGTGGCTGGGCCCGGAAATTTCGTTGATTCTGGTCGAGCACGAAGGAAGCATTTCGGAAGTGGGCTTTTTCCCGCAGTTGGTTTGGCGCGCTGAGCGTCGTTTTTGAGCGCGGTTCCGGGTTTCCTCTCGTTTCCAAAGAGACCTCGACCGTAGGATTGGACACCCATGGGACTGGACGCACTCTTGGTCGTCGCGCTGACCTTCGGCATGCTCGTCCTTCTCGTTTTGGAGAAGGCGACCCTGGATGCACTCGGTTTGGGTCTGCTCTTGGCCTTGGTCGGCATTGGCGAGTTGATGCAGTGGGTGGATCCGTCCTTTGACCCGGCCACACGACTGATTTCCGCCCAAGACGCCCTGCGTTTTTTTGGCAACCCCGCCGTCCTCATGATTGCCTGCCTTTACGTGGTGGGCGAGGGTCTCACGCGCACTGGAGCGCTGGAATTCATTGCCCGTGGGGTGTTGCGCTTTAGCGGGGGAAAACCTCGGCGCATGGTGCTGTTGGTGGGCATGGTCGCCGGATCGCTGTCCGCTTTTCTCAACAACACCGGCGTGGTCGTGGCCTTCATTCCAGTCCTCGTTGGTCTCTCTCAAAAATCCGGCATCCCAGCTTCCCGCCTGATGATGCCGCTGGCATTTGCCTCGGCCTTGGGCGGCATGTGCACCTTGGTCGGAACCTCGACCAACCTCTTGGTCAGCGGAGTGATTGAAGACATTGGCTTGGAGCCTCTGGGAATGTTCGAAATGGCCTACGTGGGCGTGCCCGTCATGATTGCGGGCGTGTTGTTCATGGCAATTTTTGCCAAAAAACTGCTTCCCAAGCGCCATTCATTGACCACGACCGTGGAAGGATCTCCTGCCCGGGAATACGTGACCGAATTGCAGATTGGCGCCAATTCCCCTTTGGTCGGCCAGTCTTACCGCACCGCCTTCACGGCCGCCGAGGCCGAGTTGTTGTTCTTTGTGCGCAATGAGTCCATGATTTGGCCGCCCTACGAAGACCAGGCTATTGAAGAGGGAGATGTGGTGATGTTGCGCGGCAAGGCTGACAGCTTGGTCGGCTTGCAGGATGAGCTCGGCCTCAAGTTGTTCAGCGATGTGCGTTTTGATCCGCGCTCGATGCAGTTCTTTGAGCTTGCCGTGGCTCCCCATTCGTCCATGATTGGCCGCAAGGTCAAAGACCTGCACCTGATGCGGGATTACGGTTGCGTCCCCGTCGCCGTATTGCGGGACGGCTACCACATTCGCGAGCGTGCTTCGGAGTTGGTATTGCATCCCGGCGATCTCCTGCTGGTTTGTGGCGACGATCGCGCGCAAAGCCTGATCCGTGCTCGGTCGGACTTCTTTCTCTTGGTCGGCGCCCACGAATGGGTGGTGTTGCGCAGTCGCGGCAGGCGGGCCCTGACGGTCGCTTCCTTACTCATGGGGGTGCTGGCGGCCTGCTCTCTGACCGGTCACACGAATCTTCTGCCCATCGCCGCTTTTGCCGGCGCACTGGCCATGGTCGGCACCGGCAGTTTGCGCGCCCGTCGCGCGTATCGGAGCATTGATTGGCCAATCCTGATCTTCATCATTGGCACCTTGGCCTTGGGTCGTGCCCTGGACAACACTGGGGCCACCGGGTTTTTCGCCGAGCACATGGTGTCGCTGGTTTCTCCACAGGGCCCACTCTGGGTCGTTGGCGCGTTGGTGGTCTTGAGCGCCCTGTTGAGCTCGTTGATTTCCAATGCCGCTGTGGCCGTTTTGTTGACTCCCATTGCCTTGCGCGTGGCTGAAGATCTTGTGGCCACAGGCGGGGCCATCGGGCACGATCCTGGCAGCATTGTCCGAGCCTGCATTTTGGCCGTTGCCTTTGGCTCCTCCATTTGCTTTGCCACCCCGGTTGGCCATCAAGTCAACCTGATCGTGTATGGGCCAGGTGGCTACCGTTTCTCCGATTTCCTGCGTATGGGGCTACCTTTGAGCCTCATGGCCTGCGCGATGGTGATTTTTGGGCTATCCTGGGCGTTCGGCCTTTAGTCCGCTGGACTACCCCCTCTTTTTGAGGAGAGCGCCGAAACATCCCCTCCCTTTTGGGGTATCATTCGCAGTCCATTGGACCTCTCCCTGGAAACACTCAAAAAACCATGCAAAAAGCCCCTTTGATACTGGCCGCCGCCCTTGTTTGCGGAGGTGTTGGCGGATGGATTGGAACTTCTTTCTTTGGCGGGCCGCCCGAGGTGGCCTCCGATTCAGCCTCTGCTCCCCTGCTGGCTGCCATTGACAACTCGGACGATTTCAACGCTCTTGCTCGCGAATTGCAGGGCATGCACGCTCGTCTTGACGGCATGCAAGATGATCTCGGTCGTCGTCAGCAGGTCATCGTCCCTGCGCCCGCAACGGAAACGGCCGGCCCTAGTAACGCCACATACTCTGGTCCCGCCATTGACACGGTTTACCTTCGCGACCAATTGGATCAACTCCTAGACGAGCGCCAAGAAGAGCGCGACAAGGAACGCCAGGACCGGGACGCTCAACGTACCAAAGACCGGATTTCCCGCCAGATCGACCGATTGACGGAAGAATTGGGTTTGGATTCCATTCAAGCTCAAGAACTCCAACGTATCTTGACGGAGCAAACCGAGAAGACTCGGCAAGCCATGCAAGAGATGCGGGATGCCGGCGAGGGCTGGGACGTCATCCGGGAAGAAATGCAGAAGTACCGGGACGAGGCCAACAGCCAAATCCAGACCGTGCTTCTTCCTGACCAGTATGAGGGCTATCAAGATTCCTCAGCAAGTCGTCGCTTTGGTGGTTGGGGTCGCGGCGACAGCGGCGGCGGAAATAACAACAGCGGACGTGGTGGCCGCGGCCGTGACGGTGGCCGCTCCCCTTTCTAGGGCAATCTCCACCCAGATCGGGACGCTTAGGTGCGGGGCGCTTCATAAAGCGCCTCGCATTTTTTTTGCAGTTCCGCCGCCAAATCTTTGCGATCCGTCAATCCATGCACAGGGTCTCCGTGTCGAATCTCGCATTCGATATCTGTCCGGCAGGCAATTTCAAAGACGTGCCAGTTCAGGGAAGTCGTTTCGGGCCACCAAGCATCTCGCGAGGAGTATCGAAACACGGCGGGGACACAAGGGACTTCCAGCGAGGCGGGCGCGGCCAGCAGTGGCGGCCGAAAAGGACGGATGGTCTCGCCGGAACCAGCCCCGCCCTCGGCGAACATCATGATGCGCACCCCACGATCTAAGAGGTGGTGGAGTTCTTCCCGCAGGCGGTGGGTGTCGCGGGAGCGACTCCGATTGACGAACAGAGTTCCTGAGGCTTGGGCGATCCAACCAAACAAGGGCCAGCCGGAGATTTCAGCTTTGGCAATGAAACTGCCCAGATAGGCGCCACCCAAGAGGGGAATATCCATCCAGGAAACGTGGTTGGCGACCACGAAGGAACCCTTTGGGGGTAGCGGTCCCGTCACTCGCACTCGAACGCCGAGGATGCGAGTTGTCCCCCAACCCCAGAGCCAGGTCCAGAAAGAACCCGTTCGAATGCGGAAGGCGAGGGGCGTCGGGGTTAGCAGAATGCGCATGGCAATGCAGGGGACGCCAATCAACACGAGCCAGATTGCCATTCCCACCATCCTGCTCGCACCCAACAGCTTGCGCATGCTTAGATGTCCTTGAGTTCTTGCAAGACGGCTTCCAAGAACTGCTTGCCGTCGCCGAAGCACATGTAGTTGTTGTCGCGCTCGAAAAGAGAGTTCTTGATGCCGGCATAGCCCGGCGAAAGAGAGCGCTTCACCATAAGGGATGTGCCGGCCTCAAAGGCGTTCAGGATGGGCATGCCAGCAATGGGGCTCTGCGGATCTTCGATGGCGGCGGGGTTGACGACATCGTTGGCGCCAATGATCACGCAGACATCGGTAGTCTTGAATTCGCTGTTGATGCGCTCCAGTTCAAAGAGCTGTTCGTAGGGAACATCGGCCTCGGCCAGTAGAACATTCATGTGGCCAGGCATGCGGCCAGCGACCGGGTGGATGGCATATCTCACGGTGCAGCCGTTTTTCTCCAACACCTCGCCGAGTTCTTTGACGACATGTTGGGCCTGGGCGACGGCCATGCCATAACCGGGTACGAAGATGACGGATTCCGCAGCGTCCAAGATCATGGACGCTTCTTCAGCCGAAGCTTGTTTGTAACTGGTGTATTCGTCGGCGCGACTCCCGCCCGCGCTCTTTGGAGTGTCGCCGCCAAAACCGCCGACCAAGACATTGGCCAAGGAGCGGTTCATGGCCTTGCACATAATGATGGTCAAAATCATGCCGGCGGCGCCGACCAGAGCACCGGCCACAATGAGGAGCGAGTTGCCAATGACAAAGCCGGCCATGGCGGCGGCAATGCCCGAGTAGGAATTCAAAAGGGAAACGACGACGGGCATGTCGGCACCGCCAATCGGCAGGACCGAGACCACACCGAAAATTGCCGCGCAGGCTATGAGGCCGATGAGCAGGGTGCTTGGATCCAGATCCGCAAGAAGGGGTAGGCCAAGACCGAAACCGGCTTCCACCCCACAGGCAATGCCGCCGACCAAAAGCACGGCCACGAGCAAGTGCCGCAAGGGAAGGATGATCGAATTGCCGGAAATTTTGCCGGACAACTTACCCATGGCCATGAGTGAGCCGGTGAAGGTGACCGTGCCGACCAAAACGGAAAGTAGAACGGCAATCGCCCAGACTTCGCGACCCAGGATGACGTCTCCAGGAGCAATCGCGGTCCCGAAATCGCGGCCCCAGAATTCAGACAGAGCGACCATGGTTGAGGCTAGGCCGCCGAAGCCGTTGAACAAGGCCACCATCTCGGGCATGCCAGTCATGGCAACGCGTTTGGCCATGACGGCGCCGATCAGGCTGCCGGCGACTAACCCAATTCCCACCATTTTCCAATCCAATTCAATGCCAACACCGGGGGCGACCAAGGTGACGACAATGGCCAGGAGCATGCCCAGAGCCGAGAGTTGGTTGCCGGAGCGGGCGGTTTTGACCTTGCCCAAGCGTTTGATGCCGACGACAAACAAGGCCGTGGCCACCAAATAAAGAAGTTGCGCGATGCTGAAGCCTTCCATCTCAGTTGCTCCGCTTCTTTTTCTTGCTGGCGAACATGGCCAGCATGCGGTCGGTGACTAGGAAACCGCCGACAACATTGATCATGGCGAAGGTGATGGCCAAAACTCCCAAGACGGGGGCCGCTGAGGCAAAAAGGCTCCCTTCTTTTGCGAATTGAGCGCACATCAGGGCGCCAACAATGGTGATACCCGAAATGGCGTTGGCGCCGGACATCAACGGAGTGTGCAAGGTGGGCGGCACCTTGGAAATCAGCTCGTTGCCGGCAAAGATGGCCAGCACGAACACGAAGAGCATCAGGAGGAAGATCATGCTTGGTCTTTGCCGTCGTGAATGGCGATGGATCCTTGGGTAATTTCATCCTCGAAGTCGAGGACGATGTCGCGGATTTCGTTTTCTCCGGCGGGGGTCAGGTGTTCGACCACTTGCAAGACATTGCGGGAATACAACTCGCTGGCGTGCACGGGCACGGTCGTGGGAAGATTGGGGTGGCCAAGGATGGTGACGCCATGAACGACGACATCTTTGCCGCATTGGGACAACTCGCAGTTGCCGCCTTGTGACACAGCGAGATCCACAATGACGGAGCCGGGTTTCATGCTTTGCACCATGGCGGCCGGGATTAGTAGGGGCGCTGGTCGGCCAGGAATGAGGGCGGTGGTGATGACCACATCGGCCTCGGCCACATGCGCGGCGACGGCCTCGGCCTGTTTCTTTTTGTACTCGTCCGAGGCCTCTTTGGCGTAAACGCTGGGCTCGGCCTGTTCTTCGTTGGTTTCCACTTCGATGAACTTCGCACCCAGAGATTCGACTTGTTCCTTGACTTCGTGGCGAATGTCGGTGGCCCAAACTTGGGCGCCGAGGCGCTTGCCGGTGGCGATGGCTTGTAGCCCAGCAACACCGACACCAAAGATGACAACTTTGGCCGGCTTGACGGTGCCAGCGGCTGTCATCAGCAAGGGAAAGTATTTTCCAAGGGCAGCAGCGCCGTTGATGACGGCCTTATAACCACCGATGTTGGCCTGCGAGGAGAGCGCGTCCATCTTTTGGGCGCGAGTGATGCGGGGCACCATTTCCATGGCGAAGGCGGTCGTCCCTTGTTCGCGGAGGGCGCGAACGATCGCCTCGTTTTGGCCGGCCAGCAGGAAAGAAACGACGACGGCGCCCTTGGCAAATCGGCCGACCTCCTCCACAGAGGGCGGGGACACCTTGAGAATGATCTGGCCGCGGGCATAGCCATCCGTGGCATCCACAAGGGTGGCGCCCTCAATCTGGTAGGCCTCGTCCGAAAAGCACGCCGTGGCACCTGCACTGCGCTCGACGAGGACCTCCAGGCCATTTTTCCGCATGCGGGCGACAGTTTCCGGGGTAGCAGCGACCCGGGTTTCTCCCGAGGCGGTTTCCTTGGCGACGAAAACAGTAGTTGACATGGGCGGGGACAGGTCGAAGAAGGGCAGAGTCTAGCTTCCTCTGAAGCGGCCCAAGCTTTCCTGCGCCGGAAGCGATTCATTTATCCTGTGCGGGTGAAACCGGCGACCTTCCCCTTTCCTGGTCTGGAGGGTTATGCCCTTTTGAATTCAGGCGGCGGCGAAAAATTGGAGCGCATTGGGCATCAGGTTTTACGCCGCCCGGATCCGCAGGCACTCTGGGATCCGAGGCTTGGGAAGGAGATTTGGCGCCAGGCCGACCTCCGTTTTGAAGCCGAGTCGGATCGGGGGGGACGTTGGCTAGGATCGGGCGAGCGCGAGTGGTCTCTGAATTTGGTCGTGCCAGGTCTGAAGGAGGGGGCCAGGGTGCACATTCGGCCTACCCCGTTTCGGCACGTGGGCCTCTTCCCCGAGCAGGCCACGAACTGGCTTTGGCTGGAGGAGAAGCGACAGGTTTTGGCCACCGCTGGGGTGGAACGCCCGCGGCTTTTGAATCTCTTTGGATACACCGGCGCCGCCACTGTGTTGGCGGCAAAAGCAGGGTGGGAGTGCACCCATGTGGACGCTTCTCGGGCCTCTCTGGATTGGGCCGCGGCCAACGCTCGCCTTTCGGATTTGCCCGGCGACGCTATCCGCTGGCTGCACGAGGACGCCGCCAAGTTTGTCGCCCGAGAGGCCCGTCGTGGCAATGTTTACCATGCCATTTTGGTGGATCCGCCGGCCTATGGCCGAGGCCCCAAGAGCGAAAAGTGGCTGTTTGCCGAGGGCATTGCAGACCTATTGGCGATGTCCTTGGGCCTTTTGACCAAGAATCAACCCGCAGGCCTTGTGGTTTCCGCCTATGCGGTTGCCTTTTCCCCCATGCTCTTTGCCAACATGCTGCCTACAGGGGCCGAGGTTGGTGAGTTGGGGATACCCGAGGAGGATCACGATTCAGGCGAGTTCCCCTCGTGTCGGATCTTGCCCTGTGGATTTGGAGCTCGCTGGTGGCGGGACTGAACGTCCTTCTCGCCGACAATCACCTGCTGGCTGTGTGCAAGCCGGCGGGTTTGCCCGTCGTGCCGGATTCCAGCGGCGATTCCTCGCTGCTGGATCAGGCCAAGGCCTGGGTGGCCGAGGACAAGAACAAGCCTGGCGCGGTTTTTTTGGGGGTGGTGCATCGATTGGATCGCCCGGTTTCTGGCGTCGTGCTCTTTGCCCGCACTAGCAAGGCGGCATCGCGTTTGTCGGCCGCATGGCGGGATGGTCTTGTCGAAAAAACCTACCAAGCGATGGGTCTCGGGGATCCTCCTGCCGAAGCCGACGATCCCGTCGGCGAGTCCGGCCTTTGCGAGCAGTGGTTGCTGAAAGATCACGAACGCAATCTTGTGCGGGTCGTTGCGGAAGGAACGGAAGGCGCCCGCTTGGCTCGCACCACCTGGCGCGTCTTGGCCGCAAAGGAAGGTCAAGTCTGTTTTGAGTTGGCGCCGCAAACCGGCCGCTCGCATCAATTACGCGTGGCCTGTGCCAGTTTGGGATGTCCGTTGTTGGGGGATTTGAAATACGGCGCCGAGCGACCGCTTCCCGACAAGAGCATTGCCCTGCACGCTCAACGCCTCGTCTTCCCGCATCCCGTGGGCGGAGCCGAAGTGGAAGTGACGGCACCAATGCCGCCGACTCTGGTCTCAAGTTGGTTTGCGGGCGAGTAGGCGTTGCGCCGCGTGGCGAGCGGCTTGGCGGCCGTCGAGGGCAGCGGAAACGATGCCACCTGCCCAGCCGGCACCTTCACCGGCAGGGAAGAGCCCCGCTACGCCCACGGCCATGCCGTGGATTTCGTCGCGCAGGATGCGGACGGGAGAAGAAGTGCGCGTTTCGACGCCGACCATTTGGCCTTCCGGGCCGGCGAAGCCGGGGAGTTGTTGGTCGAATTCCAGCAAGCCTTCCTGCAGTCGAACGGCGACGCCCTTGGGAAGAAAGTCGTGGAAATTGGCCGCCGTCAAACCGGGCAGATAAGAGGAGGGAAGGGAAGGCCCCTCGCGATTGACGACAAAGTCGGCGCAGACTTGCGCCGGTGCCTTGTTGTTGCCGCCACCGGCATGCGCGGCCAGCACTTCCAGGGCGTGTTGCAAGCGCACGCCAAAGAAGGGATCGATGTCGGGATGCACCGGTAGGCGCCCCTCGGCAACCGGTATGTCGGCGCCGCCACGCGGGTCCGTGATGGTCTCGTGCAAGAGCGGGTCGGCCGAAATTTCGGCGGCGCGTTGAAGGATGGCAGGCCAGCCCCAACGCCAGCCCCGTTTGCCACACCAGTCCTTGGGTTCCAGGCCAACGACGATGCCGGAGTTGGCGAATGGGGAATCTCGTTTGGACAAACTCATACCGTTGACCACACAGCGATCTGCCGCAGTGGAGGAGGGCACGATCCAACCGCCGGGGCACATGCAAAAGGACCAAACTCCGCGCTCGTTGATTTGCGTTGAGAGTTCGTAGAAAGCGGGCGGCAGTTCCTCGATCGCCGAGCCGCGGTATTGGCGCGCATCCAGGAGTTCTTGCGAGTGCTCCACGCGCACGCCGAGGGCAAAGCCCTTGGCCTGAACCGTGGCACCGGCGTCCGTGGCCATGCGCAAGGAGTCCAAGGCGCTGTGTCCCGTGGCTAAAAGCACGGCATCGGCGGCCAAGATCTCGCCGTCGGCCAGGACCACTCCTCGAACCGAGCCATCTTCCACCGTCAGGCTGGTGACGCAGGCATCAAAGCGCACGATGGCGCCCGCCGCTACCAAATTCTCACGGAGGGCGGTGATGACCTTGGGGAGTTGGTTGCTGCCGACATGCGGCCGCCAACTCACGAGAATGTCATCTGAGGCGCCGTGGGCGACCAGCTCGTGCAATACTTCTTGAATCTCCTGTGAATCACCGGAGCGGGTGTACAGCTTGCCGTCGGAGAAGGTCCCGGCGCCGCCCTCGCCGAAGCAGTAGTTGCTCTCCGGATTCAGGCCTTGGCCGCGGTTGAGTTCGGCGATGTCGCGCCGCCGAGCTTGCACATCCTTGCCGCGCTCTAGCAGGGTGACGGCGACGCCCGCCCGCAGAAGTTCCTGGGTGGCAAACAAGCCGGCCGGCCCGGCGCCAATGACGACAACATGGGGGGCGCCCACGGCAGGACCGGCAAAGGGCCGCGGTTCCCAGTGCGTGGGTTCGGCATCGCCGGCAAAGCGAACTTCAAACTCGGCCCGCCAGCGGGCCGTTCCCTTGCGCGCGTCCAGGCTATATTTTTTTAAAGTCCAGCCGAGAAGTGTTTCCGGGTCGAAACCATCGGCCTTGGCCAACAGGGAAGGCACGACCTCGGCATCCAAGGAAGATGGATGCTCCTCGGGAAGGAGGTGTAGGACTACAACGCGAGCCATGTGGAGTTACTCAGGCACCGTGGCTCGTTGGGCTTCGGAAAGGGCGGCATCCAGGCTGGCGATGGCGGTCAATCGAACCACATCGGAAACGCCAGCGCTGTGTGGCTGCAACATATGGGCGGGACGATCCAGCCCGCACATGACCGGCCCGACGACGGGGGCGTCCGTCATGGTACGCACCAAGTTGAGCCCAATGTTGGCGGCTTCCAGGGAAGGGAAGATGAGCAAGTTGGCGGGTTTGCCGCCCAGAATGGACTTTTCATATCGCGTCTGCACGGTGGGGTCGAGGGCGGCATCCACGCGCATTTCCCCGTCCACGATCAGCGTAGGATCTTCTTCGCGAGCCAAGGCTACGGCCTGTCGCACCATGTCGGAGCGCGGGTGCGGGGTGCCGCCGTAAGAAGAAAAGGAGAGTAGGGCGGCCCGCGGCTCCACGCCCAATTTGCGCATGGCGTCGGCGGCCAACAGGGTGACTTCGGCCAACCCTTCGGAATCCAATTCGATGTTGACGGAGGTGTCGGCCAAAAAGAGGGTGCCGTCATTGCGGAAGATCATGCTTAGACCACAGGCGCGACGCACTCCCGGGCGCAAGGGAATGACCTTGAGCATGGGTGGCATGGTCTTGCGCACTTCGCGGGTGACTCCACAAACCATGCCGTCTGCCTCGCCCATTCGCACCATCATGGGGCCAAACCACATGGGGTCCAGAATCCGCTGGGCGGCATCCTCTTGCGAGGCGCCACGGTGCTGGCGTATGCGGAAGAGTTCTTCGCGGAATTCTTCGAGTCGCGGATGCGTTTCCGGATCCACGATTTCCACACCGTCCAAGGAATAGCCAAATTTCTCGGCCTTGGCGCGAATGGCGTCGGCATCTCCAATCAAGATTGGAGATGCGATGCGCTCCGAAATGACAGCTTCGGCGGCGATCAGGATCCGATCTGCATCGCCTTCCGGGTAAACAATTCGCTTCGGGTCGCGGCGGGCGCGGGAAACGATGCGGCGCATGAGTTCACGCTCTTCACCGATGCGCTCGCCGAGTTGGCGAACGTAAGTTTCCATGTCCAGCTGGTGTCGGGCAACGCCGGTTTCCATGGCCGCTTCGGCGACGGCGGCGGCGACGCGACGAATCACCCGGTGATCCAAAGCCTTGGGTATGAAATAGTCGCGACCGAACTCCAGGGCGTCTTTTCCGTAGGCGTGGGCGACTACATCCGGCACGGGGTCGCGGGCTAATTCGGCCAGAGCATTGGCCGCGGCACGGAGCATCGAGCGGTTGATCGTGGTGGCGCCGACATCCAAGGCGCCGCGAAAGATGAACGGGAAACCCAACACGTTGTTGGCCTGGTTGGGATAGTCCGATCGGCCAGTGGCCATGATCACATCGTCGCGAGTCTCGTGCGCCAACTCCCAAGTAATTTCGGGGTCGGGATTGGCCATGGCAAACACGATCGGGTTGGCTGCCATGCTAGACAACATCTCGGGCGACATGACGTCGGCGACGGATAAGCCATAAAACGCATCGGCGTTGACCAAGGCGTCGGCCAAGGTGCGGGCCTCAGTCTCGTTGGCGAAAGGTTCTTTCCAACGGTTCATGCCCTCGGGCCGACCCTTCCATAAAACACCTTTGCTATCACAAAGAATGATGTTCTTGGCTTGCACGCCCATTTCGACCGCGGACCGGGCGCAGGCCAGGGCGGAAGCGCCGGCGCCACTCACCACCAATTTGAGCTCATCCAACTTCTTGCCGGCAATGTCGGCAGCGTTGATGAGGGCAGCGGCGGCAATGACCGCCGTGCCATGTTGGTCGTCGTGGAAAACGGGAATGTCCAACTCTTGACGCAGGCGCTTTTCCACCTCGAAACAGATGGGCGAGCCAATGTCCTCCAGGTTGATGCCGGCGAAGGTAGGAGAAATGGCCTTGACGGCGGCAACGATGCCCTCCACATCGTGGACATCCAGCTCGATGTCGAAGACATCAATGTCGGCAAAGCGCTTGAATAAAACTCCCTTGCCTTCCATGACGGGCTTGGCGCCGAGAGGCCCAAGGTTGCCCAGGCCGAGGACGGCCGAGCCGTCAGACACGACGGCGACCAAGTTGCCCTTGGCCGTGTAGTCGTACACTTTGGCTGGATCCTTGGCGATCTCTCGGCAGGGCTCGGCTACCCCGGGGGAGTAAGCCAGCGAGAGATCAATTTGGGTCAGGCAGGGCTTCGTCGGGACGACTTCGATCTTGCCCGGCCTTCCTAGGGCGTGGTATTCGAGCGCCTCTTTTTTGGAGGTAAGGTTCGACATGGGTTGCCATTATCGCCGTATTCCGGCACGGGAACCAAAGAACCTGGTTACGAAGGCGAAAAAAAACTGTGCCTCACTGGCTCAGGGGATCACGCTGACCGGGTAGGGGGCGGAAACCAGGGCGCCACTGCCAGGGAGGATGGCGACTGCGCAGACCCAATAATTGCGACCCAAGCGGTTGGCATGCCAGCCGGGTTGGCCCAAACCGACACAAAGGCCGTCGCCATTGATGTTGAGGGTGCCGCTTCCGCCAAGGAGAAAACCTAAGGGGCTGAGGTTAGTGACCGTGCGCTGGAAAACAACGCAATCGGAAAGCGGAATGGAAACGCCGTTGACGAGGGTCGGACCGGTTCCCACACCGGACATCAAGATGCGGTAGGCGGCACCTTTCCAGGAGATGGGAAAATCCAAGGACATGCGGACAGAGTCGGCGGCCGCGACCGAAATGGTGTCCTTGTCCACGTACATGAAGGGATTGAAGGACCAAATTCCGGACGTGCCGTTGGCGGTCAGACCCCCAGTGTTTTCTCGTGGCGCCCCGGCACCCACTTCTGGGCGAGAGTCCTTGTTCATATCGGGAATGCGAGCGACGGAAAAGCCGAGGTTGGAGCCTGGATTGCCCTGGAGATGCAAAAATTCGCGACCCGAGATCCCAGAAAATGCGTGCACGGTACCGGCGCTTAGGCCTGGCTGGCCGGGAGCGCCCACCAAGAGATCGGGTTCCCCGTCGCCATCCACATCACCACCATCGGCAATGCTGAAACCAAAACCTTCGCCTTTCCGAGAGCCATTGATTTTGCCCAACAAGGAAAAGTTTGCCCCCGAAAAGAGGCGCACTTCCCCAAGTCGGGTTCCCGGGTTTCCCCATGGGGAACTGACGGCAATGTCGCGCGCGCCGTCTTGGTCAAAGTCGCCGACGCTGGCAATCTCCCATCCATAATTAACGGACGGCCGGCTCTTGGTTGGGGGTAAGTTGCCGATTGGGCTACCATCCAATCCAGAGAGCACGACGGCGAGATTGGACTCGGGTGCGCCAACGGCAAAATCGGGGATCCCATCCCCATTCAAATCGCCGACTCCGGCCACGGAATGGCCAAAGGAAAGGACTCCGGTGGGCGCCTTGATCGCCAACAACACGGCTCCGTTTGCGCCAGAAAGGATGCGCACTTCCCCCTTTCGGGTAGGCGAAAAGGTTTTTCCCGGTGAGCCGTAGAGGAGGTCGTCGAAACCATCTCCGTTCACATCGCCGATGCGTCCTAGGCCGCGGCCCAATTGATCACCAAAACCGCCGACAAAGGTGCCCATGGGAGTGGCGTTGGCGCCCGAGTAGATCCGCAACCAACCGGTGGCACCCAAGCCACCTGCGGAGGAATCTTTTGCGTGAATGCCAAAATCCGGGACACCGTCGCCATTGATATCCCCGACCACCGCTAGCCGAGTGCCCAAACCGCAGCCCAGGAATTGCCCGGGAATGCGGAGCAAAACTCGTTGGGTTCCCGTGGACCAAATGGTGGCTTCGCCGGCCCCGGTCAGGCCCAAGGTGCTCTTTCCCGGGGCGCCGATGAGGAGGTCGGGAATTCCATCCCAATCAAAATCAGAGATTGTGATGAAAGAAGTACCAAACTCGTTCTGATTCGCGTCTCCTTCCAGGCTAGCCAATGGTGTAATCCCGCCGCCCAGTTGGAGTACGAGGGGAATCAGGAGGGAGAGACCAGAAAAACCCATAGAGTGAATCCTATCAAGAAAAGCTTGTTTCCGCTTTGCGGAGCCCGTCAAGGGCAGCGGCATGAATCGCGGCCGAGGAAGCGACCAACACGCCCCGATTTTCTTCCAGCGCATTGCCCAAAGAAAAATCCAATGATTTGCCGTCCAAGTCGGTGACGATGGCGCCCGCTTCGGTGGCGACGATGGCGCCGCCGGCGTGATCCCAGACCTTTTCGCGGTAGTCGGGGCGATTGCGGGGCCGGATGTAGAGCTCGGCTGCTCCTTGAGCGACAATGCCGTATTTGACCTGGCTGTCGTAGCGGACAAAGCCGCCATCAACTCCCGCGGCCGCCATCATGTCCGTGACCAACTTGGGGTCGCCATGACTGGACTCCACAGAGCCAAGGACGCGAATGTGGGCTGGGTCCGTGGTCTCGCTGGCCCGCGCGACCGTGGCCTCGCCGCCATCCAAGGGCACGCGGCGACAGCCCTGGCCTTGAGCGGCGATGTAAAGGACGCCGCGGGGGCCGTCGGGTTGGCCCAAATCCACGGGCAGGTTGGGGCAGGCCAAGACCCCGGCGACTGGCAAGCCGTTTTGCAGGATGCCGATGGCGACGGCGTATTGGTCGCCGCGCAGAAAACCCTTGGTGCCATCAATCGGATCTACACACCAAACAAACTCGGCGTCCTCCACACCGGCGTGATCAATCCAAGTGCAGACTTGCTCAAAGTCGGCCTCGACTCCGGCGGCGGCCACGGCGGAGAGGATGGCGGCCACCCCGGTTTCATCACTGTTGGCCCGCAGGTGCTCGGCACCTTCTTCGGAAATCACGCCGTGGTCCGGAAAATCGACCGCGACTTCACGCAGAATGACTGCCTGGGAAGCGTAGTCGGCAAGAGTCACCGGGGATTTGTCCCCTTTGGCCATGGCTTCGACGGCCGCAGAGGCCACGGCGCGGCAGCAAGCGGAAGCGGCGCGCCCGGCGCGCTCGGCCGTGGCAAGAATGGAGTCGAAGGCGTGGTCCATGAGGCCGACTATTTTAGGCGAATGGCTGACTCCAAACGGCGCCGGACGTTCAGACCGCGGAGCCAGGGTCGCGCAGAGTGTTCAGGGCCGATCCGGCCCGCCACCAAGCAATTTGCTCTTCGTTCAGCGTGTGCTGCAAGGAACAGCGGTCTTCCGAGCCGTCTGGATGACGGAAGATGGCGACAACATTGGAGTCCGGGGCTAGGGAGTCCAGGCCCTCGAATGAGACCGCGTCCTGTTCGCCCACGTTCTCCCAATCTGCAGGTTCAGCAAAGGTGAAGGCCAGCACACCCTGTTTTTTCAAATTGGTTTCGTGAATGCGCGCGAAGGAGCGCACGATGACGGCGGCGGCGCCCAAGTGGCGGGGACACATGGCGGCGTGTTCCCGACTGGAGCCCTCGCCGTAGTTTTCATCGCCCACTACCACCCAGGCCCTACCCGCGGCCTGGCAGGCGCGGGCCGCCTCGGGCACGGGGACATTGCCCTCGCCCGAGATGGGATTGCGGGTGGTGCCAATGCCGTTGGTGAAGGCGTTGGTGGCGCCGACAAACATGTTGTTGGAAATGCGATCCAGATGACCGCGGAATCGAAGCCACGGTCCGGCGGGCGAAATATGATCCGTCGTGGTTTTGCCGCGCGTTTTCAAGAGGAGCGGCGCGTCCTGGTAGGCGGAGTCGGCCAGGGGCACGAAGGGTGAGAGCAGTTGCAGGCGCTCGGAATCTTCGGCCACGAAAATGTCCTCGCTACTGCCACCGACGGGCGGTTCGAGGTAGCCTTGCGTTCGCGTTACGAAGCCATTCGGCGGAACTTCCGGCGCCGGCGCCGGAGCTTGCAAGCGAAAAGGGTTTCCTTCCCCGTCGGTGAGTTCGTCTCGGGTGGGGTCAAAGCTCAATTTGCCCGCAAAGGCAAAGGCCATGACGATCTCTGGCGACGCCATGAAACCCAGGGTCTCGGGGTTGGCGTCATTACGGCCGCGAAAGTTGCGGTTGAATGAGGTGATGATGGAATTCGGCGAGCCCTTTTCCATGTCGTCTCGTTGCCATTGCCCAATGCAGGGCCCACAAGAATTGGTCAGTACCGTGGCCCCAACCTTTTCCAATTGTTCCAGCAAGCCATCCCGTTCGATGGTGGCGTGCACCGTGTCGGAGCCGGGGCTGACCCAAAGTTTGGCTTGAGGGGTCGCGCCCTTGGCCAGTGCTTGGTCGCCGACATCCACAGAGCGACACAAATCTTCATAAGAAGAATTGGTGCAGGATCCGATCAAGGCGGCAGAAATACGATCCGGCCAACCTTCTTTTCCCGCCTCATCCCGAAGGGCGGAAACGGGCCGCGCCAAATCAGGTGTGTGCGGGCCGACGACGTGGGGTTCCAGTTCCGATAGGTTGATTTCCACGACTTTGTCGTAGAAGTTGTCCGGTTGCGCGGCGATTTTGGCGTCGGCTTGCAAGAGGTCGGAGTTTTGGTCGGCCAGATCTGCAAGGTCCTGGCGACCCGTGGCCCGGAGGTAGCGCGCCATGCGCTCGTCGTAGGGGAAGACGGAGCAGGTCGCCCCCAATTCGGCACCCATATTGCAAATGGTGCCCTTGCCAGTGGCGGAAAGAGAAGCGCAGCCGTCGCCGAAGTACTCGAGGACACGATTGGTGCCGCCCTTGACCGTGAGCATGCCGAGCAATTTCAGAATCACATCTTTGGGGGCACTCCAACCGGAGAGTTCGCCAGTCAACTTCACGCCCAGGATGCGCGGCTGCAGGACTTCCCAAGGAAAACCGGCCATGACATCCACAGCATCGGCGCCGCCGACCCCGACCGCCGCCATGCCCAGACCACCGGCATTGGGAGTGTGGGAGTCCGTGCCGACCATCATGCCGCCGGGGAAGGCGTAATTTTCGAGGACGACTTGGTGGATGATGCCGGAGCCTGGTTTCCAGAAACCTAGGCCGTACTTGGCCGAGACCGTGCGCAAGAAGTCATAGACTTCGCCGTTTTCGGCCAAGGCGACCTTGAGATCTTCTTCGGCGCCGAGGCGCCCGAGCAAAAGATGGTCGCAGTGCACCGTGGTGGGTACCGCCGCTTCGGGACGACCGGCCTGCATGAACTGCAGCAGGGCCATTTGCGCCGTGGCATCCTGTAGGGCAACGCGATCCGGTCGCAGCATGAGCCAGGCTTCGCCGCGCTCCAACTCTTGGCCCGCAGGATCGTCCAAGTGACCGAAGAAGAGTTTCTCGGTCAGGGTCAGCGGCTGGTCAAGCCGGCCCCGGACAACTTCCAGGGTTTTCCGAAGGCGAGCATGCGCGCTGCGCACGCTGTCCAGGGTGGATGCAATATCGGGCATGGTCGAGGATTATTCGGATACTGCCGGACCCTTCTCAAACCGCTTGAGTGGCCAAAGACCGGGGCGTTGTTCCGTTTGCAACCACTCGCGCATGGCCTTTTCCACAACTACCATTTCTTGTAAGCGCGCTCCGCGCAACATTTGCGAAACAGCTTGTTGCGAAACCCGCAACTTCTTGGCAACGTCTCGTTGGCGGCCGAGTTCACGATAGGCCCGCACCGCATTGGCCCGGGTGTTTGTCCATTCGGCCATCATGGTGGCGTGCAAAAATGCTGAGGCTTGTGCCAGAGTGATTTCCGGCTCGCCTCGTCCGGGCAATTGAATCAGAAAGGGAGTGCGAGAATTTTCCGCTTCGGATAAAGCCTCAAGAACCCGAGCGCGGCCGGTGCGGTCCGCAGCGGGGCCCTCGCGGTGGCCCACGGAAACCATGGCTACCCGCAAAGGGAGGGGCCAAGCCGCTTCCTGCAAAGCCACGGCAAAATCAAAGGACCGGTCGGCCTTGCGGATCACGGCGGAAACTTGTGTTTCGCCCAATTCCAAGGGGGCGGCAAACAACTCACCAAAGCGAGCGTTCAAGGACACTTCGGATCGGTAAAGAGGGGGATGCACTTCGGATCGCTTGCGGGGGTTGCGGTGCGTCGCGGCGACGGCGATTCGGGGTCCAGAAGACATCCCTTCCATCCTAACCGAAACGGTATTCTGTGCGCATGCGTTTGTTCCTTACCCTTTGTGTTCTCGTCATCTTTCCCGCCTGCACATCCGAGGCATCCTCCGCCCCTGCCGTCGATCAAGAGGCCGCGGTTGTTTGTTGTGGTGGTGCTTGTGATGCCCCCGCCGGCACTTGCTGTTCCGACGGCACTTGCAATGGCGGCCACGACGAGCTGCCGCTCGCCCCGAAGTAAGCATGGTTCAGGCGCTGAGGGTGCCCAAGAGCTCTTGCGGATCTCCCAAGCGGAGCCAAGCGGCCAGCCCTCCTTCTGGCTGAAACCATCCCGCTGCTGTCATGCCCTTGACTGCCTGTTTGAGGCGTCCGGCGACCTGGCGGGGTAGGGCACCGCGGGTGGCCATGCGATCGGCGTAATCTTCCAGCCAGGCGCGTCCGGCATGGGCATCGCCGATTTCCGGCACCTTGGCCGTGCTGATGGTGCGGGCGAAGATCCAGGGGTCGGCCAGGGCGCCATGGCCAATCATGACCCCGGCACAGCCCGTTTCTGCGGGCATGGCCCGAATGCGCTCAGGCGTGTCGGCGGAGCCATTGCCAATGATGGGAATTTGCACGGCTTGCACGGCGCGGGCGATGCGGGCCCAATCCGTGGGCGCGGAATAGGGCTCAATGCGGAGGCGGCCGTGGACACAAATGGCGGTGGCACCGGCCTGTTCGATGCGTTGCACAATTTCTTCCAGGTGCTGGTCATCCTCTACGCCGGCCCGGATCTTGGACGTGACGGGAACTGGGCAAGCATCCACCGCAGCTTTCACCAAGGAAGCGACGCGGGAGGGATCCTTCAGCAAGGCCGAGCCGGCGCCATGTTGAAAAACGCGTGGTGCGGGGCAACCGAAGTTGAGGTCCACAAAGTCGGCCCCGGCCTCGGCCGCGTTGCGCGCGGTTTCGGCAAGTACACTTTCTTCCCGCGCCATCAGTTGTATGCCGACCACAACATCAGAGCCCGAGGCCTTCTCACCCAATTCTTCGCGCAAGCGATCCACCGGCAAGGGATGGTTGGAAATGCGCAAAAACTCGGTACAAGTCGCGCCGACACTGCCCGGGTTACCCTCCACGATCAACGCGCGAAACGACCGATCCGTCACTCCTTCCATGGGCGCCAGCCACAACGGGGGATGGATCGTTCCGAAGTCGCCGAGCTTCATGTGTTGGATTCCAGAATCTCGATGTCGTAGCCGTCCGGATCGTGGACGAAGATATAAGGAGTAGAGGCCTCGGGTTTGGAGCGGCGAAACCACCAGCCGTTGGCTTCGACTTGCGCGATGACGGCCTCTAGGTCGGGGACATGGAAGGCCAAATGGCCGAATTGGTTCCCCAACTCATAGTCGCGGCCGTCGTGATTGACGGTGAGTTCCATGTGGTAGGTGCCGGCGGCATCCGTCAGGAAGACGAGGGTGGCTTCTTCACCCAGATCCTTGCGCCGGACTTCCCGCAATCCGAGGAAGCCGAGATAAAAGTCGAGCGAAGCCGCAAGGTCGCGCACGCGAATCATGGTGTGGGCCATTTGCACGGCGGCGATTCTAAACTTCGGCCATGAGTGCTGCGCCTTGGGAGGGGAAGACCGCCGTGATCACCGGGGCCAGCCGTGGCCTGGGTGCGGGCCTGGTGGGGGAATTTCAGACCGCTGGCTTGCGGGTGGCGGGCTGCGCACGCACCCTACCGAAAAACTGCGACTTTGCCGCGGCGGCGGATGTTTCCGACGCGGCGGCCTTGGATGCTTTTGTGGCCGAGGCCGCCCGGGAGCTGGGGTCCTTGGATCTCATGGTGCACAACGCGGGCGTCTTGGAGCCCGTTTGTGCCGTCCGGGATCTGGAGGCCGACGCATTCCGTCGGCATTTGGACATCAATCTGGTGGGTGCCTTGAATGCCTCGCGTTCTTATATGACCCATGCAGGCGGCGGGGTCCTGATTCATATTTCCAGTGGTGCGGCTTGGAGCGGCTACGCCGGGTGGGCGGCCTACTGTGCGGGGAAGGCAGGCCTGGATCGCTTGGCAGAGACGATTCAGCTGGAGGAGGCCGACTCTGGCCTGCGCGTGCATGCGGTGGCCCCCGGGGTTGTGGATACCGACATGCAAACCACCATCCGGGCCAGTGACGCCAAGGTCTTTCCCATGCTGGACAAGTTTTTGGAGATGAAGGAACAAGACAGCTTCAACACCATTCCCTTTGTGGCCAACCACCTCCTGCGCATTGCCTTCGACCCCGCCGCCCGGCCCACCGAAGTTGTCCTCCGCCTGCCCGCCGAGAAGGACTAAAGGCCGCGTTCTTTTTTGACCGCGTCCCAGGCTTCGTTGATGGCGGCCATTTTTTGGCGGGCGAAGTCTTGGAAATCGTCGGCCAGTCCCTTGGAACTCAGGATGTCCGGGTGGTATTCCTTGGCCAAGCGGCGATGGGCTGCCTTGACCTCGGCATCGGTGGCGGAGTGCGGGACACCCAGGACTTCGTAGGCATCCACGGTTGTGGCGCCATGCGTGGCCTGGAAGGTGGCCTTGCAAGATTGGAAATCCCGGTCGTTCAGGCCCAACTCAAAGGCGATCTCGCGAATGATTTCCTCTTCCTTGGCGTGAAACTCGCCGTCGGCAAAAGCAATCGCGCATAGCAAGGTAATGATGTCGTGCAGGCGATCCGGTTGGCCGGCCAGGAGTTGCCGCACCTGAGAGGCAAACTCTGCGGTGGGGGTCGCGCTGTCGCGGGCTTGGTTGAACACTTGGGAAGCAACGGCGCGGTCCTCGCGGGAGAGGCCGACGGCGCTCCCCAGAAAATGATCAAAGGTGCGAATCTCTTCTTGCGTGACCGCGCCATCGGCCTTTGCAACCTTCGCCGCTAGGCTGGTCAGAGCAAGGGCAAAGACCATCTGCAAATCTTGCGCCGAGCGCGAGAGGCGTCGGGGATCCATACGAGTGGCCGTGTTGCTCACGGAAGAGCCCATGGCCGCACCAAGCACGGCACCCAAGGGGCCTCCCAGCATCATGCCAATGCCCCCCCCCAACAAGCCGCCGAAGATGCCCATAGCGATAGGATAACCAGCCTTCGTTCCCGCCCATGAACAAACTCTTCTTTGCCGTTTATGCCCTCGTGTTTTTGGTCTGCGCCGTCCAGCCGTACGATCGCGAAGTTTGGTGGTCGGAAAACTTTCCCATCGTTGGCTTCCTCTGACGGTTACTAAGGCAACCGAGGACATCCGCGACCAGGACATTGTTTGGAGCGTGAACGGACACGAGATCTACGATCCTGCCCAGTTCAGCAAACTCTGGAAAGAGCGAGCCAAGAACCGCCCTACTGAGTTGGTTCTCATTCGCTCCTCTCCCTCTTTCCATGACCCGTACTGGAAACGTTGGTTCGTGCGCACAGTGATTGCTCCTGGCAGCGTGACTTCCATTTCTGTTCCGATCGGTCTCACGCGCCACGCGAGCCTGCGCGACTGAGGGTTTTTTCGGGTCCGATTCAGACCTCGATGGCCGGGGCGGGGGTCTTCTTGTTGCGGCGGAAGAGTTTGCCGAGCAGCCAGGCGATGGGGTCGTAGAAGCGATCCACGACCCGTTCCTTCAGGGGAATGATGGCGTTGTCGGTGATGCCGATGTGTTCGGGGCAGACGTCGGTGCAGCAACGGGTGATGTTGCACAATCCCGATCCGAATTCTTTGCGGATGGCGGGAATGCGGTCGGCAGTGTCGGCCGGGTGCATTTCAAGTCCCGCAAGCTGAATCATGAACCGCGGGCCGACAAACTTCTCGTGTTGGTCGTGGTCGCGCAACACGTGGCAGACATCCTGGCATAGGAAGCACTCAATGCATTTGCGGAATTCCTGAACCCGATCTACGTCTTCCTGCTTCATCCGCAGACCCTTTCCGTCGGGTGCCTCTTCCGGCTGGAAGGGCGGAATACGCCGGTTTTGGGTGTAGTTCCAGCTCACATCGGTCACCAGGTCCCGGATCAAAGGAAAGGCTTTGATCGGCTGCACCGTGATGGTGGCTTCCGGGTCGTAATCGGAAAGTCGCGTCATGCAAGCCAACTTAGGTTTGCCGTCAATTTCCATGCTGCAAGAGCCACACTTGCCCGCCTTGCAGTTCCAACGCACGGCCAGATCACCGGCCTGATCCGCCTGAATCCGCAATACGGCGTCGAGCACGACCATGCCCTCGCCACACTCGACGGTGTAATCTTGAAATTCGCCCTCTTGGACATCGCCGCGCCAGACCTGGAAGGTACGCAGACTCAACCCTTGCCTCCTTCCAATTCGTCCAGGCTGGCGAGGGCAATCTTGGCAAGCTCGTCGGGGGCATCCGCTGCGGTTTCCTGGCGCACCGCCATGGAGCCGTCCTCACCCTTGCGAATCACCACGTGAACTTTTTGCCACGCTTCCTGCTCGCCAGGAAAGTCGGCACGAGTATGGGCACCGCGACTTTCTTCGCGGACTAGGGCGGCTCGGGCCACGGCCTCGGCAGTCAAGAAGAGCGGGCCCAAGGAGATGGCTTCGTGCCAGCCGGGGTTGTACTGCGAGGATCCGTGTGCTTTGGCCGATTCCGCCTGCATCTTGAGCGCCCGGATGCTGGCCAGGGCGGCCTCGAGGCCCTCCTTGTCCCGCACGATGTTGACCCCGTCGTTGAGGATGGCTTGCAGCTCCTCATGCACGATGTAGGGATTGGGCCCGTCCTCGCGGTTGAGGGAGGCCGTGGCTTCGCGGATTGCGGCGTCAATGGCATCCGGGTCGGCCTTAGGTTCGGCGTCGAGTCCGGCAAGGTATTCCGCCGCGGCTTTGCCCGAAAGCATTCCAAAAACCAGGAGATCGGATAGGGAGTTGCCGCCCAGCCGATTGGCCCCGTGCATGCCGCCCGAGCACTCGCCGCAGGCGAACAACCCGGAAACCTTGGTCATTTGGGTCTCGGAATCCACCCGGATTCCACCCATGAAGTAGTGCAGAGTAGGCCCCACCTCCATTGGCTCCTTGGTGATGTCCACCTCGGCCAACTCCTTGAACTGGTGGTACATGGAGGGGAGCTTTTTCTGGATGACCTCAGCCGGGCGGCGGCTGGCGATGTCCAGGAAGACGCCACCGTGGGGAGAGCCCCGTCCCTCTTGCACCTCTTTCGTGATGGCCCGGGCGACCACATCCCGGGTCAGCAACTCGGGCGGTCGCCGGGCCTCCTTGTCGCCGTTCAGCCAGCGCTCGGCCTCCTCTTCGGTGTCGGCAGTTTCGGCGGCGAAGCGTTTGGGGATGTACTCGAACATGAAGCGTTTACCTTCGCTGTTGAGCAGGATGCCGCCGTCTCCCCTCACTCCCTCGGTGACCAGGATGCCGCGAACCGAGGGCGGCCAGACCATGCCCGTGGGATGGAATTGGGTGAACTCCATGTTCACCAGTTCGGCTCCTGCCTCATAAGCAAGATCAAAGCCATCCCCAGTGTACTCCCATGAATTTGAGGTGATGCGCCAGGCCTTGCCGCCACCACCCGTCGCCAGGATGACCGCCTTGCATTCGAAGAGAATGAAGCGGCCGGTCTCCCGCCAATAGGCGAGAACGCCCGAAACCCGATCCCCGTCCATCAGAATGCGAAGCGCCGTGCACTCCATATGAACCTGCAATCCTTGGTGGATGGCGTGGTCTTGCAGGGTGCGGATCATTTCTAGGCCAGTGCGGTCGCCGACGTGGGCCAGCCGTGGGTAGCGGTGGCCGCCAAAATTTCGTTGACCAATCAAGCCCTCCTTGGTGCGATCGAAAACGGCCCCCCATTTTTCCAGCAGGCGAACTTCGTCCGGGGCGTGCCGGGCGTGGAGTTCGGCCATTTTCCACTGGTTCAAAAACTTGCCACCACGCATGGTGTCCCGAAAGTGCACCTTCCAGTTGTCCCGAGGGTCCGCGTTGCCCAGTGCGGCGGCGCATCCGCCCTCAGCCATCACCGTATGAGCCTTTCCTAGCAAGGACTTGCACACGAGGCCCGTGTTGAGGCCTTGTTCCGCGCACTCAATCGCGGCCCGCAGGCCGGCGCCACCGGCGCCGATGACGACGACGTCATGGCGAATGCGCTGGATGTCGGAGCTGAGATTCATCCCCATGTGTTCCAATCGGTCCAATTGCCCATGCTCACCATGCGCACGTAGAAGTCGGTAAATCCCACCCAGACCAAACTGATCCAGGCCCAGCGCATGTGATGTTGGTTGAGGCGGCTGGCGCCCTTCCAGCCCTGCAGGCTGGTGCCCGCCACTGCGTCACAGGAGAAGCAGTTCAGACGGCCACCAATGAGGTGGCGGAAGGAATGGCAGCCCAAGGTGTAAAAAGACAACAGAATGGGGTTGAGTAGCAGAACCACACTTCCCACCCCGACCCCGAATTTGCCGTCTTGGAAGAACGCATGCCAAGCGTCATAGAAGAGGACGCCGACGTAGGCAATAGCGATGTAAAGGGTGTAACGATGAAGGTTTTGGAACAGGAACAGGGCGGTTTCTCCCTTGTACTTTCCCTTGCGCGAGCCCTGAACACCACATCCGGGGGGAGAGGTGAAATAGGCTCGATAGTAGAATTTGCGATAGTAGTAGCAGGTCCCGCGGAAGGCCAATGGGCCGGCCAGGATCAGAAAGGCGGGGGAGATGGGAAGCCAGCTTGGCCAGATGGCCCGCAGAGAATCCGGCCAGGCTCCAAACCAAGCGTGTTGCATCGGCGGGGATCCGGTCGCTGAAGCATCGATAAAGAGCAAGGGGGAATAGAAAGGCGACAGATAGCTTTCGGCCCAATAGTGAGCACCCTGAAAGGCGGCCCAGCTCGAATAGACCACGAAAGCGGCAAAACCCAGCCCGGTCCAAAGGGGCTCGATCCACCACCGATCCTTCCGGTGCGTGGCTAAGAAACTCTCCTGGTGGCCCCCAGAGGGCGCGGTGGTTTTCATCTGTTCAGGGGGCCAGGGACGACCCCGAAACGACGGGAGGATAACTTAATGACCGCACCTTGCAATCCCCCGGTCTGGGCCCAATTAGGGGCAGTTACTGCCATTTTCTTGCCCATCCCGGCCGTCGCGTCCTTAAACTTTCGCGTCCGGTCTCAGCAAGGTACCCCAAGTTGCAAAACGGCTAGGCTTCGAATCCCTCTGCGCTCATGAGTGCTTACGAATTCCCCCCATGGACGGATCGGGTGCGCCCGATCCTCGGCGTAACGGTTTTTGCCGCGCCGATCTATGTCATCGGGCTGATTTGGTATGCCTGGTCTCCCGAGACCATCAATGTGGGCTACCAGCCGGAGCAACCCATTCCTTACAGCCATGCCGTGCATGCCGGCGAGTTGGGATTGGATTGCCGGTATTGCCACACGACCGTGGAAAATTCCGCCTTTGCCGCAATTCCGCCCACGGAGACTTGTTTGAACTGTCACAATCCCGAAGACGGCAAGGCCGGAGTTCACAAGCAAAGCCCCAAGCTGAAGGCTTTGCATGAGAGTGTCGCCACTGGCGAGCCCATCCCTTGGGTCAAAGTACACGATTTGCCGGACTATGTGTTTTTCAACCATTCCATTCACGTGACTTCCGGCGTTTCTTGCGTGGAGTGCCACGGTCGCGTGGACCAAATGGAAACAGTTCGCACCGTGAAATCCATGGCGATGGGTTTTTGTTTGGATTGCCACCGGGATCCCGATCCTCATCTTCGCCCTGCCGACAAGGTCACCAACTTGGCCTGGAACCCCAACGATGCCGAGTTGCGCGCCATGCTGGATCTGAGCGAGGGCGAAGCTCGTCGCTTTGATCATGAGGGTCTGCGGCGTGAATTGGGTTCCCGCTTGCGGGCCGCCCACGACATCAACCCCAAGGACGACTGCTCCACGTGCCACCGATGAAGGTCGAAGAAAGCAACACAGAGGCGCAAAACGGCGCCCCCAAGGTCTGGCGCAGCGTCGAGGAGTTGCTGGGCGACCCCGCCATCCTTGTCCACAAGGAGAACGAATTCCCCGCGGGTCCAGAAGAAAACTGGACTACAGCTTCCCGCCGTCGCTTTTTGCAATTGGCCGGAGCTTCGGCCGCCTTGGCTGGTGCATCGAGTTGTTCCTGGCAAAAGGAACACATCATGCCCTTCGATTCGCGCCCCGAGGGGCGCCTCCCGGGCAAGCCCCGTTTCTTTGCCACGGCCATGCCCCTGAACGGATGGATGCGGCCACTGGTTGCCACCAGTTACGACGGTCGCCCAACTAAAATTGAAGGCAACGACCAGCATCCCGCCAGTGGGGGTGCCACCGATCACTGGTCTCAAGCCGGCACCCTGGAGTTGTACGATCCGGACCGAAGCCGTGGACCTGCCCAAGGCTTCTTTTCATTGACGGAAGGGGTAAAGCATGGCGATGTGACTTGGGGGGCCTTTGAGGGCTCGATGGGCCCTTCCTTTGAGAAGTTCAGGGCCTCCGGGGGCAAGGGCTTGGCGGTGCTTTCCCAGTTTTCTACTTCGCCAACTTTGACCCGACTGAAAGAGCACTTTGCCAAGGTCTTTCCCAAGGCGACCTGGGATTCTTACGAGCCGCTCTCCCGCTCAAACGAAGAGCAGGGCTGTTCGATGGCCTTTGGCAAAGCACTGCGTCCGGTGTATCACTTGGGCCAAGCCCGCTTGGTTTTTTCTCTGGACGAAGATCTGTTTTTGGGTCACCCGGATGCCGTCGTTCACCAACAAGAGTGGGCCCGGGGCCGCCGCCCGGAAGACGGCGACATGAGTCGTTGCTGGGCGGTCGAAACACGCTTTACAAACTTCGGCGCCAACGCCGACCACCGCCTGCCTTTGCGCTCTTCGCGCATGGGGGCTTTCCTGGCCGCATTGGAGGTCGAACTCGTTGCCCATCATGGTCTGAAGGTGCCCGGCGGTGCCGCCGAAACTCCGGCGGACGCATTCTTGAAGGACGAGGAAACTGCCGCTTTCTTGAAGGCCCTGGCCAAGGATTTGGCTGACCAGCGTGGCAAGGGTCTGTTGGCCGTGGGTCCGCACCAACCCGCCGAATTGCACGCCCGGGCCCAACGCCTCAATGTCCTGCTCGGCAATGTTGGCAAAACGGTTTCGTACTTGTCCGGCACCGGCGATGACCCGGTCGCTGCCCTAGCTCGCCTCTATGGGCGGATGAGCCGTGGTGATGTCAACACGATTGTGGTCCTGGGCGGAAACCCCGTGTATGACGCGCCCGGCTTTGCAGCCGCCTACGCCGCCGTCAATCAGCGCATCCATCTGGGCCTTTACCGCAATGAGACTTCCTTGGCCTCGACCTTTCATCTGCCGCAAGCCCACTGGCTGGAGTCTTGGGGGGACGGCCTGTCTTGGAATGGTCGAATTACTCTGCAACAACCCTTGATTGACCCGATTTGGGGTGGCCGCAGCGCGGAAGAAATGACCGCGTGGATGAGCACGGGCACTTGGCAAAGCGGCCGTGAGTTGTTGGCTTCAACCTTCGGGTCCGGCGATATGCGCTCCGCTTTGCACCTTGGTTTTTTGAAGGCCGCCACGTCACTTTCCGTAAAACCCAATGCCAGCTCCTTGCGGGCTCTTCCTGCTGTCGCACCGACTGCGTTGCACAACAGTTTCGAGGTGCACTTCGCCGCCGACTACGCAACCTGGGACGGGCGCTTTGCCAATAGCGGATGGCTGCAAGAATTGCCCGACCCGATGACCACCCTGACTTGGGACAACGCCGCTCTGATCAGTTTTGCCTCCGCCGAAGAGAATGGTTTGGTCAACGGCTCCGTCGTGGAAATCACCCTGGACGGGCAACAAATCACCATTCCGGTCTATCTCATGCCGGGGCATGCCGATGGTTGCCTGACTTTGTCCTTGGGCTACGGCCGCACGGCCGCAGGTCGCGTTGCCGGTATTGCCGACGACATGCGCGGCCCCGACATCGAATCCGTTGGCGTGGATGTGAATCCTCTACGTTCCTTGCAGAGTTTCGATCTTGCCGCCGGAGCCACTTTGGTTGCCACCGGTAAAGTGGCCAAACTGGCCACGACGCAGAATCACTACGCGATTGATGCGATCGGCCAAGAAGGCAAACAGAGCCGCTTGGGCGACCTCTACCGCGAAGCAGACTTGTCGGAATGGGAGGACCACCCCGATTTTGCTCAGCACCGGGTCCATCACCCGCCGCTGGAGTCCCTCTGGGAGGAGCGCGCTTACGAAAATGTCTCCAAGTGGGGGATGTCCATCGATCTGGCCTCCTGCACCGGTTGTGGTGGTTGCACCATTGCTTGCCAGTCCGAGAACAACATCTCGGTGGTGGGCAAAGAGCAGGTGCTCAAGGGTCGCGAAATGCATTGGATTCGCATCGACCGTTACTTCGCGGGCGATCCGGCCGATCCCGCAGTCTTGCAACAACCTCTGACTTGTCAACATTGCGAGCTGGCTCCTTGCGAGCAGGTTTGCCCCGTAGGTGCAACCATGCACAGCGAAGAGGGGCTGAACGACATGGCATACAACCGCTGCGTGGGCACTCGCTACTGCGCCAACAACTGTCCCTACAAGGTTCGCCGCTTCAACTTTCACAAATACAGCGAGGGCTTCGAGGATCCCGGCAATGAGGTCATGCAATTGGCCAACAACCCCGAGGTCACGGTGCGTTCTCGGGGCATCATGGAGAAGTGCACCTTTTGTGTGCAGCGCATTCGCACCAGCCGCCTGGAGGCCGAAGTGGATGGCCGCGAACTGAAAGACGGCGACATCACTCCCGCTTGCGCCCAGGCATGTCCGACCCACGCCATTGAGTTTGGCGATCTCAATGACGGCTCTAGTCGAGTGCGAACCGCGTTCGACAACCCACGGGCTTACGAAATGCTCGCGGAGTTGAACAACAAGACTCGTACCCGCTACTTGGCCCGAGTCCGGAATCCGCATCCTGATTTGATTCCTCGCCAAGACGCCGAGCCGCACGCGAAAGTTTTCCATGGCTGATTCAGTTTCTTCGCCAACGCTACCGCACCAGATCGAGCCTCCGGCTCTCGTTCAAGGCGAACATGATTTCCGTTCCGTAACGGAGGAAGTTGCCGCCATTGCGGAGTTGCCCAAGCCACCCAAAGCCTGGTACCGCATCTTTGGTGTTGCCGTGGCCCTGCTCACGACCTTGCTGGGTTGCTTGTGTTATCTCTTCTGGGAGGGCATCGGCATTTGGGGCAACAACCAACCCGTCGGTTGGGGTTGGCCCATTGTCAACTTCGTGTTCTGGGTCGGGATTGGCCACGCCGGAACCCTGATCTCCGCGGTGTTGTTCCTCTTTCGTCAGAAATGGCGAACGGGCATCAACCGATTCTCAGAGGCCATGACCATTTTCGCGGTCGTTTGTGCCGGACTCTTTCCCTTGATTCACGTCGGCCGACCTTGGCTGGCCTATTGGCTGTTTCCCATTCCCAATCAAATGGACATGTGGCCTCAATTCCGCAGTCCATTGATGTGGGACGTATTCGCGGTCTCAACGTATTTCACGGTGTCTTTGCTTTTCTGGTACATGGGAATGATTCCCGACCTCGCCACCATTCGAGATCGGGCCAAGACCAACCTGCGGAAGTTCCTTTATGGGTTCTTTTCCTTGGGGTGGACTGGCTCCAACCGTCACTGGCACCGTTACGAACGCGCTTACTTGCTCTTGGCCGCCCTGGCAACGCCCCTAGTGCTCTCGGTGCACTCGGTCGTTTCCTTCGACTTTGCCACCGCTCAATTGCCCGGCTGGCACACCACGATTTTCCCGCCGTACTTCGTAGCCGGTGCCATTTTCTCCGGCTTTGCCATGGTGATTACCTTGGCGGTTCCGGCGCGCGCCATATTCGGGTTGAAGAACCTGATCACGATGCGCCACCTGGAGAACATGAACAAAGTCATCATGACCACCGGCATGATGGTGGGTTATGCCTACGCAATGGAGTTCTTCATTGCTTGGTATTCGGGCAACCAATACGAAGGCTTCGTCTTCATCAACCGAGCCATGGGCAACTACGCTTGGGCTTACTGGATCATGGTTACCTGCAACGTGCTGATCCCCCAGCTTTATTGGGTGCGCAAGTTCCGCCGCAACATCATCCTGATGTTTGTCGTTTCGATTTTCGTCAACATCGGCATGTGGTTTGAGCGGTTCGTGATCACGGTCACTTCGCTCAGCCGCGATTTCCTGCCCAGTTCCTGGCACTACTTCACGCCGACGCCCTTCGACATCCTCACCTTGGCCGGTAGTTTCGGCCTCTTCTTCACCTTGTTCCTGTTGTTCTGCCGCTTCTTGCCGATGGTCGCGATCGCTGAAATTAAAGGCATCTTGCCGCAGGCCGAGGCACACGGGCATGAGGAGGAGCATTGAGATGAGCCACACCGACCCCAAACTGCACGGTGTCCTCGCCGAATTTGAGGACGTCGGCTCCCTCATGGCAGCCTCGCGCCAAGTGCGCGATTTTGGCTACACAAAATGGGACGCTCACACACCCTTCCCTGTGCACGGCCTGGACGAGGCCATGGGCGTGAAGCCCACCCGCTTACCTTGGTTGGTTCTGATTTGTGGCGCAACCGGTCTCTGCATTGGCTTTTTGTTGCAGTGGTGGACCAATGCCGTGGACTACCCATTCCGGATTTCCGGCAAGCCGTTTTTCTCCTTGGGTCCGGCCACGCCCATCATGTTCGAACTGACCATTTTGCTCAGTTCCTTCGCCGCATTCTTTGGCATGTTGATCATCAATGGCATGCCCCGCTGGTATTCGCCCCTGTTTTCAATCGCCCGCTTCAAGCGTGCCACCGACGATCGCTTTTTCATTGCCATTGAGGCCAAAGACCCTTCCTTTGAGGAAAGCCGTACGACCGAGTTTCTTGCCGGACTCGGTGCGAGCGCCGTGGAAAGAGTGCCCATTCCCGAGGGTCGCCAGGTTTCCCCCCAATGGTTGCGCACAAGTGCCTGGATCGGCCTGGGCTTGCTGTCCTTGCCCCCAGTCTTGGCCATTGAGGCGCGTTACTCGGTGGATTCCGAGCCGCCGATTCACATTGTGCCCAATATGGACTGGCAGCCCATGGTGAAGGCTCAGTCCGAGTTTCGCTTGGAGGGTAGCCCGATTTTCTCCACGGGTCGAAGTATGCGTCCGGATCCTGAAGGTGTGGTGGCCCGCGGCGAGGAGGCTGCTGGCACACCCTTCCTGACCGGCAAGGACGCGAGCGGGGCTTGGTTGAGCGGCATCCCCGCCGACAAGGACGCCGCCCTCATGGAACGGGGCCAGGAACGCTTTGGTATTTTCTGTTCCGCCTGCCACGGGCAATCCGGCAAGGGTGACGGTCTCGTCCACCAACGTGCCACCGAGCTGGCGGGAAGTGGGAAATCCATTTGGGTTCAGCCCACCGATCTCATTTCCGAGGCCATTGTCGCCAAGCCTCCTGGGGAAATCTTCGGCACCATCACGGACGGGATCCGCAACATGCCTGGCTATCGATCCCAAATCCCCGCGGACGATCGTTGGGCGATCGTCTTCTACCTCCAAGCGCTGCAACGCGCTCAGCAAAACTGAGCCCTGAGATGAGCCACTCCGTTCAACTCGAAGATCGCATCCAAGATGGCCAGGTGACTGCCAAGGCCGCGAAAATCGGTTTGGCCCTGGCCCTCGTGGGCTTGGGCGGAGCTGCTGCCCTGGGTTCTGCCGAAGGCGATCATTGGCGCCTCTTTTTCCATGCCTACCTTGCCGCCTTCTCTTGGGCTCTTGCCATTTGCATTGGCGGGCTCATGTTCGTCATCATTCAGCACTTGGTCAACGCTCATTGGAGTGTGACCGTTCGCCGGATCGCCGAATACACCACCAATGCCATGCCCTGGATGGGGGTTTTGGCCCTGCCCTTCCTCTATCCCATCCTGACCCACCACGGAGCCGAGGAATTTGGCGGCCTGCTGTGGCCTTGGTTGCACCCTCATGGCGATCACCAAGCCTTGATCGAGCACAAATCGGCGTGGCTCAACCGCGACTTCTTCTTGATTCGTTTGGTCGCTTACTTTGTCCTCTGGTCGGCCATCGCTAAGTATTTTCTGAAGCGCTCCCTGGAGCAAGACGTTGCCCCCGAGGGTGACTATGCACCGACCATGCGGGCCAAAAAAATGTCCGCACCCATGGTCATTGTCATGGCCCTGACTTTGAGTTTTGCTGCCTTCGATTTGCTGATGTCGCTGGCTCCGGAATGGTTCAGCACCATTTTCGGAGTGTACTTTTTTGCCGGCGGTTTTCGATCCATCATGGCCTGGATTATCATCTGCGCCCTCTTTCTGCGGCGCAACCGCGTTGCCGATCGCTCCATTCACGTTGAGCACTATCACGACTTGGGCAAATTTATGTTTGCCTTCATTATATTCTGGGCCTACATTGCATTTTCCCAGTTCATGCTGATCTGGTACGCGAACATCCCCGAGGAAACCGGTTGGTTCGGCATTCGCCGCACCGAGGCGTGGATGCCGGCCACTTGGTTCCTGGTCTTGGGCAACTTCTTTATCCCTTTCCTGGGTGTAATTTCCCGCCACGTTAAACGCAACACCAAGTTGCTGGGCTTTTGGGCCTGCTACATGTTGTTCATTGAGTGGGTGGACATGACTTGGCTGGTCATGCCTCAGTTGGATCACGGTGCTACCTTCTCGGTGGGCATCATCAACATTTTGGCTCTCGTGGGCGTCGCCGGTTTCTTGATCTTTGCCGTGGCTCGCGCCGCCGGGAATCGACCCCTCGTCCCTCTCCGAGATCCGCTCCTCGCGCAATCTCTCGCCTTCAAAAACTCCTAACCCATGGCCCACCAACCCGACACGCCCCCGGTGCCCTTCGCCTTCGTGCTGACGGCGGTCTGCATCATTGGCACATTGTTTGTGGGCATCCTGGGCTTGGCCGCTTATCGGGCCGTGACCCTGGATTTGGAAGCCCAACACGCCAAACGACAAGCGCCGCCAGAAAAACCACCCGTCTATGGTCTAGAAGAGGCCAAGGCCAGCATCCTCCAGGAGGCGGCTGGCTCCTGACCATGTTTTTGTCCTTTCTCTCTCAGCGGAAACCATCGACTTGGGCGAGCTTGGCCCTCGTTTTGCTGGCCGGTTCCGGCTGGGCTCAGGCGGATTCTGAGGCCTTGCCGGTGGAATTGGTGGGGGTGGGCATCGAGGAGCACTTGAACGCTCCGCTCCCCCTGGATTTGATGTTTCAAGATGTCGCAGGGCAAGACGCTCCTCTTGCGGAACACTTTGCCGGTGATTTGCCGGTGATTCTGACGCTCAATTATTCCAAGTGCCCCAACCTCTGTGACCTTCAGTTGCAGGGCATGGTCTCAACCCTGAAGTCCATCTCGGAAACCGCCGGCCAGGATTTTCAATTGGTGACCGTCAGCGTGGATCCCGACGAGACCGAGGTCAGCCTCGGATCTTGGCAGAACCGACTGCTCGATCTTTACGATCGCCAGGATGCGACCTGGACCTTTCTGCGCGGCGATAACGAGGCCATTGCCAAGTTGGCCGATGCCGTGGGTTTCCGTTACCAGATTTTGGAAGAGACCGGCGAATTTGCCCACACTGCTTGCTCCTTCCTTTTGACCCCGGGCGGCACCGTGGCGCGGTACCTCTATGGGGTCCAGCCCGATGCCGACACCTTGCGTTTTTCTCTGCTTGAGGCCGACGCTGGTCGATCTATGTCTACCCTGGATAAGGTCCTTCTCTTTTGCTTCCGCTACGACCCCGAGCGTGGCAAATACACTCTCGCGGCGATGAATCTGTTGCGCGTTGCCGGGATCTTCACTGTCCTGGCGCTTGCCGGGGTCATTGTCCGTCGCGTCCGTCGCGACCGTGCCCAATCCTCAGCATGAGCCTTCTCCTTTCTCTGCTCGCCTTGATCCCTCCTTCAGCGCAGGAGCCGGTTCCCGTCCAGGAACCCACCGCCTCCCAGGAGCAAGCGAATACCATTGCCCAACTTGGCCAACTTGGGGACCAGGGCGGAGACTTGTTTTTTCCACTTGCGGCCTCGGACGCGGCCGAAGTTCACGACGAAGTTTATTACATCGTTTTTTGGATTTCGGTTTTCTTTCTGTTCTTGATCTGCTTCGCCACGATTTACTTTGCGTTTAAATACAATCGTAGTAAATCGCTGGAGCCGCAAAAATCCCCACCTCACAATGATCTCATTGAAATTGTTTGGACGGTGATTCCCACCCTAATCTGCGTTTATCTCTTCTGGATTGGGATGGTGGGGTACGTGGATCGCCGCACCCCCCCGGCGGACACCTACGACATCTACGTCACGGGTCAGAAATGGAGCTGGACTTTCGCTTACCCGAACGGCGCGATTTCCAATGAACTTCATGCCCCGGTGGGTCGTCCGGTCCGCCTCATTTTGTCTTCCAAAGATGTCCTGCACAGCGTCTTCATCCCTGTTCTTCGCCTAAAGATGGATGCTGTCCCCGGACGCTTCGAGGAAATGTGGTTCGAAGCTCGCGAAATTGGTGAATTCGAAATGTTCTGCACCGAATATTGCGGTACCAATCACTCGGCTATGTTGGCCAAGCTGGTCTTGGAAACTCCAACGGACCACCAAATTTGGGTGGACGAAAACTCAGACCCAACCGCGGGCCTCACGCCCGTGGAGGCCGGCAACAAATTGCGCACCGTTCGCGGTTGCGTAGCTTGCCATAACGTGACCGGGGCCCCGGGTGGAATTGGGCCTACCTGGAAGGGCTCTTTTGGTGCCAATCAGGTCTTTGCCGATGGCTCTACTGGGGTCGTGGACGAGACTTACATTCGTCAATCCATCCTCGAACCCAACGCAAAAATTGTGGAGGGCTTTGCTTCTCCATCCCAGATGCCCTCCTACCAGGGCCAACTCAATGACGCGGAATTGCAGGGCTTGATCGAATACATCAAGACGTTGCAGTAGCTCGAACAAGACCATGAGCACACACGATTCTTCTTCCGGCATCCACTACCTGAACGTGGACCGCGGTTTCTGGTCCTGGTTCTGGACCTTGGACCACAAGCGGCTTGGCCTCCTTTACATGTGGTCCGTCATCTCGATGATGATTGTGGGCGGATTCTTTGCTATTGGCCTGCGAAGCGAATTATTTAGCCCGGGCGCCGACGTCTTGACTGCGGACCAATTCAACCACTTCTTCACCCTGCACGGGGCGATCATGGTCTTCTTGGTCATCATTCCTAGCATTCCTGCGGCTCTGGGAAATTTTGCCCTGCCCATCATGTTGGGGGCCAAGGATGTGGCCTTTCCCAAACTGAATCGCATGTCCTATCACCTGTGGGTGATGGGCGCGATCTTGATGGTCACCTCCATCTTCCGCGGCGGCTTGGATACGGGCTGGACCTTCTACCCGCCTTACTCCACGACGACCGACACGGCCGTTTTCTGGGCCTTGGGTGGTGTCTTGGCGCTGGGCTTCAGTTCCATCTTTACTGGCATCAACTTTCTTTCCACGATCCACAAGATGCGCCCTCCGGGCATGGCCTTTTTCCAGATGCCACTTTTCTTGTGGGCTATGTATGCCACTGCGGTCATCCAGGTGCTGGCCACTCCGGTGATTGCCATTGCCTTGCTCATGTTGGGTGTGGAGCGAGGCCTCGGAATTGGTTTCTTTGACCCGACCTTAGGCGGCGACCCATTCCTCTTCCAGCACTTGTTCTGGTTCTACAGCCACCCGGCCGTTTACATCATGATTCTGCCGGCCATGGGTGTGCTGTCCGAGCTCTTTGCGACCTTCAGCCGCAAGCACATTTTCGGCTACAAGTACATCGCCTACAGTTCGATCGCGATCGCCATGTTCAGCTTTGTGGTCTGGGGTCACCACCTCTTCGTGGCCGGGCAGTCGCAAGTGGCCTCGGTCATTTTCTCCGCCGTCACCTTCTCCGTCGCCATTCCTTCCGCCGTTAAGGTTTTCAACTGGGTGGCGACCATGTACAAGGGTTCGGTCAGCATGGATACGCCGATGATTTTCGCAATGTCGGTGATCTGGCTATTCGGCATCGGTGGAGTGACTGGTTTGTTTCTGGCCATGCTGACGACTGACATGCACCTGCATGACACCTACTTCGTGGTGGCTCACTTCCACTTCGTCATGGTGGGCAGTGCTCTTTTTGCCTTCATGGGCGGCATTCATTACTGGTGGCCAAAGATGTTCGGTGTGATGTATCGCCGACCGCCAGCACGATTCTTGGCCGTGATGGCCTTCATTGGCTTCAACCTCACCTTCATGCCATTGTTTTTGGCCGGCACGCAGGGCATGCAGCGGCGGATTTTCGACTACGTGCCCCGCTTCGAGGGCTACAACCAACTCGCCACCTACGGCAGTTATGTCCTCGGCATTGCCCTCTTTGGCACCCTCTTCAATTTGCTGGGTAGCCTGAAGGGTCGCCGCGGCAAGCTGGATTCCCTCGGCGAGGCCTTGGCGGACACGACCAAAACCTTGCTGTGGATCCCGCGCAACATGTTGGCCACTGGTGACGGGGTCAAGGCTGGTCTTTTCGTCCTCTTGTCCCCCTTCTTGGTTCCGGTCATGCTGATCTTGGCCGTCAGCCACTTCGCCAGTTGGTTGGCGGATGCCATTCTGATCCGCCCCATGATTCACGTGTCCGGCCTGATCTTTGGGAATGGCGGCCCCGCTTCGCCCAACCCTTGGGGCGGCGCCACCCTGGAGTGGCACACGCCCTCACCCGCGCCGCCGCACAACTTTGACGAGGCTCCGATCGCCGGCGATCCTTACGCCATGGAGATCTTCCGCTTCGAATCCAAAGAGGCTGGTTATGTGCCGGTCAACCCCGATCCGAAAGATCCTCACCTCGCCCAACCCCTCTCCTGATCGAGGTCACTGAGATGAGCTCCTCCGCTACCGCAATCGCTACCGACGCCGGGCACTCCCACCCGGAGCACGTCGCGCACCACTTTGATACTGCCAAACAACAGTTCGATACGGGGAAATTGGGAATCTGGAGTTTCCTCTTTCAGGAAGTCCTGTTTTTCAGCGGGCTTTTTGTGGCCTATGCGGTCTATCGTCAAAACCACCCCGAGGTTTTCCAGTTCGCGTCCCAGTTTTTGAATACCAATCTTGGCGCCATCAACACCGTGGTTCTGTTGTTCAGTTCCTTCACGGCGGCGTGGGCAGTTCGTGCCGCCCAGCTCGGTCAGAAAAAAACGCTGATCACGCTCTTGAGCGTGACCATCCTTTGCGCCTTTGGGTTCATGGGAATCAAATACATCGAGTATTCCCACAAGTTCCACGAAGGTTTGCTTTGGGGCGGCGCCGAACACTCCATCATGAAAGCGGACAACAGTTCCACTACCATGATTTTGGAGTCGGTGAAAAACCACAGCGAAGCCTGGAACCACCCGGCCGGTACCAACACTTTTGCGGTCAAAGATCTCAGTATCGAGCAGCGCCGCAAGACTGGAATTTTCTTCGGCGTTTACTTCTGCCTGACGGGCCTGCATGGCATTCACGTCATTGCCGGCATCTTCCTGATGTTTTGGTTGCTGGCGCGAGCGGTTCGCGGGGACTTTGGTCCCCAGAATTTCAATGCCATTGATTTTGGTGCCTTGTACTGGCACTTAGTGGACTTGATTTGGATTTTCCTCTTTCCCCTCCTCTACCTGATCAGTTGACGATGAGCGATTCCCACGAACACGGTGGCGTCGGCCACACCCTCCCGATCCAGCAGATCGGAGGCGTGCTTTTGATTCTCCTCTTCCTGACTGGGCTCACGGTGTTGACGGGAAGAATGGATTTGCACGGTTACGACCTCACCGTGGCCATGATCATTGCCACGGTCAAGGCCTCCCTGGTCTGTGCGGTGTTCATGCACATGCTTTGGGATCGTCCCTTCCTGCGGTTGGGCTTGGTCATTGCCGTCATCATGGTGGGCGCCTTTTTGGCCTACACTTTAATTGATACCGCTGAGTATCAGGACCAAATGAGGGCATGGCAGCTGCACGAGGAATACCAGAAGTCCACTACGGGATGAGTTCCGAGCCGGGCGGGCGCGGATTTTCCCCTCCGCCCGGGACTGGCACGCTCGGCCTTCGTCTCCTTCTGGTTTCCTTTGCAATCCTGTTTGTAAGCACACTGGCCACCTATTGGATCGTCCGTGCTCAAGTGCAGTACTGGTCTGCTGGCTTGCCGGAACTGCCGGTTGGCCTTTGGGTGAGTACTGCACTCTTGGGCTGGTTGAGCGTTTGCTCCAGTCAGTTTGTCAGGCAACACGAGGCTGGCTGGGATGTCCGCCGCTTTCATGGCCTAGCTTTGCTCTTGGCCTTGGCTTTTCTGCTGGCACAAGCCTGGAATTGGAAGACTCTTGTCTCCGCCAACTTGGCCCCGGACGCCCCGGCGCTTTATGCCTTCTCCTTCTATACCCTGACTGGTCTCCATGCTCTTCATGTTTTGGGAGGCGTTTTCGCCCACCTGAATCAGTGGGGAGGATTTCGCGCCGGAAAGCCACCGAGCTCGGAGGCCGTGGGTGGCATGGCGACCTACTGGCACTTTCTGGGCCTGTGCTGGATTCCACTCTTCGCGACTTTGGCGGTGGGGGCTGATCCCGACCTAACTTCCGCCGACATTTTGGCAGGCACGCGCGCCTTCGCTTTGGCGGGGTGCGCCCTCTTTGCCCTGGGCTGGCTGCTCACTGTGCGAGCGCTTTGGCGTAAGGCGGGGGTCAGCGCGGGTTTGCTTGGCCTATTGCCTCCGCTGGCCTGGCTCATGGCCTTCATGCGTGCCGAAGAACTTCAGCTGAAACGCTTGGTGTTGTTTTGGAGTGTGGCCTTTGGCATTGCCCTCGTTGGCGTGGCAACCCACTTTGCCGTGGTCGTGGCCGTCGCTCGGACTCAATGAGCGCCTGGCCCGTCTAGCACGAGAACGAGAAAGAGAAGAGGGAGATAAACCAGGGAGGCGAATAAAAGAATGCGGGCACGTTTGGCGTCGCGTCGCAGGGCAAAGTGAAACACCGTGGCCAAGAACAAGAGGGCGAGGGAAAGGGCCGAGTAAAAATAAAGTTTGCCGGCTTGGCCAACCATGGTGGGCAGGAGGCTGACGGGCAACAAAGTCATGGCCCAATGCGCCGCTTGCCGTCCCGACATGCGTCCCGAGACATCGGCTGAGGGCAACATGCGCATGCCCGCGCGTTGGTAATCCTCGCGATAGAGCCAGGCAATGGCCATGAAGTGCGGGAGTTGCCACAGGAAGAGAACGGCAAAGACAATGCCGGCTAGAAGGTCCAGGCCCTGATCTGCAGCGGCATAACCGACCAGCAGGGGTAGAGCGCCGGGAAGGGCGCCGACGATGGTGTTCAGTTCCGTCACGGTCTTCAGCGGGGTGTAGATGAAGACGTAGAGGATGATCATGATGACCGCCAACCAGGCGGAGAGCGGGGTCGTGGCCAGGGCCAACCACGCCACGCCCAGAGCGGCCAAGCCCCACCCCAAGCCCGTGACCTTTGGCTTGGAAAGTTTGCCGGTAGGAATGGGACGATGCCGAGTGCGCTCCATCAATCCATCCAGCTTGGCTTCGGCGGCCTGGTTGAGGGCGGATGCGCCACAGGAGGCTAGGGTCAATCCAGCGACAAGGTGCAGAGCGAGGACCCAGGAGAATCCAGTCGGATGCGCCAGCCAACAACAGGCGACTGCTGCGGGCGTGCTGAATCCCTGAATCCGAAACTTGAACAAAGTGGCCCAGTCCCGCGCCTGCATGGCGGGAAAGATCAAGGCGACTCCGGTTCTCGCAAACGAAAGCGCGCTTCCATGGCCAAGCCGGTGGTTTGCACCAAGACAAACACACCGATGAGGAGATGCCCAGTCGCGCTGGCGGCCTGGGCGATGAACCGGGCCCGATCCGAGGCAAAGGTGTCCTGAAGAGGACCCAGGAGAAGGGCCCAAGTGGCCAATCCCAAGCCTAATTGGATTCCCAGAAGCCAAGCCAGGCGCAGGGCTCCGGCACGAAGGCTGCCCGGGTCGCGGCCATGGGTGAGGATCAGCCGCACCACCCAGAGCAGGACCCCGGTGGTTACGAGGGCCAGGAGCAGATGTCCAGAAAAGGCCCCTTCTTTGTGGCGCAGGCTGGCGGCGGCAATGAGGTTCAAGAAGAGGACCAAGATGCCGATGCCGGTCCACAGCCGGAGTGGACCGGTGATTGGATTGGGGATGGGTTGGGGCTGGCTGGCCCAGGCGGGCGAGGAGAACTTGGCCATGGCAGCCAAGAGAAGGACGCAGAGTTGCGCCCCGAGGGCATGCAGGATGGCCATGATCTGGTCATTGGCCACCACTCGGAATGCTCCGAGGAGTCCCTGGAGAATGACGGCGAGAAGACAGGCCCAAGCCAGCCGCCGCCAAGAGCGGGGGGCCTTGGCCAAGGACGATGCCAGGACGAGGGCGATGCACAGGATTCCGATCAGGGTGCCAGCTTGGCGATGGCTGTGCTCCAGGGCGGAGCCGACGCCAAAGGTGTTGGCAATCTCGCCGTAGAAAACGTTGAACAAGCTCCAGCCGTTGATATTGGGCCAAGTGGGGTAGGCCATGCCGACTTCGGTGCTGGTCACAGCACCTCCAAGGCCAATGGTGAGGAGGACGGCCACCAACAGGGAGGCCACGGCCAAGCGGTGAATCCAGGGGTGCTTGACCGGGATCATGGTTGGGACTCCGTCTGGAGAGAGAGGACAAAGTGGACGAGGTCCTCAATCTCTACGGAGTCCAGCCTATTTAGGTTCGACTGCATGGGAGTGCCGGGGATCCCCAGAGCGATGCGTCGCCATACTTCTAGAGGGTCCGATCCGCCCAGGAGGGGGCCACTGAGATCTCGCGGTCGGGCCTCCTCATCCCAAAGATCCTTCAGGAGCCAGACTTCTTGCTGAGGGTCCCAGGCGGCGGGGCCCTTGCCCACGCCATTTTTCCCATGGCAACTCGAACAGGCGGCCCGAGCGCCATGAAAGAGTTGTTTGCCGCGAGCCACGGCAGCGGGGTTGGAACGGCCCAGCTGGGGAACCGGAATTGTTTTTGGGTTTGCCCAATTGGCAAGCAATCCCTCCCTGGCCGACAACGCCGCCGAAGGCAAATCCAGAGGGGGATCCAGCATTTGCTGGGCTTGGAGACCCGCGAGGGCTTGATTTCGAATCAGGAGCCATCGTGTGTATGCCGTGATGGGGTCCAGGATGGTGTCGGGGAAGGACGAAAAACCGGCCATGGAAGTTGTGGGAATTCCTTGCTGGATGGTGCGTTTCAAATCCTCTCGAGAGGGGGGCTGAACCAAGCCAGTGCTTTTATATTTGACGAAACCTGAAAAAAAGGAGCGGGGCCGCGGCACCAATAAAGAGGCGGTTGGCGTGTCCGCCAGGCCAGAGTGGCCATGGCAATGGGCGCATTTGTTGCTCCAAATTCGGGCGCCGGCACGCAATCCTTCGGAAGATTCTAGATCACCCAGTCTGGGATTTCGCAGGGTCCCGTATGCCAAATCCAGGGCGGCGTTCAATGCCTGCATTTGGGGATTTGATTTTCTATTCGATTCATCTGAATTTGCCGCCCCCCCCCCTCCAAAGGAAAGCAACAGAGCCAAGAAGCAACCTGCACAAACCAACGCCAAACCGAGAAGGCTACGATTCGCCATCGGCTTCGGCGGAGCTGGCCTGCATGGCGGCTCGAAGGCGCACATTTTCCCACGAAGGGGTCCACTGATAGAGAATCAAGAAAATCAAGACGCCGGTGACGGAAACATAGAGCCAGATGGGCAATGTTTTTTTGGCAAGACGGCGATGCTCTTCGCGGCGATCGCGCAAACCAAGAAAGATGGTGCGCAGGGCCAAGAAGGGAACGCACGCCGCCAAAATGGTATGCGTGAGGAGGAAGGCCAGATAGGCTGGCTTCCAGGCGACCGGCCCGGCAAAGGGAACGGACATTTCCGGAGCGGTGGCGTGATGCCAGATGTAGCCCACGAGGAAGGCGACCGAGCATGCAAATGCGGAAATCATCAGGGCCTTGTGCAGAGATTCCCGCTTGCGCCGAATGGCAATCCAGCCCAGAATGAGGAGGACGAAGGCAATGCCATTCAGACAGGCGTTCTGGAGGGGAAGTCGCGGCAAACCCTCGTCGCTGAGCAAGGATTGCATGCGCAACCTCGCCAAGGCGGAATCCAGGGCCGGTGCTTCGTCCTTGTCCAGTCCGGAAAACCAGCCGCGGATCCGGCCGGTTTTGTCCACCAAGACAAACTTGGCCGAATGCGAGATGTTGCCTTCATCATCCATCTCTTCGCCGAGGGCGAGTTGGAAGGAGTTGCGGCACAAGTCCGCCAAGGCCGATCGGGAGCCTTGGGTTAGGGACCAACGTTCCAGGGGTAAACCCAGAGTGTCGGCGTACTTGCGGAGGATGGGGGGCTGGTCGTAATCCGGATCCACGGTGAAGGAAACGAAGGCCACATCCGCACCGGCTGGTGTCCGTTCGGCCAGATCCTTCATGGCCAAGGAGAGTCGCTTGCAAATCGTGGGGCAACGGGTGAAAAAGAAATCGGCGACCCACACTTTGCCGTCCAAAGAAGTGCGCGATACTTCGACCTCGTTCTGATTCTGGAAGGAAAAATCTGCAATCTGGCCATAGATGGCGAGATCTTGCGATGGAGCTTCGGCGCGTCCGCCACAGGCCCCTAGAAGGATCGACAGCCCAACAAAAACAGCGGCAAGGAAGCGCGGCATCGCCCCGGATTGTAGCCCGGTCAGGGCCAGGGAGTGGTGATCAGGCGGCGTTGGACAGGGCCGTATTGTTCAAGATGGCGACCACAACACCCATCAAAGAGACCCCGGCAATGATCCCGGCAGCGGCAGGGACCAGGTAGTTGTCGGCCGATGTTTTGTCCTTACGCTTCCAAATTTCGGCAGCAACGGCGCCCAAAATCATGGAAAGGGCAAAGTTGAAGCCGAAGATCATGCCCATGCCGACACCGGTCGCCGAGGGAAGGGAAGCGCGCACATATTTTGGGGCAAGTCGCTCAATGGCGACAATGATGCAGCCCACTGCGAGGCCAGCAACAATGAGCTGGAGATGGGCGGGGTGCATATTCTCGAGGCCAAACTCAAAGAGTTCGGCGACGGCTTTCCAGCTGACGGCCGCGGGTGCTGGGAAGTCGGGCTGGAGATAGGTCCCATTCTCCAACCATTGGCCGTTGAGGGTGATGGCGTTGGGGACCAAGAGTCGGAAGCCAATGACTGTGGCAAAGGTGCCGGAAATCACGCCCATAAATTGAGCCAGGAATTGGCGGCGAGGATTGGCGCCCAAGAGGTAGCCTGATTTCAAATCAGAAAGCAGGTCGGCCGAGTTGCCCGCGGCATTGGCGGTAATGCTGGCCGTCATCAAGTTGGCCGTCGAGTTTTGCGGAATCAGCCGACCATAGGTGAGCTGCATGATCTTGCCGAGTGCCCCTGTCGGCGTGATGTCGGTTTCGCCGGTGGCGCGACAGGCCACCAAGGACAACGCGAAGGTCAAACAGACTGCCAAGACCCCAAAGTACCACGGAATTTCAAAATACACTTCGGCCAAGACGACCACCGCAGCGCCGAAAATCAAAACACCCCAAAGGAACCAATCGATGGGCACTTCCGTGGCGGCAACTTTGGCCTCGAATTCCTGGTCCTTTTCGTTTCCTGAAGAGGCCGTTCCACCAAACCCACGAAAGGCGCGGAGAATGGTTTTCCACTGCAAGGCAAATAGCAAAAGGCTGGACGATACCAGAATGGAAACTCCAAACCAGAGGCCGGCTTCTCGCCAGACCGTACCTGGGGTGGTAATTGCGTATTTGGTTTCTCCGGAAGGGCTGACCCAAGATTCCTGCAGTCCCCATTCACCCAGACCGTAGTAAAGAATGATGCCGCCGAGCAACATGGAAAG
>CAYXFZ010000004.1:0-4927 GCA_964464385.1 uncultured Planctomycetales bacterium
TAGCCTTACTGCCAGGTGACTTCGTCCCAATTGCCTTCGTCCCAGGTCAGGTCACCTCCGGTGGCGCCGCCCCCCACCCCACCACTATCATCTTCGCCACCATGGGCACAGGCGGACAGACTCAAAATCAGGCCCAAAAGGGGCCATTTGAGCCAGCGGACAGAGAAGAGAGTGCGGAACGACATGGAATGCGTCCTCTCATCGGCCGAAATCCTCTCCTTCCTTGAGCGGAAACGCCCTGAGCTTGGAAGGAATTGCCCTAAGCTCAAGGCAGGCCGGAAATGCGGCCGTTCTTGTCCAGCCAGGCAAAATCCGCCCGATAACCCAACCGAATTTGGCCGCAGTCGCCCAGCCACCCGCCGGGGACCTCTGCACCGCCACGCAGGGCCTGGGCCCAAGTGAGGGTCCCTTCGGCAACGCGATCCGCCAGGATGTGGGGCAAACTCTCCAGCACTCCACCCAGGCCACCCTTGCCGTCTCGGGCAACGACCCCATCCCGTCGCAATCGTTTGCCGGCCGCCACGAATCGGGGTTTGGCCGTGCCTGCGGCGGCAAGGCAATCACTGCAAAAGGCCAAGGACGCGGCCAAGGGCTGGGTAGCCGCCATCAAGCGCAAGTTTTCCGATGCCACATGAACGCCATCGGCAATCACGCCAACCAGCGGGGACTCCCCGGCCAAGGCCAATCCCATGGGCCCGGGCTCGCGCGCGGTCCAAGCCGGCATGCGATTGCCCATGTGGGTGATTGCGGGCGGCGCCACGGCGGCCAAGCGTTGGCAGTCCGCCAAGCTGGCCTGAGTGTGGCCAATCGAGGCCGTCACGCCGGCTTTTTGAAGAGCTCGCGCAACGGACAAGGCTCCGGGAACTTCAGGAGCCAAGGTCATCATTTTGAGATGGCCGCCGCAAGCACGAAGGAGAGCAGTAGCCGCCCTCGCCGTGGCCGTGCGCAGACCCGAACGGGGCAGGGCACCGACCATGGACGGTGGCAGGAAGGGACCCTCCAGATGCCAGCCGGCCGAACGGGCGGGCTTGGCAAGGCCAACGGTGGCGCGGCGCGAAACGCCGGACCAAGCTCGGGCGGCAGAACGTAGAGCGACATTCGGAACTGGATAGAGACCGGCCAGGATTGTGCCGACCCCTTCCTCGCCCAAGGCCTGCAACATGCGATTCAGATCGGCACTGGATCCCGTGCCGGCATCGACACCCGCAAATCCGTGCGCCAAAGTGTCCACCAAAGCGGGAATGACGGCGCCGCCGCGAAGTTTCCTCGTCTGAGCGGGATGTCGGCGCGGCAAATCCCCTCGACCCAAGCGGCGAATGCGACCACGCTCGTAAAAGACCCAACCGCGGCGGAAGGCCCCGTCCAACCAAAGACGACCGGCGATCGCTTTCATGCTTCCGTCTCTTCTTCCCCTTCCTTTGCCGACTGGTCTTCCTCTGGACAATGCCACCAATACAAAGAGGCGGCCGAGAAATCTCGCCGCTCTAGGCCAGGGAGTTGCGCCATCTCGCCGTCGGACAAGAGGCCGCGCGGGGTATGGACCACGCCCACCCCGCCGGGTCGTATACGAGCGCAAAGATCGCGGAAGAGACCCCAAGCTTCGGGTCTGCCACTGCCGCGAAAGGCGGCGTAGGGTGGATCGTAAAACACCAAGTCGGGAGGGTCAGGATTGGTTTGCAAAAATGCGCGCGCGTCTTCTTGCCGCACCTCCAGCCGAGCAGAGAAACCCAGTTGCTCGGCGGCTTCCCGCAGGTGAGTGGCGGCCGCCGGGTGCCGCTCGACAGCAACGACGTCCTCGGCGCCGCGGGACAGGCACTCAAACCCCAAGATCCCGGACCCGGCACAGATATCCCAAACTCGTGCCGCCGGGATCCAAGATTGGAGATGATCCAGCACCGCCATGCGTGCCCGCTCGCTGAGAGGGCGGGTAGCCTTAACTTTGGGAACGGGCAATTTGCGTCCCCGTTGATCGCCGGCGGTGATCTTAAGCACGGGCCTAGAATAACGAGAATGCCGCGCCTGCACGTCAATGTGGATCACGTCGCCACCCTTCGCCAAGCTCGCGGGGTCCGCGAGCCCGACCCCATTGCCGCCGCCGTGCAATGCGAATTGGCTGGTGCCGAAGGAATCACGGCCCACTTGCGGGAAGACCGGCGTCACATTCAAGATCGCGATGTCTTTCTCTTGCGAGAAACCGTGCAAACGACCTTCAACCTTGAGATGGCCTTGACCGATGAAATGCTGGCCATTGCCTTGGAAGTCAAGCCGGATGAAGTTTGCTTTGTCCCGGAAATGCGCGAGGAACTCACGACCGAGGGCGGCCTGGATGCCGAGACCCACCTGGACGCGCTGACCAAATTCACGGAAGAGTTCAAGGCCGCCGACATCTTGGTGAGTGTCTTTGTGGATCCACGGCCCGAAATGCTGGAGGCGGCGGCTCGCTCGGGGGCTGATTTCGTGGAATTGCACACGGGCGCTTGGGCGAACACTCAGGGCGCGGAGGCCGAAAACGAGAGGAAGCGTTTAGAAACCTCCGCCCGCTTCGCGCACGACCTGGGCCTGCGCGTCAATGCCGGTCACGGCCTGAATTACCGCAACGTCCGCCCCATCGCGTCCCTGCCGCACGTCGAGGAGTTGAACATTGGGCACGCATTGATAGCGCACGCGGTCATGGTTGGCATGGATCAAGCAGTGCGAGAAATGCTGGATCGGATCCTGTCCGCCGATCCGGCAGACGCATGAACGGGCCGCCTCGCGACCTGCACTGCAATGCTCGTTTTCTTGACGAGCCCGTGACTGGATTGCAACGCTTTGGCAATGAGGTCCTGCATGAATTTGACGCCATGTTGGAAGAGGGGGAGATTGACCGGGAGCGGTGGAATATTCTTTTGCACTGCCCACGCGTGCCCAAAGAGGCGCAATCTTTTGCTCATCTGCGCATGCACGTCGGTGGTTTTTTCTCTTCCCACCTTTGGGAACAGGCCGTCCTCCCCTTCCGTGCCCGTGGCCCTCTGCTTTCCTTCAAACACACCGCCCCCTTGCTAGCGGAACAAAGCGCCTTGATGGTGGCGGATGCTTTGGTTTGGGAGCAACCCGAAAATTACACAGCTCCGTTTCGCCAGTTGTATCGGTTTCTGGTTCCCCGCGCGGCGCGGCGGGCCAAGGTCCTCTACACCCTCTCGCGAGATTCCGCCCAACGCTTGAGTGCTCGCCTCCACATTCCCGAAGAGCGCTTTGCCGTCACCGGCTGTGGCCATGAGCACGCCCTCCGCTGGAAATCGGATCGAGCCGTTCTTCGACAACATGAACTCCAAGAAGGGGGGTATTTCTTGGCCGTCGGCACTCATGCTACGACCAAGAACTTGGCTACAGCCGCGGAGGGCCTGCAAGGGGTTGGCCTGCAAGACCTACCGCTGGTCGTAGTCGGCGGCCTCCAATCCGGGGTGTTCCAATCGAAGCTCCCGGCAAATTCTGCGCGCCTAGTCGGGCGCGTCCCCGATTCCCAACTCCGAGTGTTGTACGAAAACGCCATTGCCTTGGTGCACCCATCCTTGCATGAGGGCTTTGGCCTGCCCCCACTCGAGGCCATGGCCTTGGGTTGCCCGGTGATCGCCTCCAACGCCGCCTCCTTGCCTGAAGTTTGCGAGGAGGCCGCGCTTTGGTGCGACCCCAAGCAAGCCCTCGCCTTCGGCCGTCAGGCCAAGCAGTTGGTGGAAAGGCCGGAAATGGGCAAGGAACTGGCAAAAGCTGGCCGAGAACAAGCCCGCAAGCACACTTGGCGCCAAACGGCGCGCGTCCTGTGGCAAGGGATCGAGAGGGCCTTTGGTGAGGAAAGCAAGGACACGGCTGGCACTCGAGCGCAGGCGGCAGGCGGCTAGAACTCGGACTCGGTCGGGACGCCAGCGCCCAACATCATGCCCAAGTCAATGACGGCAGCGCCGTCCGGCGGGGTATAGACAAAATTCTTTTTGTTGATTTTCTTGGGATCCGGGAAGGAAACCCCGGACATGACAATCTTCATCGTCTCGGATCCGCCCACCCCCATCACCATGGACATGGGAAATGCAGTCTTCGGATCCAACTCAATCCGAAACTCCTCCAGATCCAGCATTTCCATTCCCGGCAGGTCCATGAGGTCATCAGAAATGCGGCCTTCCATGACCACGCCCCCTTCCGTCTCCACAACGGAAATGTCTCGGTAGTAGAGGTCGAACATTTCCCGCATTCGGGAGGCAATGTCCATGTCGGTCAGATCCATGAAACCACCAAATTGGGAACCCAAGCCTGCCATCTGGCCCAACTTGTCCATTTGGTCCAAACCGATTTTCATGACTTGAGTGGATTCGCCACCGCCCAACTCCTTCGGCATAGGGGTGACCACTTCAATCCAAATATTTTTGCCATCCAGCACGGTTTTCATGTGAATTTCTTGGCGACCTCCGGGCATGAGTTCGCTCTCCACGATGGTCACGCCGGAAGAAACCAAGTGCATATTGTCCAACATGAAGATTTCCATTTCAGAGGTCATCTCCATGGCCATGGCCTCCATAGTCATTTCCATACGCATGTTGTAGCGCACAGGCTGGCCACTGATCTTGGCCATCTTGTCCAACCAGACAATGGCGGCGGGATCATGGCCAGGATCCACAGCAACAGCCGAAGGAACTCCCTCCTGGGGAACGGCCGCAAAAACAGAAAGAAATAGGGTTGCAATCAGCATTATGGCTTGCGTGTGGCTGGTTTGATCGGGGCGGGAAGAGGTGGAGGCTCTTCCAAAACGGTGCCGGGCGGCATCTCGTAGGAAAAAGTCTTTGGGTCCACTTTTTTAGGATCCAAGACACGGAAGTTGCGGTATTCAAAATTCACCAATTCGTCCATGTAACTTCGTACGACGAAGGAGAGAGGAAAACCCGTTTTACGATCAAGG
>CAYXFZ010000004.1:4937-14887 GCA_964464385.1 uncultured Planctomycetales bacterium
TCACTTTGCGCGCTGCTTTTGAAAGCCACGTGGTTGGCAAGATCCAGAAATCGACCAGAGGGGTGAACGGAAGAAAAATTACGCCCTTGATCTTTGGCGGTCTTGGCAATCTGACTCAATGCAATGCGCCTCACTTGAGCTCGATTCGAAGTGAGATCAAAGTTTTCCATCCACATCCACTTGCCGTCGCCGACATTGATAATCCGACTTTTCTGGGGTTTCTTCTGCCCTTCGATCTCGATCGTGTTGCTGATGTCCAGCCGGAAATGTTCCGCATCCAAAAAAATGACCTTGCCCTGGGCAGTATGCTTGGCCCGAACCATGGACATCGTCATGTGTTGATCCGCCTCAAAGGGCACCTGGACGGAAGCTTTGACGCGAGAAAGCCAGGCCTCGGGGGCGTCCTGAGGAAGAGCCGACAAAGGAAGGGCGAAAAGGAGGGTGGACAAAATCAAAACATTTCCTCTTCGCCTCCAGCACCCAAGGCGGATATTTGGGCACGCAGCATCGGTGTCATGTCCATAACCATCACCCCCTCGGGAGCATCGTATTCAAATCGCTCCGGAGCAAAACTTTCAGGATAGCGGATCTTGGAGATGGCGAGGAAAACCGAAGAGTCCGCTTCTCCAGTGACCGAAAGGCTTTTGGGGAAGATCTGGTCGATTTTTTTGCCCCGCTGCAACTGGATTTCCAACTTGCCCTCTTCGCCCTCTTCACCGATGTACTCCGCAATGTCCAAAGCAAGAGAAACCGTACCGTCCTTCTCGGAGATTTCTGCGCCCGCGAAAAAGTCGATAGCCATCTCGAACATTTCCGTGGGGGTGGCGCCCTCAGGCCCTTCCATCATGGAAAAAAGAGCGTCGCCGGATATAAGTTCTTCGATCAGGTCCAGACTTACCCGAAATGCTTGGGTCATCGGCCCCGCAGGGGAATCCGACATGTCCATTTCAATCGTGAGGAAGTCGTCATCCGCAACGAGTTTTAACGTGGCATCCATGCTTCCTTCTGCACTGCCCATGCTCACCGAAAACTCCGCGGCAAACATTCGAGGGTAAAAGAAGGCGAGCTTTCCTTCCCCTTGGAAAGAGGAGTTGACGCCCTTGGGATCCTGGACACCCTTCACTGACAGCTCGCATTCCCAAGGTTGCTGCAAGGTAGCAATGCAGTCCTGGAACACCTTGGGGAGCTGTTTGAGGAGAGAGGCCGCGGCAGAGGAATCTGGAGCCGGTTCGGGAGCCGTATCCTGCGCAAGAATCGGGCAAAGGAGGAGGAGGGAGGCGAGGAGGGTCTTCATGGTCAGGTATCTGAGTCTAGATTACGCACGAATGGGGTAGCCTGCGGAAGAAAAAGGAGGCAAACCCGCCCTAAAACCACAAGACGGCTAGCAACCAGAACCACTGGAAAAGGGTGCCGGCCATTTTCAGGACCCGTCCCAAGAGAGCTCCCAGTCCGGCCCCGAAGGCAGCTCGTATGGAGGAGGCGGAGTCCTGTTTGGAATAGCCACGTTCGCCAATCCAGGCGCCCAGAAACGCGCCGCCAATTGTGCCGACCAAGAGCCCCAAGGGCGGGAGAATCGGAGCCCCCACCACACCGCCGGCAAGCCCGCCAAAGAAGGCGCCCCACTGCCCCGGGGCCTTGGCGCCAGCGCGCCTGGCCATACCGGCACTGGCCAACCAGTCCCCCACTTCCGCCAACGCGCCGGCGCCCACAATCCAAGCGAAGTCTATCCAAGTCCCGCCCAGCCAAGGAAGGGCCACCCCAAGGAGAATCAAAAGGATGGGGCCTGGCAACCCCAACAGGGAAAGAAGGAGACCAATCGCGCCCGCCAAAGACAGGAAAACTTTTGCGATGAGGAGCAGAACGCTCACGATCAATCTCTAAAGTCGGCATCCCCTTGAGTGTAAAACCAGCTGTCCCCCTGCAAGAGAGCGCGTTGGCAAGTCCAAGTATGTTCGTTGCCGTGGGGTTGCACCATGACCGTCCCGACCAACTTGTCATCAGGCTGGCGGTCGGATCGCTGAAATCCGGGAAGGTTCGTAGCCGCTTCCGCGACCAAGGATGAATCGCTGGTATTAAAAAACAGAAACGCCGCTCCCTCGTCACGAACAAAGAGGGCGGCGCGAGCAAACAGGGCCCTGACCACGCCAAGATGATTGCCAAAAAACCAGTCGAGAGCGCGGGCAATGGGAACACCCCCTTCCTCTTCAAAGCGCAGGACCACCCAGCCCACGGGAACACCCGCTTGCTGGATGAGAAGCAATCGGTGCCTGCCAACAGGACACGCTCCCCAACGCCAAGCCAAGTAGGTTGCATCTCGCAAACCCACGATGTTCCAGTCCTTTCGGCTTCGCTCCCAGACTTCGTCCAAAAGAACTCCATAGGGTGGGTCCAACATAAAATCGAAGCCAACAGTACATGCATCCAGTCCCTGGGTAGAATTCCGCAGCACACCCCGTAGGTGACGAATGATCTTTCGCAAGCCAGTGCCGCCACCGGAGGCCAGACGCACTTCCCAAGGGCGCATCACTTGCAGATCTTGGTAGTTGAAATAGCGACGACCAATGCGCAGGGAAAAATCGGTGGCTTGCGAGCCATAGGCAAATAAGACGCCACCTTGATGAGCGGATCCCACCATGCCGCCGGTGACTGCCCGAAAAAGTTGGCCGCCGCGAAACTCGGGGTCCACCGCGTTGTCGGCGGCTTGCATGGCTAAACCGACATGCTCTCCAATCTGAAACTTGCGCAAGCGCCCCGTATTCATCCCCACCAACTTTCCACTTTCCAAATGACGAACTGCCATGCCCACAGGAGGACCTGCCGGGTTGCGCCAAAATTTCCATTCCCATTGAGCCACCGACATGCCAATCCCAAATACCCGCTCAAAGAGATCCACCACTTCCGGCCCATGCTCTACCGACAAGGTTTCGAAACGCAAACCCTCCCACTCGCCCGGCATGGCCACTTGCGGGATGAGTGCCGCCAAATCGGGCGGCATCGAATGCGGGGGAGAAGGAATGGGGTTTTCGGCTGGAGCCGGCTCCTATGACCCTATTTTGGCGATGCGGGCAACGCCATTCTGCTTCTTTCCCAGCTTTAGCCGGGTTTTCCGCAATTCGCACGGAAAACAGAGCGGAATTGCAATTTCTTGGCATGTTTTTCCATATTCTTGCCAGTTATTTGCCGATTTGCACTATTTTTTGGTGCATTTTTCCCTCCAAGCGTTATGCTTCGCCGCCAGACCCCTCCCCCTTCCTCCCAGAGAACCCCATGACTCAACTCGAAGAAAAGGATTACTCCACCACCATGGACGCTTGCTACGCAATCACCGGCACCATGAACCGAGACGAAATTTTGGATCACATGCGGCGTCACGACGTTCGTTTCCTGCGATTGCAGTTCATTGACATTCTTGGTTCCAGCAAAAACGTCGAAGTTCCAGCCAGCCAGTTTGAGAAAGCGTTGGACGGTGAAATCATGTTTGACGGTTCCTCAATCGAGGGATTCACACGCATTGAAGAGTCCGACATGCTGCTGCATCCCGACTATGCCACCTATCGCATTGATCCGTGGCCTTCCGAAGGCGCCGGATGGACTGATCACGGCAAAGTGGCGCACATGGTTTGTGATGTCCACAACCCGGATGGCACCAGCTTCGAAGGTTGCCCGCGTGGCAACTTGAAGCGCGTCAATGCTTGGGCGACAGTACTTGGTTACGAAATGAACTGTGGCCCTGAAGCCGAATTCTTTTTGTTTCACCGCACGGAAGATGGTGACCCCACCACCGAGACCCATGACGGTGCGGGCTACTTCGACCTAGCTCCGTTCGACCTTGGCGAATCTTGTCGGCGTGAGATTGTCATCGCTCTGGAAAACTTGGGCTTTGAAATCGAGGCCGCCCACCACGAAGTTGCCCCAGGCCAACACGAAATTGACTTCAAATACGGAGATTCCCTCGCTACGGCGGATCGGCTCTTCACCTTCCGCTGGGTCGTTCGCAAAATTGCCCAGGATTTTGGCCTGCACGCCACTTTCATGCCAAAGCCTATCTTTGGTCAAAACGGCTCCGGCATGCACGTCCACCAGTCCCTCTTCTCCGAGGGCAAGAATGCCTTCTACGACGAAAATGACGAAGATGGGATTTCTGCTGTCATGCGTTGGTACGTCGGCGGGTTGCTCAAGCACGCCCGCGGGCTCTGCGCGATCACCAATCCGACCGTGAACTCCTTCAAGCGGTTGGTGCCGGGCTTCGAGGCCCCAACCCACCTTGCATGGTCGAAACGGAACCGCTCCCCGCTCATCCGAGTTCCAGCCCGTCGAGGCATTGGCACCCGCATGGAGTTGCGCATGCCGGATCCATCCTGCAACCCCTACCTTGCTTTCGCCTGCATGTTGGCCGCCGGTCTCGACGGCATCAAGAACAAGATTGAGCCGCCGGAGCCCGTGACCGGCAATGTTTACAACATGAGCGAGAGGGAACGCAAGCGCCTCAAGATCAAAAGTCTTCCCAGTGACTTGGGCTCGGCCTTGGAAGCTCTGGAAAAAGACGATGTCCTCAAGGGTGCGTTGGGTGAGCATTGCCTCAATGGCTTCATGAATGCCAAGAAGGCCGAATGGCATGAATACAATGCCGTCGTCCACCCTTGGGAAGTGGATCGCTTCCTGAACACCCTCTAAAAACTCTTTCGAGCTTCTGGTTCAACGCCCTCGGCCGACATCGGCCGGGGGTGTTTTTTTAGAACAAAAGCTGCAAGGTCAAAACCGCAGAACGGACCTCTCCTGCGGATTCCGTGTCAGCCAGAATCCAAGCCGCTTGCAATCGAGTTTGTTCATCCCAATACCAGTTCAAACACACGGACCGAAGATCTGGACTTCCCCCAACCAAGTTTCCATCATTCAGGTCGAGAGAAGAAAGGCGGCCCGCTAATTCCAAGGATGGTTGCCCTTTGGCGGGAACCACCAAGCCAGGAGCGCCGCGTTCTCGAGACCAAGGGCGATCTTCGCCTAACAACATCCAACCGGCCTGAGTGGACCACCCCTGGTAATTCACTCTGCCCCCTGAGTCCAATGCTGCCCCCAGGGTCAACCACTCCGCCTGAACCTGAAGTCGCCGCCCGACATAGGCACCCTCCAATTGCCCAATTTGAACCTCCCCCGCGGTCATCAAACCACCCTCGGCAATGTTCTGTGCCACGTTGTTCTCCGGTTTCGCAGCAATTTGAATGGCTCCCCCGCGCAAGCGGCGCAAACTCGCGGCGGCGCCCCATTGCAGCAAGCAGCCTCGGTCCTGAGATACCCAAGGGATCCCCGTCAAGCGAGCCGTAAGGGCGGACTCCGATCCTGAGGTCCCCTCGGCGCCAAAGACCGAAGCCGAAGGGTTGTAAAAAACGCCAGCGGCCCAGAGCCCGCGCGTTTTCAAAAAATGGCCAGCCATGAGGAAGCCTGTGTTGCGTCCGGGCGCCAAGGAGGAGGCCACCGAGCGTTCGGGAAATGCGAGCGCACGGACGCTGGTCAAGACTTCGAGACCCAAAGGCTCCTTGAATCGGCCCACCCGCAGAGTCGTGCCATTGGAAGTCAGCTCTCGCTGGATCCAAAGATCGCGGATCTGGGCACCCCCCACAACATCCCCGCTCAGTTTGTATTTCATTTCCTGTTTCAAGGATCCTTGCCAAGACATCCGCAGGCGACGGATTTCGGAAATGCTGTCCGCACGATCCAATCGTAGGACCAAACCAAAGTCAGGATTCGGATCCTGGGCCAGCAATGGGGTTGCCAAGCCCAGCAAGAAGACCGACCGGACCCCCATCAGCTCAAAGGAGCGCGGAGCCTTCCGCGGCAACGAGAGCGGAAAAGAGATGAGTCAGGCGGGCCGTGATCGGCAAGTCGTCAGCGCCAATCGGGCGTCCATCCAACTCGGAAATTGCCGCAAGTTCTCCCATGGTGCCCGTGCAAAACATTTCGTCGGCCCGATAAAGAGCTGTCAAGGAAAGGTCGGCGACCTCGAAAGGAATTTGGTTGGCCGCGCACAATTCCAAGACTGCGGCGCGGGTAATCCCCTCGGGACAGGCACGCGTGGTGGGTGTGCGGACAACACCGCTCTCCACGGCAAAAATGTGGGTGGCATTGGTCTCTGCTACGAATCCCGCCTTGTCTAACATCAGGGCATCATCCACGCCAGCGTGGTTGGCCTCGATCTTGGCCAGAATGGACTGGATCAAATTGGCGTGATGAATGTTGGGGTCCAAACAGTCGGGTGGAAAACGACGCACGCTACTGGTGATCAATCGCAATCCCTTCTTCTCGTAAACCGGAGGTTTGTGTTCAGCGAGGACAATTAGGGTTGGACCAGCCTGGTTGAGACGTGGATCCATACCAGAAGTGACCTTGACCCCTCGCGTCAAGGTCAAGCGAATGTGCACGCCATCGCGCATTTGGTTGGCTTCCAGCGTTCGCCGGATTTCTTGGACGAGAGTCTCTGGCGTGGGAATCTCGGCAAAAGCCAGGGCCTTGGCGGAGGAAACCAAGCGGGCCAAGTGTTGCTCCAGGCGAAAAATTCGACCGTCATACAAGCGCAGGCCCTCCCAAACTGCGTCGCCACCCTGCACCGAGGAATCAAATGGGCTGATCCCGGCCTGATCTCGGGGAATCAGTTCCCCGTTGATGTTGATCAGGAGGTCGCGGTTGCGGTCGTCGAACTGTTGGAGCATGGATCGGCAATTCTAGAGGCACAGCAATCCAGGAGCCGATCCAATGCGTAAGCAAAGGGGGAAGGGTCGGCTTGGCCCGTACCCACGAGATCGCAGGCGGTTCCATGCATGGGGCTAACCCGCAAGATCTTGCCGGCCGCAAGGACGGTCCATGCTTGATTCCGGCCGAGCATCTTCAGTGGAATGAAAGCTTGGTCATGGTAGAGAGCAACCACCACATCCCATTCCCCGGCTAGAGCATCCGCGAAAACCACATCGGGAACCAAGGGGCCGGCCACGGTAATCCCGTGTTCTTCCCAGGCTCTGGCAATCGCGGGTTTCAAAATGCGGCTCTCCTCGTCACCAAAGGCGCCGTTCTCTCCGGCATGGGGGTTCAGTCCGGCGAGAGCAACCCTGGGCTTTTCTTTGCCAAAGACATCGCGAGCAACGTGATGTGCCCCGCGGAGAGCGTCCAAAACCAAACGAACGTTCAGTTTCCCGATGGCTTCGGTCAAGGCCATGTGCCGCGTCGCCAACCAAATGCGCAACTCGCCCGAACAAGCCAGCATTCCCCAACGCTTGGCGCCGGAAAGCTCGCCCAATATTTGAGTTTGGCCCTCGAAGGGGAAGCCGGCCATATGCATGCTGGTCTTGTGCAGTGGCGGCGTCAAAATTCCATCTGCTTGGCCTGCCATGGCCAAAGAGCCCGCCCGCAAGACCGCCTCCACAGCTGCCGCACCGAAGGCCGCGGAAGGAGTGCCGCGCGGCTCCTTTGGTAGCGGATTCTCCAACTCAAGAACAGCTAAGGGTGCCGATGCCGGCCTCGAGAAGCCATCCTCGCTGGTGGTCACGGCTTCCAAGTCCACGGCAAGACCCAAGGAATCGGCGATGGCTTTGAGGGCAGACAAATGGCCCAAGAAAAGAGGGCGACAACGGGCACGAATCTCAGGACGAGCCAAAGTCAGAAGAGCCACTTCGGGTCCGATTCCGCACAAATCCCCTTGGGGGATGGCGATACGAGCAGGGTCCGAGCTCAGGGTCGGTAGGCGATGTTAAGGGTGCCCATAAAGAGCAACACATCCACCGTGACATCCGCCATGGAGTAACTGGCAGGCGGCGCACTGAAGGTGTAAGTCACACGACCCATATTGAAGGGGGACAGCGCGAACTCGGTCAGCGAGACCGGGTACAACTGGGTCGTAATGGGGTAAGTGGAAGTTAGGCCACCCATTTCCACCGAGAGGGTGCCGCCTAGGTAACCCTTCGGGAGGAACTGCCAGAAGGAACCGTTTCCTTGGCCAACCTGGTTCCGATCGAGGCTAACGCGTGCTCGTTTGACGAGACCAAGATTGGTCCAGTTTTCCGCCTGGTCCACGTAGCCAAAGGGGTCGCCCGCGGCATTGAAGAGAATGCCTTCCATTTCGGCGCTGTCGCTCATCAAACCGAAGACCGGTGGCAATCCCGCGGTGAAGCCTGTAGGGGGCTTGGGTAAACCGTTGGGCAACCAGAAGAGATCGTCCAGGCGGGGGTCGGCGATGCAGGGCAGGCTGCCGACGACTGGATTATCGCCGCGGCCCTTGCCGCTGGAGCCCAAGTCGCCCCAAGCCAGACCAGAAACGGCGGTGGCAAAGGTGAGGAGGAGAGCAAGAAGGCGAGTTTTCATCAGGCAGCAAAGAAGGCCGGCTCTTCACGCTCAATTTGGGCGCGGAAGTCGGCGTTGGAACGAAGATCGGAAAGGAAGTGGGGAGAACTCTGCAGCCAATCGGAACAATGACTCCAGGTTTCGGGGTAGTCGTCCCGAATGCGAAGGAGCATAGAAACGGCACGATTGGTATCGCCCAAGGAAAGATGCTCGATGGCGATATTGAACAAAACGAAGGCAAGATCGGGATTGCGCGCCAACATGCCGCTGGCCAAAACCCAACGGTAGGAACGCAAAGCTTGGCGATGCTCGCCCCGCTCATCGTAAATCTGTCCCATCTGAATGGCAGCATGAGCCCGGTTGGCGGGGCGATCCGTGTGCAAAAATACTTCGCGGTAACAACCAAGCGCTTCATCCTCACGGCCACAAAGCTGGTGCACAAATCCGGAGTAGATCCGGGCTTCAGCAAACTTGGGCTTGAGGTCTAGGGCCTCTTCCAACAGGCGACCGCCATGAGCGAGGTAGTCGTCACCACGAGCGCGGAGGGATTCCTCGGAAAGAGAGCAGGCACCCGACTCGCCCGCGACATGCATTGCATCGGCCATTTCACCAGCGGAGAACTTGTCCACTTCGACGGGCTCTTGGGCGACCTGAAGAAGGTAGTCGCCATCGTTGGCCAAGAGGACATAAGCTTTGCCCAATTCGTAGAGAGCGCTGGCCAATCGGCGAACGATCTCGGCATCCGTCATCCCCTCGAAAAGATCTTCGCCACGCATCCGGCCCAAGCGGCGAGCCAGACTTCCGGGTACGGCCAAGTCACGGTGGGCCAAGGTCTGCAGGCGAATGGCCTGGAAGAACTCGGCGCAGGAAGAGCAAGCCTCCATGTGCGCCAAAGTGCGTCGGCTACTTTGCTCGGGCAACTCACCGTCGAGCAGGGCAGAGAGATCCCGCTGGAAGCTGACACAAAGCAAGCCGTTGTGACTCCGCACTTTACGGATGACGTCGAGGAATTCGCCGCGGGTGGTGGTCATTGCTTGCCGACCTCCTGGCGTTGGGTGGCCATTGCCCTGCGATCAGAAACGTCCTGGGAAGTTTGGAATTTCCGCCGCATGATGGTGAAGATCTTGCGCCGGGCGCGGAAGACCATCATTTTGAGATTCTCCACCCGCACTTCAACACGCTCGGCCGCCTCGCGGTAGGGAAGGGTCTCAACCTCGACGAGGTAAAGTACTCGCTTCTCTCGCGGCGTTAGACAGCGGTAAGCATCCAGGTAGAAGTGCAAGTAGAGGCGCCATGCGCCGACCAAGTCGGCTTCGGCTTCCCTTTCGGCAGTATTCATGAGAGGGTCGCTGGCGCGATCGTCCGCCATCTCGACAACATGGCGCTCTTCGGAATCAGCGGCCCCTCCACCAAGCGAGAGGGAGTAATCCCGCTGGGCTCGGCGGCTGTGCTTCAGAACCGTATTTCGAATAATGGAATGGGTCCAGTTGCGGAAGGCCGTTCGGCGATCCGGATTGAACTTGAACGGATACCGGTACACATTGAAGAACACTTCTTGCAACACGTCGGCCGGGTCCACCGAGTAATAGGACCGCTTTAGATGGTGGTAGATCAAGCGCAGGAAA
>CAYXFZ010000004.1:14897-51852 GCA_964464385.1 uncultured Planctomycetales bacterium
GGCAATCTTCCTGGTTGAGTACGTAAAGAAGTGAGAAGGCCTCTTTGGAGGCCGTGTCCCGATACGTGGCCATGAGAGCGGTAGAAAGAGCATCACGGCTCCATTTGCGCGCCTCACGGACCTCCTCAGCCATTTCGCCAAGATTGTGCCCATCTTCTGGGAGACCCACAGCCAGAGCTTCAAGCCTTTCGGCGAAGCCTGGGTCCGTTCTGGGGGGGGTGGTCCGGGTAGAAGACATGGGGGTAGGGTCCCTAAATGTTAACCTAGGATCGGTTACGCTGTTTCTGGGCAGGAATCTTGGTTTTGAGCCATCTTTGGCATGCCCCCTAGTCCCATCCCAAGTCTTGACCGGACAAGAACTTCCGAAGCTCACGGTGGCCAAAAACAAGGCCGCTGAACTCCTCGGGGCCGAAAAGGCCTCCGATTTAGAGATCCTGGCTTGCCTCCCTGCCGGGAAAGTGGATTCTCTGGCGGTGGAGAGGCTCGCCAGTTGGCTGGACCAGGGCCGCGCCGGCGAAATGGGTTGGCTTGAAAATCAGCGAGAAGTGCTGCCGGATCTTCGCGCCTGGAAGCCTTGGGCCAAAAGTTTTCTCATGATTGCGTTGCCATCGTCACGGCCTGCAGGAGGATTTCGTGAAGGGGGTCGCGTCGCTCGCTATGCCCTGGGCAAGGACTACCACCATGTCATGCGTCGGCGGTTGGAAAAACTTGGCCGCCATTTGCAAAGGAAGGGTTGCATAGAAAGAGCACGGGCTGTCGTGGATGCCGCCCCGGTTCTGGAAAGAGAATGGGCATTGCAGGGCATGCTTGGCTTTCGTGGAAAAAACACCTTAGTCATCCACCCGCATTTCGGCCCCTGGCTGTTGTTGGGAGGCTTGCTGGTGGATCAAGAACTCCCCACCTTCACTGCCGCCAAACAAACTCCGGAATGCGGAACATGCAACCGATGCGTCCAAGCCTGCCCTACTGGCGCCCTGGATGCCGACTACCAGTTGGATGCTCGCCGCTGCATCAGTTATCTGACCATCGAACACCGCAGTGCTATCCCTTTGGAAATGCGACCCTTGCTCGGAGACCATGTCTTTGGTTGCGATCTCTGTCTGGAAGCCTGCCCCTTCGGCGACAAGGCGAAGGACCAACAAGAACTCTGGGGAACCTTGCCCGTTCTCCAAGAATGGCGCCTGGAAGATCTCGTGGTTTGCTCGGAAGATCAGTTTCAGAAAAAATTCTCTGGCTCCCCAATTCGGCGGGCAGGATGGGAGTGCATGGTTCGCAATGCCTGCGTTGTCCTTGGCAATTTAAACCGCGGAGAGAAGGTCCTGCAACAAACATTGCAACACCCCTCCGCCCTTGTGAGGGAGCACGCCGCCTGGGCTCTGGATCAAATCCAGGCTCAGTAGCCCCAATTCCTGCTGATTTTGCGAGTTTCTGGAATTTCATCCGGCAAAGAGGGTTTTCGGGAGGTTTACTCTCTTCATGGACCAGCGCAACTTCTACGCGGAAACCAAATTCTGCAATCGGTGCCGGGACTATGTCCGCTATCTGCAGAGCCTTGCAGGTGCCTACTGCGTGGAGTGTGGAGCCAAGGTTCGTCTGTTCAGTCGCCAGGACTTTAATCAGTTCCTGCACTCCTTGGCAAAAAACAAGGGCAAAGCTGCAGGCGACAACAAACAGGTTTCCTGATTGCTTCCAGGTCGATCGGGTAGTCTGCCTTATCCGTGGCAGAATTCCGCCCTAGGCTTTGTCTCCTCCTGACCCGCGATTTGTGCAGGGCTGATCCGCTGGAAACCGTGATGGAGGCCATCCGAGGTGGCGCCGATTGCATTCAAGTCCGCGAGAAAACTTGGTCCTCCCGGCAACTGCAGGAATGGGGCGAGGAGTTGCAAGCTCGTTTGTCGGATACCGGCACAAAATTGGTGGTGAACGACAACTTGGAGGTCGCCATGGCCCTCAGCGCGGATGGTGTGCACTTGGGCCAGGAGGACATGCTTTTGCAGGATGCGCGACGCTTGGCGGGTGAGCAACTCGCCATCGGCATCAGTACCCACGATTTGGAACAACTCGCCGAAGCGGAACAGAACGGCGCCAACTATGTAGGTTTCGGTCCAATCTTTCCCTCAGCCACCAAGGCTTACTCTCAGGGTCTTGGACTTGCGTCCTTGCAGGAAGCCCGCAGCCAATCTCAACTTCCCATCTTGGCCATTGGTGGCATCACCCCGAAAAACTCTGGCCAATTGCCAAAGGGGCTGGGGATGGCAGTTTCCTCCGCAATCTGCGCAAGCGAAGATCCGTTTGCAACGGCCAACGACTTGCTCGCTAGTCGCTAGAATCCGGCCTGAAATCTCATGGATTTCCTGCTCGCATCCAGCCTCTTGGCCTTGGCAGCCGGTCCTCTTCTGTTCCGGCTGGGTCGCAGCTCCCAATTCGCCTTTGCGGGCATGGACGGTTTTGTCCGCGTGGCAGTGGCTGGCCTCTTGCTCTTCCAGGTGCTCCCGTGGGCCATGGGTCATGGAGGTTGGCTCGCTGCTCCTCTCTTTGCTGTCGGCGTCTTTCTTCCGGCTGTCCTGCACCGCCTGATCTCCGCCCCCACCAAAGGGCCGTCATGGGAATTGGTCCTCGCCAGCTTCGCCCTGACCTTGCAGGCCTTTCTGGACGGGGCCGGTCGGACTAGCCACGCTGCGGTCAGCGACGCCGTACCCCATCTGGCCTTGGCCGTCCTGTTGCACCGGCTGCCCGTAGCCATCGCCCTTTGGCTACTCATTCGCCCGCACTTTGGCCTGCGCCCCGCCTGCCTACTCCTGGGCACCATGGCCGTGGCCACCATTGCTGGCCACGGGTACAGCGGCCCATTTTTGCAGGGTAGCGGAACCTCTTGGCTAGCCTTTTTCCAATCCTTCATGGCTGGAATTCTCCTGCATGTTGTCTTGGGCCATTCTTTTTTGCCGGCCCTCCAGCAAACCAAACCCTCCCACTTCGCCGCCTCCGCTCTCGGGGGTGTGCTCGGAGGAGCTCTGCTGTTCGGCCTCGGCGACTTCCATTCCAGCTCTGACGGGAATGGCCCGGCTGAAGTTTTCTTGCGCTTGGCTCGCGCCAGCGCTCCGGCCCTCTTGGCCGCGTCTCTCACCATCGCCGCGGTCAAGGCCTTCCTGCCCTCCGGTCTGCGTGGTTTTTTCCACGGCAAAAATTCCCTCTCCCAGGCCCTTCGGGGCACGGTCGCCGGTCTGCCTGTGCCGATTTGTTCTTGCGGCGTCGTGCCGATGTATCGCAGTCTGGCCCAAGCCGGAACACCCCCGCCCGCGGCCCTAGCCTTTTTGGTCGCCGCCCCGGAAGTGGGTTGGGCCGCCATCCTGCTTTCCTTGGGACTCCTTGGCCCGGAACTGACCGTGGCCCGTCTGGCTGCAGCAGCCCTTTTGGCCCTGGTCGTGGGCATGGTCGTGGGCCGGATGATTCCATCTCCAACGCCGCCCAAGGCAAGCGAGCAGGAAGAAGCCATTCCCATTCCGCAAAGAATCCACCAAGGAGTCCGATACGGCTTCCGCGACGTCGTGGATGACACCGCGCCCTGGATTCTGGTCGGCCTCATCCTCTCCGCTTGGCTGGAACCGGCCTTGTCCGGTGAGGTGCTGCTGGGTCTGCCACGCGGCCTAGACGTCGTCCTTGCCACCCTCATTGGCATGCCCCTTTATGTCTGCGCTTCGGGCTCCACGCCGCTGGCTGCGGTCTTGCTGGCTGGTGGGCTTTCCCCGGGTGCCGCCATTGCTTTTCTTTTGACTGGCCCGGCCACCAATGTCACGACCGCGGGTCTGCTTTCCGGCTTGCACGGCCGCAAAGTGGCGATTGCCTTTGGTGCTTGCATGCTCCTTGCTGCCATTGCCGTGGGCCTATTTTGCAACGCTGTTCTAGGCAACGTGGCGATCATCGCCACCCCCCATCTTCACGACCAAGGATCCACCCTCGAGAACGCCTCTCTCCTCGGACTGATTGGCCTTTACTTGGCCTCCCTTTTCCGCCTCGGGGTGCCTGGTTTTCTTTCCCGAGTATTTCGCCCTCACGATGATCCGGAGATGGATCATGATTCCCTCAGTGAGGATCCATCCCCTCCCGATTCCCATTCCTGCTGCTCCCCATGAACTACGGACACCTTTTCCTTCTCGGGATGTTCGCGGGTCCGTCCTGCGCTACCCCTCAAAACCCCATTCCTCCGGTTCCTTGGGAACATGAGCAGTCGGATCTGGCCCCAGATCCACGCGTTCATTACGGCGCTCTCGATAATGGACTGCGTTTCGCTTGGGCATCCCATCCCGAACCTCAACATCGTGCCTGGTTGCGCCTGCACGTGGATGTGGGAAGCTTGGCCGAAGAAGAAGGAGAGCGGGGAGTCGCTCATTTCTTGGAGCACATGGCCTTCAATGGCTCGGAAAATTTCCCAGCCGGCGAACTGATCCCCTGGTTTCAGGAACACGGCATGGCCTTTGGCGCCGATTCCAACGCCCACACTTCCTTTTCCGAAACCGTTTATCAATTGGACCTTCCGCAAGCGGACGCGGCCTCCCTGCAAGAAGGACTGACTGTGTTGAGCGATTTTGCCGGCCGGCTCCTTCTTGAAGGAGACGAGATTGAGGCGGAAAAAGGAGTGGTCGATGCCGAGGATCGTGAGCGGGACTCCGCCAGCATGCGGGTCATGCTGGAAGATCTCGCCCGCCGCTTTGGCGGCACCCGGTACGCCGAACGCTTGCCCATCGGCACGAAAGAGGACCGCGACTCTTTCACTGCGGAGTCCGTGCGCCGGTTTTGGAAACGTTGGTATCGACCCGACCGCATGACCCTAGTGCTGGTCGGGGATTTGGGGGATCTCGACCCGACCTCCCTCATTCAGAACGCCTTTGCCGATTTGACCAACCCACCGACACCCCCATCTGAGGAGCCGGCGATCGGACAACCCCAGCAATGGCAACATGATTTCGCTCTCATGGAGGAAGAGGTTCCTTTTGTGACCATCACGCTGGAAAAAATCCTGCCGTGGCAGGATCGAGCCTTCAACCGAACGCGATTGACGAATCAAGTTCCGCTGGATTACGCCAATCGTATGCTGAACCAACGTCTGACCGAAATGGTCAAAAAAGAGGACACTCCATTCGTGAGTGCCTCCGTGAGTTGGGGCCCTTCTCTAAAAGCTTTCGAGGGACCTAGCCTGAGGATTTCCTGTGAACCGGCGCGTTGGCAAGAGGCGCTCGCTGCCGCGGAGCAAGAACTCCGGCGCGCCTTGACTCATGGCTTTCTTGACGAAGAGTTGATGGAGGCCCGTGCCCGGGGATTGCGCCGCTTGCGCGAAGCCGTCGCCCGCCAACCCAAGGCCTCCTCGCTTGGCTTAGCGGAATCCCTCGTCGCCGCGGCCGAAAACCGCTTCATTCCGATCTCCGCCAACTTGCGTTTGGAAATCTTGGAACCAGAAGTTTCCGCGCTCACGCCCCAAGATTGCCTTGCCAGTTTGCAAAGTAAGTGGAAACCCGGCGAGTGGTCTTTGCATTTGTTCGGCAACGTGGATCTCGGTGAAAACTCCGAGGAGCAGCTGGCGGCAGCCCTCGCTCGTAGTCGCGATCAAGTGGTGGCCCCGTTTGCCCGAGCCTCGGCCGGAAAATTTGCCTATTCCGCAGTGGGCGAAGCGGCGCCAATTTTGGAAACAATCCGTAATGAGGAGTTTGATTTCTCTAGCGTCCTCTTTGCCAACAGTGTCCGCGTCCATCTCAAGCCCACCGACTTCCGTGAAAACCAAGTTCTCGTGCACTGCGAGTTGGGCGAGGGTCGCCTGTCCCTCGACAACCAGAAAACACCCCTTTCTTGGGTGGCCGATCAAGTCTTTGCCAGTGGCGGACTGGAAGAGCACAGCATCGAAGACTTGCAAAGATTGCTTGCTGGCCGCCTGGCCAACTTTGGTTTTAGCGTTGGCGACGATCGTTTCCTGCTGGAGGGCACCACGAGTGGCGAGGATCTGCAGCTGCAATGTGAACTCTTGTGCGCCGCAATCGCCCACCCGGGCTTCCGGGAAGAGGGCTTGGTACCCTTGCATCGCATGATCCCGCAAGTCTTTGCCAACTTGCGAACCCAGTTGGGCGGGCCGATGGGCTTGGAATTTATGCCCGCCTTGTGGCGCGAGGATCCGCGAGTTGGTTTGCCGGCCCAAGAAGACCTTCTCGCAATCACCATGGCTGACATTCGAGCGTGGCTTGGCCCCTTGCTTTCCGAGGCACCCCTGGAAGTCACGATTGTCGGCGACTTTGGCCTGGAGGAGGCGAAAGAGATCGTGGCCAAGACCTTTGGCAAACTGTCGAAGCGCCGCCCCCTGAAGGAGTGGCCAGAGCGATTGCAGTGGCCCGAGTGCGCCACTGATTTGCACATGGTTCGCACTATAGAAACCCGCATCCCAAAATCGCTCGTCGTCGTGGCTTGGCCCATGCCGGACGGCAAGGATGCCACGCGAGCGACCGCCCTCCAGGTCCTGGAGTCGGTGGTCTCAGATCGCCTGCGCGAACGCCTGCGCGAAGAACTTGGCGCAACGTACTCGCCGGCCACGCAAGGAGCATTCAGCTCGGTCTATCCGGGCCGAGGGGTTCTTTTTGCCCAGGCCTTTGCTGAACCGGGCCGCGCCCAAGAAGTTTTGGATTCCACCCTCCGCGTAATGAATGATTTTGCAGAAGAAGGCGCCAGCCAAGAAGAAATCCAGCGCGCCCTGGAGCCCTTGCGCAAGCGCTTACGGGACGCCCAAAGAATGAATGGTTTCTGGGTGAGTGTTCTGAGCGAGTCGGTGCGCAATCCAGAATCTTTGGTGGATTTGAGGGAAGCTGAAAATCGCCTCAACGCAATTCAACCGGACTCCTTGGCGCCCTTCCTGCCCCTTCTGCGGGAAAATTTAGCGGCCACCTTGCTGGTGCACCCGCAAACCGAAAGCGACGAGTGACCAGGAAGCGACGCTCTCGGCTGGGCCTGGCGGCCGGGTGGTCCCCTTTTGGAATCGGGGCCATCAAACCCGGGCACTTCCGCGAAATGCTAGGCATCGTCTGGCAAAACCGCGACAACTTGCGTTATGCATGGCGCATCCTGACGCGCGGTGTTTGTGATGGTTGCGCCCTAGGCACTTCGGGCCTGAAAGATTGGACTGTTGACGGCACGCATCTTTGCCTCGTGCGCTTGAATCTCCTGCGGCTTAACACCATGGGTCCACTAGACCACGCCTTGCTGAGCAATGTGGCCGACCTCAAGAAGCGAAGTTCGGCGGAACTGCGTGGATTGGGTCGCCTGGCTCACCCCATGCGGCGGCGTGTCGGCGAGGCCGGCTTTCAACGCGTTTCCTGGGAAGAGGCCATGGGCGCGATTGCCTCCCGTTGGCAGCAAGCCCACCCAAACCACACCGCCGCTTTCGTCACCAGCCGGGGGATCACCAACGAAACCTATTACGCCGCCCAAAAGGCAATGCGCTTCCTCGGTTCGCCGCATGTGGACAACAGCGCCCGGCTTTGCCACTCTCCTTCGACCGCCGGTCTCAAGTCCACGATAGGTGTAACCGCCACCACCTGTTCTTACCGGGATTGGTACGATGCGGATCTTATCGTTTTTTTGGGCAGCAACCCCGCCAACGATCAACCGGTCAGCACCAAATACCTGCTGGAGGCCAAGCGTCGGGGCGCCAGGATCCTGGAAGTGAACGCCATGCGGGAGCCCGGCATGAAACGCTATTGGGTTCCCTCCGATCCGGTTTCGGCCGTGTTCGGAACGAAATTGGTGGATCGGAGTTGGCTGGTTCGCATTGGCGGCGACCTCGCCTTCCTGCACGCGGTTCAGAAAATTCTCTTGCAGAGAGGGAGTTGGAACCGGGAATTCATCCAAGAGGCCACGGTCGGGTTTGAGGAATGGCAAGAGGTGCTGGATGCTCAAGATTTGGAATCTTTGCTGGCGCAAGCGGGCAGCACGCGAGAAGAAGCCGAGGCCTTTGCCGAAGAAATTGCCGCCGCCGACAAAGGGGTCCTGGTTTGGTCCATGGGCATCACCCAACATGTACACGGTGCCGATAGCGTCCGTGCCATTGCCCACTTGGCTCTGATGCAGGAATGGGTGGGCCGGGACGGCTGTGGCCTGATGCCCATCCGCGGTCATTCCGGTGTGCAAGGCGGGGGTGAAATGGGCGCCTACTCCACTTGCTTCCCCGGCGGTCTGCCGATCCGGCCGGACACGGCAGAGAAATTTGGCAAACTTTGGGGCTTTGAGGTGCCGGCGGAATCCGGCTGGACAACCGTGGAATATTTGGCGGCCGCAGGGCGAGGGGAAGTGGAAGCCTTTTGGTGCATCGGCGGCAATTTCCTGGAAACCATGCCCTGTCCGGATCGCGTGGAAAAAGCCTTGGGTCGCATTCCCCTGCGAGTGCACACGGATCTGGTGATTTCCTCGCAAATGTTGGTGGATCCCCTGGAAGAGGTTTGGATCCTGCCGGCGCGGACACGCTACGAACAGCGTGGGGGTGGCACCGAGACTTCGACCGAAAGAAGGGTGATTTTTTCGCCTGAGATCCCGGGACACCAAGCCGGCGAATGCCGCGAAGACTGGGCCATGATTCTGGACTTGGCGCGGCGAGTGCGGCCGGAAGCGGCTGATCTTTTGGGTTGTGCGGACGCGGACGCCATCCGGCAAGAAATTGCCGAAGCCGTTCCCTTTTACAAGGGTATTGAAAAGCTCAACCAACAAGGGGATCAATTCCAGTGGGGTGGGCCCCAGCTTTGCACGGGCCGAGTCTTTCCGACCGAGGATGGTCGTGCCCATTTTGTTCCGCTTTCCCCCCCCGAGGAGGAGGTGGTGGGAAAGGGTGCCTTTCAAATGGCCACGCGACGAGGCAAGCAGTTCAATTCCATGGTGCATGGCTGGCGAGATTCGGTGACAGGCGCTGAGCGAGACCATGTCCTGATCTCGACTGTGGACGCCCAGAGTTTGGGCTTCGTCGCCAACCAAGAGGTGTGCTTGCGTTCGGACCACGGCGAAATCGACGCCCGTATTTTTCTGGCGGAAGTTGCCCAAGGCACCGTGCAGACCTTCTGGCCCGAATCTAATCCCCTGCTCCCTCACGATCGCGTAGACCAAGGCGGCGGAGTTCCGGACTACAACGTCAACGTGGACATCCTGCGGCGAACCCAGGAAGTCTGAGCAGAGTTAGAATCTGCCTCCGCAAACTGCGGCCAACCCATCTGCAAAGATGAGCGGACCCATCACCGATTTCGTGGATCGGCACTATCGCCACTTCAACGCCGCAGTTGTGCAGGCGGCCGCCGCGCATTGGGGCACGCACACTGGAGATGGCGGCAAGGTATTGCTCACCATGGCCGGCGCCATGAGCACAGCGGAACTTGGCCTCTCCCTCGCGGAAATGATCCGCCAGGACCAAGTGCATGCCATCTGCTGCACGGGCGCCAACCTCGAAGAAGATGTTTTCAACTTGGTCGCTCACGATCACTACGAAAGAATTCCAGAATGGCGCCAACTCACAGCCGCCGATGAAAAGTCCTTGCTTGATCGGCACCTCAATCGCGTCACAGACACCTGCATTCCCGAGGCCGAGGCCATGCGCAGGATTGAGCGGGCCGTCATGGAAGAGTGGCAGGAAACCAACACTGCCGAAGAGTCGGCTTTCCCGCACCAATTCCTGTATCGGCTTCTGCTCTCGGGTCGCCTGCAAGAACAGGTGCAAATTCCCCTGGCCGACAGTTGGCTAATGGCGGCCGCGGAGAAGGATCTGCCGATGTTTGTGCCTGGTTGGGAAGATTCCACCTTGGGAAACATGTTTGCCGCTGCCTGCCTGCGGGGGGACCTCCGTTCCAGCACCGTGCGCGGTGGTATTCAGGCCATGATGGAGCTCGCTTCCTGGTATCGAGAGAACGGTGGCGGCAAAGGCCTGGGATTTTTTCAAATTGGGGGCGGCATTGCTGGAGATTTTCCAATCTGCGTCGTGCCCATGCTGCACCAAGACTTGCACGAAGAAAAAACTCCACTTTGGTCCTGGTTCTGTCAGATCAGCGACTCAACGACCAGTTACGGATCCTATTCTGGAGCCGTGCCCAATGAAAAAATCACTTGGGGAAAACTGGCCAAAAACGCACCCAAATTCATGATTGAATCGGATGCCACGATCGTGGCACCTTTGATCTTTGCCCACGTTTTGGGATGGTGAAATGACCCAAGATTCTCGCTGGCTGATTACCGGAGGTGCGGGCTTCATTGGCTCGGCCCTTGCCTGGGAACTCAATTGCCGCGGCCAAGAACGCATCGTGCTCGCCGACCGGCTGGGCGATTCGGACAAGTGGCGTAATCTGGTTCCTTTGCGTTTTGAGGACATTTTGGATGCTGACGATCTCCTGCCTGGATTGGAAGAGGACAAATTCGGTGAGTTCACCCATGTCTTGCATATGGGCGCGTGTTCCTCCACCACGGAAACCGATGCGTCATGGCTATTGCGCAATAATTTCGCCTACTCTTGCCGTCTCGCAGAGTGGGCCGATTTCCGCAAAGTTCGATTTTTGTACGCATCCTCTGCTGCGACCTACGGCGATGGTGAAAATGGTATGGAAGATTCTCTGGAGTGCCTCCCCCGATTGCGACCCCTCAATATGTACGGCTACTCCAAGCATATTTTTGATGTTTGGATGGCGAACAGGAACATGCTGGATACTGCCGTGGGAGTCAAGTTTTTCAACGTCTTCGGCCCCAACGAAGACCACAAGGAGGACATGCGTTCCTTGGCCCACAAGGCCTACCATCAGGTATTGAAGGATGGCAAGGTGAGTTTGTTTCGCTCCCACAGACCGGAATGGGAAGATGGCTGCCAAGTAAGGGATTTTCTTTGGATCAAGGATGCTGTAAAAATGGTACTGCACTTGGCAGAGTCCAAGAGTTCTGGATTGTTCAATCTTGGGTCCGGTGGCGCTCGCACTTGGAATGATTTGGCGGCAGCCGTCTTCCGGGCCATGGACCGAGAGTCCAATATTGAATTCACGGACATGCCGGAAATTTTGCGCGAAAAATATCAGTACCACACCGAAGCCGATGTGGGCCGATTGCGCGACCAAGGATGGTCGGATGATCCAACTCCCTTGGAAGAGGCCGTGGACGATTATGTGCGCAACTATTTGGTTCCCGACCATCGACTTGGAGATTGAAATGCCCGAGTCCACTGAACTTTTGCCGATTGTTTATGCGCCGCAGGTGTTTCGCCCTCCTTCAGAGGCAGACAGCCTGATTTTTCAGGTCACCTTGGGATGTTCCTGGAATCGCTGCACCTTTTGCGCTATGTACCGGAATAAGAATTTTCGAGTCAGGCCTTTGGAGGAAGTGAAGAAGGAAATTCGTTGGGCCAAAGAGAATGTACCCGAAGTGCGCAAGGTCTTTCTTGGAGACGGGGATGCTTTGATCGCTCGCGCCGATTTCCTCGGCGAAATTTGTGATTTTCTCCAAGAGTGCTTTCCCGATCTGCGACGCATCTCCTGCTACGCCTCGCCGCAAGCGCTGCTCTTGCGCTCGGTGGAAGAAATGGCGGAATTGCGCAAACGCGGGCTAAGCCTTTATTACTTGGGAGTGGAGAGCGGCGACGATGCCGTGCTGGCGGATTTGGAAAAGGGCGTGGATTCCAAACAAATGATTGCCGCCGGCCAGCGTGCCCATGAAGCCGGCGTGAAACTGTCCACCATGATTTTGCTGAACGCCGGAGGCCGCGCCTTGTCTCAGCAGCACGCCCGTGGTTCTGCGGAAGTGATCAACGCAATCCAGCCCAAGTTTGTCTCCACCTTGGTGATGACCCCGACCGAGGGCGCGCCCTTGGCCCAAACGGCAGCCGAGGGGAAATTCGAGGTCTTGTCGCCCGTAGAATTGGCCGCCGAGTTGCGCGAGTTTTTGTCCCACCTGAATCTCAGCGCCTCCATTTTTCGTTCCAACCACGCCAGCAACTGGCTAGCCTTGGCCGGCAATTTGCCGCGTGATCGCGAGGCCATGGTCCAGGCCTTGGATCTGGTCTTGGCTGATCCCGAACACGCGCCGTTCCGGCCGGCTTGGGCCCGCGGGCTGTAGGCAAAGAGCAGTAACGCCCCGGTGAGGAGGGCGTCTTCCATGGGTAACCCCAAGGAGGTCCCATGCATCCATTGCTCCCGCTTCTCACTTTTTCCCTAGCTTTCGTCCCTCAAGATCCTGCCACGCCACCCTGCCCAGACTTCGGGGTCACGGATTGGCACCCCGTTGAAATGGACGCCCCCGGGTTTACCGCCTGCAAAGGCGGGATGACGGAATTTCAGTTCGGCGGAATCCGCATCACTTGGGACGACCCGGTCTGTCCCCTTTTCATCATCATGACTCCCGCTTTTACCGAAACGGGCAAGAAAATGGGCGCCCGCATTCAGGATGTCCGCTTGGCCCGCGGCCTCAAGTTCAATTTTCACTGCGGCAACAAGGGCACCAGTTGCCACCAATCCAGTTCCGAGTCCTTCGGCTTCTACCCAGTTCACATCGAAGTGGGTTGTGACCAACCCCCTGCCCCGATCACCATCGAACCCGCGCCTGTCTCATGAAGCCTCTCCTCCTGCCCTTGGTCGCGGGAAGTTTCGCTACCGCTGCCTTTTTGGTCCCGGTACCACAGGCCGGCCCCTCCGCGCCTGCCCAAGTCTGGAATTCCTCTTCGCCAAGCTCCTCAATCCTGCCCACCGAAGAGGACAGTCGCATTCCTTTGCGCTCCGACTCCCGACCTCTTGGGTTGGTCCCTCTTTCCGGGGAGGAAGGCGCACTCTTGGATGCCATCGCCCATGAGTCCACCCGCGGCCAGGTCATTCCGGCGGCCTTGGCCCGCCCCGGCACTGCCATCTGGGTACTCCGCCGCTTAGAAGAAGCGGATTTCCACACCAGCCAAGCCCGCTCGGTAGGTTGGCTCTTGCGCGGCGTGCTTCTCCTTCGGGATTCGCTCCCAGACGGCCTCCCCCTGCCCTTGGATTCCTACCTGAGCCGTGTCTTTGGGGCAGGCTCCTTGCATCGCTCGGCCGCCGAGGCCGTGATCTGGGCCTGGCACGGGATTCGGCTCTTGGACAGCCACCACGAAGAGTTGGTGTCCAACACGCGCCCCTCCTTCCCAGCAGCGTCCGCGTTTCATTCCCGCCTGCACCTTGCATTATTGGAGGATCTTCTGCGTGCCTTTCTGGAAGAGGGGTCCGGTCAGCGCGTCGAGCAATCCTTGCAGGACCCTTGGCCGGAGGTCCGCTCTTTGGCCCGACGACTTCTCCTGGAGGACGGCCGTTCCTGGCAATCCATTGTCGCGGCCTCTTCCTTGGCCACCCCGACCGAAATCCGAGTCTGGGGCAACGCCCTCGCCAAGCAGTTGCCACCACAAGAGGCCGCCCAGGCCCTATTGCACCTCGAGGCCCTCACTCAGGCAGAGGAGTTGTTTTCCCCTTGGTCTCTCCTGGCCTCCCGCTCCCCAGGTGCCGTAGGAAAAGCATGGGAAGATCTCTTGGCTACGGCAGCAGTACCGGAAACCGCCCCATCCTTGGATTCCAGCTGGCAAGAGGGCAAGATCCGACAACGGGTACTTCTGGCCTTGGCGGTCGGAGCCCCGGGCGACCCCACAACCCGCGGCACTTTGGATCGAGCCACCTGGCAAGAACCCAATCCCTTAGTTCGAATCTCGGCTTGGTCGGCCTTGGCGGAAGCTGCCGACCAAAAATCGCGAAGTCTAGCCCTAGCCAGATTGCAGGCCCCCGACCGGCAGGAAGCTCTTTCTCTGGGATCCTTGGGCACGGCCCCCCTCGTGGAAGGGCTTCGCGCCCTGGCGCGGACGGCCACCCCCTCCCAACGGAGTGATTTGGTGGCGGTCCTCGGCACCCTGGGCCTGAATCACGAAATCCAAGCCGAGTTGCGTCACATGCTCACCGGACTCTGAGCTCCGCCGGCCACAAGACATGGCCGCAACGTTAGTTTCTCCGGCCATGTCCAGCCCTCAAGCGCCCGCCCCAAAGGAAACTTTTTTCCAGAGCATTTTCAATTTTCCTGGCACCTTTTGGATTGCCAACGGGATGGAAATCGTCGAGCGCTTCGCTTACTACGGTCTTCGATCCTTGCTCCCCATCTACATGGTCGTGGCCTACGAGGATGGGGGTCCTCAATTTACCCACATTGAAAAGGGAATTATTTTCGGTTGGTGGGCGATTGTTCAAAGTTTTATTCCCGTTCTCTCCGGTGGATTTGCCGACCGGTTCGGGTTCAAAAAGAACATTGCAATTGCCACCGCAATCAAAATTGTGGGCTATCTTCTAATGGGATATGCGATTGAAATCGCTGCTGTACTCAATGGCGGCAATATGGAACTTCAGAAGGGCGCCGCTGGTGGTGATTACACCTTCTGGGTCTTCTTCGTTGGCGCTCTCGGCCTGGCCTTTGGCACAGCTATTTTCAAACCCGGCCTGCAAGGCCTGATCGCCCTAAAAATGCCCAAGCACAAGGCCTCCCTCGGCTGGGCCATTTTTTATCAAATGGTCAATATTGGGGCCTTCGTGGGTCCGTTGATTGGTGGAGTGCTCCGTGTCCTCGACTGGAAACACGTTTTCCTCATGTGCACCTTTGGCATTGCCCTGAACTTCATTCCGCTTTTGTTTTTCCCAGAACCGGCAAAGAAAGAAGACAAAACGGATACGAACCAAGGGGGGCTGGCTGAGGTTCTCACAACAAGCATGGCCATTTTGGTGGACAGCATCCGCGGGTTGCTGCAGTTCCGGGTCTTGGGCTTCACCCTCGCATTTGCAGGGTTTTGGTTCATGGCCTATTCCCTCTGGGACTTCCTGCCCAATTTCATTGAGGATTGGGTGGACTCCCGCGGCCTCGCTACATGGTTGCAGTCCTGGGTCCCCATGGATGTTCCCGTGGTGAGTGGCGGAATGTTGGCGGGGGAATGGATGGTGAACTTCAATGCCTTCTTGATCATGTTCTTGGCCTTTGCCGTGGGTTGGATTACCGGCAAGATGCGCGCGCTTTCCGCAATTGTCGTCGGCATCGCCATTTCTGCTCTGTCTATCTGGATGCTGAGCCAGTCCATGAACGGTTGGTGGTGTCTTCTGGCCATTGGCGTGTTCTCCTTCGGGGAAATGTCGGCCAGCCCAACCAAAATGCGCTATTTGGCCTCCATTGCTCCGCCCGGCAAAGAAGGTCTCTACATGGGTTACGTCAACATGACGGTGGGCATCGGCTGGTCTGTCCTCAACTTTGCGGGAGGGCATATTTACGAGGACACCGGTGACAAAGTGAACTTGGCTCGCCGGCACCTTGTGGACGAGCTTGGAATGAATTTAGAAATGGTCACGGCCATCAAAAAAACCGAGGTGATGCCCATGCTCGCGGAGAAATTAGAGCTCTCGGTAGACGGCGCCAGAGAAATGCTTTGGGACTTTTATGGCCCCTACGAATTTTGGATTTGGTTCGCTGGCGTAGGTGTTGTGTCCATGATCGCCATGGTTTTCTACGACCGCTGGTCAAAACGGAACCCGTATCTCGAAGGCTAGGAATTCCCGAATGCCGCGATCGATTAACGTCCTCGGAACAGGGCGGGGACCGTCTTCAAGAGTATCTTGATGTCCAACCAAAAGGACCACTGGTCAATATAGGCTAGGTCGAGTTTAACCCATTCTTCAAATTCGGAGATTTCATTGCGGCCCATGACCTGCCATAGACCGGTGATGCCGGGCTTGACGGAGAGTCGGCGTCGTTGCGTGCGTTCATAAAGATTCACCTCGTTGGGAATCGGAGGGCGCGGCCCCACTAAGCTCATGTCCCCCTGGATCACATTGAAAAACTGGGGAAATTCATCCAAGGAAAACTTGCGCAGAAACCCGCCCAAGGGGGTGATCCGCGGGTCTTTCTTGACCTTGAAAACCGGCCCCTCCATCTCGTTGAGATGCGCGACTTCCTCTTTTCGCGATTCAGCGTCCGGCACCATGGACCGAAACTTGAAACACAAGAAATTTCTTCCGTGGAGGCCCACCCGCTCCTGGCGGAACAGAACCTGACGACGACCCCCTTTCTCGAAGAAAAGGGCCGCGGCCACGGGCAACATGATCAAGGGCCCAGAGACCAAAAGAATCAGGCCGGATACCACCACGTCCATCCCGCGCTTTAGGGCTCGTTCAATATCATCCATGGGTGAGTGGGAAGCGTAAAGCGTCGTGATGTCGCCAAAGGTTTCGAATCGCCAACGCATTCCTGGGAAATAGTTTCGCGGAAGGTTGTAGCGAAGGATGATTCCTTGGGCCATAGCCGCATCCAAAAAATCACCGATATGAGGGTCATGGCCAGGGAACCCGTCAATCCAAATTTCATCCACCGGATTGTGATCCAGAAAGGCTTGACCCTCACCGGGCGCCACAAGCCGGAGGCCTTTCTCCTCTTTCGGGGGAGTCCAAGAAGCGTGATCGGGCAGTCTTAGACCCAGAACCCGATATCCCCAAGTGCGATGCAAACCAATTCGCTCCAATAAAGGGCTTGGATCTCGGTCTGGAGTGGCAACGATGACGAGGTTTCGATAATTGTAACCGCGGCGACGAGCCAATTTTGCAAAGCTGCGAATCACGGTACGCACCAAACCACCTGTTGCTGTATTGACCAAGGTAAAACCAAGAACCTGCGCCAAGTGTCCTGTTCCCAGTTTCAGGGAAACGGTAAAGAAAACCAGGACAAGAAAGACCATCAAGTTGACTAAAAACACGCGTGTGATTTCGCCGAACAAGCTTCGCATGCGTTGGCTTTCGTAAAGACCAAAGACCTTGTAGCCAAGAATGGTCGCCGACAAAGCAAACCCCAACATTCCGAAATGGAGGAATTCTCCGTCTTGAAAGACCGCTTCAGGGATTTGAAACCAGATCTGCTGAATCGGCTTGTGATAAGCAATCCCCAAGGCGTAGGCCACCAGAACCATAGCGGCATCGAAATACACCAGAACGAGCTGGATCAGGATGCGGTGGCGGCGAAGCATGGGAGGTCAGATGCCCTACCCGGAAGGAGGGTGCTCAGTTTTGAATTGTAAGCCGGATGGAATCCCCTGCCCGGCAACCAAAGAGAGGAAAAGGTCTTCACGGGCCCGAATCATGCGTTTGGCACTGTATTGCTCTTCCGCAATTTTCCTGCCCCGAGCCCCCATGGCCCTGGCGGTATCCCGATCTCGCATCAAGGCCGCAATTCGATCGGCCAAGGAAGACGCATCGTCCACGGGCACCAGGTAACCGGAGACCCCCTCTTGGATCTGTTCGTCCACAGAGCCCACTTGCGTTGAAACCACGGGCAAACGAGAGGCCATGGCCTCCAGCACACAATTGGGGAAGGTTTCTACCGCGGACTGCGAACAAAGGACCAGCAGGTCGGCAGCGGCAAGGATCTCGGGAATGTCCTGGCGACGACCCAAGAAACGGATTGCTTTGGAAATTCCGAGTTCCTTTGCCAGGAATTCGGTGGCCCCCTGCGTAGGGCCCTCCCCCACCAACAAGAAAACCGCCTCCGGAAAATCGGGCAGCACCTTTTGGGCGGCCTGCAATAGCAGACGGTGGTTTTTTTCCGGTCGAAAAGCAGCCACATGGGCAACAACGGGGGCCTGCGGGGAAAGATTCAAATCAGCGCGCGCCGCATCCCGCCCAGAACCCTGAAAGGTCTCCAAGTCCACTCCGTTGGGAATCACCACGATGCGATCGGCGGGGAGATCCTCGTGCTGAATCAAATAACGGGCAGCTCCTTGGGCCACGGCAACATAAGCGTCATTGAAAGGAATCAACCAACGGTTTGGGCGATCCAAAATTCGCCCTCCCCGGGGATTCCGGGTGGAATGCAGGGTGGAAACGATGCCCTCCACCCCGGCAAGGCGGGCAGCAAGACGACCCCAGAACATGCGATCGCCGCCATCTCCGATGGTGCAGACCACCTGAATGCCTCGTTTTCGAATGAGCCGCCAAAGACGCCACAACACCAAAAGATCCCACTTGTGGCGCAAAAGACGATCCACCACTTCTACACCGGCCTGGCGAACGACCGGGGCCAGATCACCAGCCTCCTTCAGGCAAGCAACCGAGGGCCGCATCCGCACCGGATCGCCCTTGGTCACAATTTCCACGACCTTGCGCTCCATGCCACCGACCCGCAGGTCGGTGAGCAAGAAAAGCACGGAGACCGGGTTGGGAGAGGGGGCTTCCGAATCCATGAGAAGGGGCGGAGTGGGATCAGCCGAGCTTAGACTGTATCTTGCGCCGATTCCCATGGAGAAAACGATGGTCAAGTCTCGGGTCCTGCAGCTTCTACCTACCCTCGAACTTGGAGGGGCCGAACTCTACGTTCGTAGGCTTTGTCGACACCAAGGAGAAGGACGTTGGACACCCAGCGTTTGCTCGATGTTGCGGGGGGGGCCTGTGGAGGAACTCCTGCGGGAGGACGGCACTCCCGTTCAAGTCCTGGGGATTTCTCGTCACTCCGCCAGTAATCCTATTTTGGCCCTTTGGGATTATTTTCGCCTTTACCGAGGGGTTCTTGCCGTTGCCCGAGAACACACCGTGAATCTCATTCAAACGCATCTCTCGGATTGTGACTGGATCGGCATGTTGGTGGCGCGTAAGTTGAAGACCCCCGTTGTCTTAACATTTCACTCCTCCAAACTGGTGCCACCGGAACGTGCCTCGGACGAATGGCGCGCACGATTTCGCACCTGGATCCAATCCCGGGTTTACCGCCGAGCCGATGCTCTGATTGCGGTCGGATCCGACGTGGGGGAAAGTCTGCTGCAATTCCCGGGCGTTCTCCCAGGAAGAGTGCACCTCATTCCCAGCGCCATTGAAATCCCTGCAATCCCGGACCCCCGTAGGCTGGCCGAGTTGCAGGACCAACACGCTGCCTTGAGGTTGGGCTCTCCCATCTTGGTTGCGGTGGGTCGTTTGGTGGAAAGCAAGGGTCATGACCGACTCCTGGAACTCATGCCACTCGTGCTGGAAAGACATCCTCAGGCCATTCTCTGGATTTTGGGTGGTGGGCCCGAAAAAGACAAACTGGAAGAGGCCATCTGCCGCCTTGGCCTGGAACGCCACGTCCTTTTGTTGGGGCCTCAGGACGACATCCACTCCTACCTCGCCTTGGCCGACCTGTTCGTAACTGGCACGCGTCGGGAGGGATTGGGTTTGGCCCTTGCCGAGGGCATGGCTGCCCACCTTCCAGTCGTGGCATTTCGTGTCCCTGGCGTCGTGGACATCGTCCAAGATGGGAGCAATGGTCGGCTGGTTGACGACGGGGACGGAACCGCTTTTGCCGAGGAAACGAGCCGCCTGCTGGATGATCCAGAAATGAGGCAACGGATGGGGTCCGTTGGCCGGGAAACCGCCAAACGTTTCGACATCAAGACCGTGCGAGCACAAACGGAAGCCCTCTACGATACGCTCTTGGACGTTTCCTAGCAGGTGCTCCTTCGTTTGACAGAGGCCTAAGGGGAAGGGTTCTTTTTCCGCAACAGCGCCGCGCGCAAAATCGAGAAGTCTTGCCGACGCGGCAAAAGCAAATTGCGGAGTGGGCGGGCGGCGACCAAGGACCAGCCCCAGGCCAAGACTAGGCCGTAAACGGAATAACAAATCAGGGAACTGAGGGCCGCGCCCACCATGCCAAAGGCGGGAATCAAAAACCAGTTCATGCCTAGATTCAGCGCCAAGGCCAGGACTGCGGCACGCACGGACCACTCCGGACGACCGCGGCCGATGAGATCAGCGTTGCAAATCTGGCCAATGTTTCCAACCACGAGTCCGGGCAGGAAGAGGACGAAGGGCAGGACCGCGCCGACATAACCAGTTCCGTAAAAGAAGGGCACGGCAGGCCAGGCCACCAGGGCAACAACGAGGGAAATCGGGAGGGAGATCAATACCCAGCAGCGGGTCGCTAGAGGCGTGATGTCTGCAGTTTCTTCTGCCGACCGGCTCATGAGTCGCGGAACCATGGCTCGTTCCACGGCATAGCCCAGCAATTGAAACATCAGGGCCAAGGAGGAAGCCACGGCATAGATACCTACCTCAGCCACGGGCCGGAACCATCGCATGAGGGCAATATCCACTCGAAACAGCAGGAAAAGAGCAAGGGCGGCGGGCCATACCTGCAAGCCAAAACGAAAGGCTCCCTTTGCCAGACCCGAACTGCAGCGCCGCGGACCCCGCCAAACTCGAGCCAATGCGTAGAACAAAAGGAGATTGCCCAGGGCAAAGGAGGCCAGCCGGGCAGAAATGGCGCTGGCAACAGTTTCCCCGGAAAAGGAGAAAAGGAGGGGCAAAAAAACGACAAAAGAGGCCGCTTGGATGGCTTTGGCCAAATTTGCTTGCAATATTTTCCCCATTCCAATCAAAACGCAGAAAAGGAAGCTATCCAAAACCAAGAGGGGAAGCATGCAAAGGGCCAAACTCAGGCCCAGAGGTAAGTTTTTTGCGGATTCATGCACTCCGCCTCCCCTTCCTCGCACAAAATCCAAAATTTCTGGAAAAAACAAAAAGAGCGCTCCCGCGCCCACACAACCCACCAAAAGGGCGAAAACCATGGCATTGAGGCCCACTCGGGCCGATGATTCGGGCTCTCGGGCCACCAAACGGGTGGAAGCAGTGCCGAAACCCAACTGAACCACCATGCGTGCAACTTCAGGAACGAAAACCAACAACGCAAAAACACCCCGTCCTTCGGGCAATAACGCCCGAGCTATGAGGATTCCCGCCAGGAATTGGCATGCGGCCGAAGCCCCTTGGAAGACAACGGAACCACCTGTGTCACGAAGAACGCTCATGCCCGAGGGGCGAAATGGCCGAAAGAGGTTGGCTCCGACGCCCGTAGCGTCAATCTAGCGCCTTCGACCACTCCCTCCCAAACCAAGCCATCGGAACACAAGTGCAATTCTGGACTAAACTTGGGTTCACCCCCAGGGCAGCACCGTGAGACTCTTCACCTTCCTCGCCGCCGCTTCGCTAACCTCGCTTGCCGCGAGTTGCGGCTCGCCTCTTGCACTCGGAGTTCCTGTGGCAATGGGGTCCATTCCCGCCCCGACTCGGGTAACCACGGAATACCGGGTTTCCCGAAGCGATGTTCTACTGCTGGAGTTTTCGCGAGAATGGCCCGAGATCGAGGTCTACAAGTTGGGCATAGGGGACAAGATCCAAATTCTCATCCAGGAGGCGCCGCTTGAGGCAGACCTGGATCTTGAACTTGTTGTCGCTCCCGATGGCAGCATCACATACCCCAAGCTCGGCACCATCAAAGTTGCTGGACGAACTCCTGCGGATTTGAAGCAAGAAATGCAAGCTGCCTTTGTGGAAATTTTTCCGGGCGCCACCCTGGACGTCATTCTCCTACAAGCAGACGCACGGACGGATCAGTTTGTTTCTCTTCTTCTGCAAAATCCTTCCGGCTCAACCCGAGAATTGACCGTCAGTCTTTCGGGCCAAATTTCTGTTCCCGGCGTGGGTCAGGTGGAAGTTCTTGGGCGCACCTTGGCGGAAGCAGAAGAGGACATTAATGCGCTTCTACACAAGAAAATCCCGACCCTTTCCGTCTCCTTGAATTCCATCTCCATCCCCAGCCTCAACTTTACCGTGGTCGGGGAGGTCATCAAGCCAGGCACCTTCCCCATTCTGGGCAACATCACTTTGGTGGAAGCCCTGGCCACCGCCGGCTGGGCCTCAGAATACGCTGACTTTCAACACATCGTCGTCATCAGTCGCGCCGGCGACCGTTTGCAGGATGGGCTGGTGGACTGGCGCGTTTACGACGTGGAGACTTTCTTAGAACACGGCCACAGTCTTGCAGGAATCCAACTTCGCCCCCGTGATGTTGTCCTCGTGCCGCACACGGGCATTCGGGATGTGAACCGCTTTGTGGCCCAGTACATCCAACGAAACATGCCTGTTAATCTCGGCGCTGGCTTCCGCATCAATCCCTAAGGCAAGCCTTTCATGGATACCCCCGCCCCGAATACCCGCAGCACGGACACCCCGCGGCGAATCCTTCGCGCCATCTTTGAATGGCGGTGGTCGGCGATCGGATTTTTTATCACGTTTTTCACGTTTTTGATGTTCATCGCGTATTTTTGGCCTCCCTCTTACACGGCGAAGGCCTCCGTGTTGGTCAAGGCCGGGCGAGAAAATGCTCCTGAGGGCACGACTCAGTCCACCGAGGGCCTCCGGCTTTCCTCAACTGCCGAGGATGTGATTTCAGAAATCAACGTCATGTTGGCGCGACCCGTGCTGGACAACGTGGCCACCCGGCTTGAGGAGCAGCAGAAAGAAAAGAAAAAGAAGAAAGGATTTGGCAAAGTTATGGAAGGGTTTCGTGATTGGTGCGTAAGCATCGGGCTACAACCCTCGGTTGAAGATCACGAGCGGCTGATTGGCAAGCTGTCCAATAAGATCAAAGTCGAGCTCGAACCCGCGACCAATGTTCTTCTTCTTGCCTATGAGGACAAGAGTCCAGCCACAGCCCAAAAGACGCTCCAGTATCTTCTGGAAGATTATCTGGATTTCCACATCAAGATCCACGCAAATGGCCGGTGGAATGCAGCTACGGAATCCTACGATCTCACTGCAGCCAAGTTTTTCAACCGGGAAGCGGAACAATATCTGGATAAACTCCAGATCCAGCAGGAGATGCTAACCAAGTTTCGACAAACCAACTTGGGTGGTGAATTTGAAAAGAAACGCGATCTCCTCGTGCAGGAGCTAGTCACCACGGAACAAGCACTGGTGACCCTCAAGGCCTCCTCACCGGAAGAGATCGTTATTGGGGCGATTGCTGAAACTCCAGAAATCTCCTACAACCATCAGCGGCTCCTGGATCTGAATATCGAATTGCTGGAAATGGAACAACAGCTGAGGGGCTTGGACGTTCCAACGCAGGGGCAAGAGCAGTTTGCCTCTGGCAATTTGTCGGACTCCCCGGAGATCTCCTTTTATAACCAGCGGCTTTTGGACTTGAGCCTTCAACTTGCCGAAAAGGTAGGTCAATACAGCGACCCGGACTCCTCCGTGGAAGTGCGCAATCTCCGCAACCAAATCGCGGCCACGAGAAGCGCTCTGGTAGAGCAAATTGGACTCAAGAGAGCCTACTTGGAGCGACGTCGCCAAGCCCTCTTGTTCTCCGTCGAAACCGTGAAAACGGACCAGAGAAAACTCCTGGAACAAAAACAAAACTACTTGGAGCGCCAAGTTGGTTCCCTGAAATCCTCCGTTCGGGAGGTAGAGCAAAATCAGGCAGAGTTGGAAAAAATCCTCCGCGAGCGGGATCGTCTTGAAGCCGCATACCTCAAGTACAAGGACAAGGCTGACGAAGAGCGCATCAGCGAAGCTTTGGACGCCGCGAGCCTGACCAACGTCAAGGTTTTGGAGTGGCCATCCCTGCCTCCAAAACCTTCCTTCCCCAACCGATTCATGATGGCCCTACTGGCCATTTTTCTAGGCATCCCCGCCTCCATTGCGGTCGCCCTCCTGCGCGCCTACTTCCACGGCCGGGTTGCCACGGTGCAAGATGTGGAAGAAATCCTTGGCGTCCCGGTCCTGGCCTCCGTCCCTGCCATGAATGCCCGCGAACACGCCAAGGCCTTCCTCAATGGCATGCCCGATTCGGTCATGAATGCTGCACGACTTTCCCTTGCCTCCGCGCGAGCGCGAGGACACAAAGTAATCCATGTTGCTTCATCCACGTCACTAGAGGGAGCGGGCACCCTTGCTGCAGCCATGTGTTTGCGGGCCTCGGAAGAAGGAATCCACGTCGCCTTTGCCACCCCCTCCGGCTTCCCTGAGGAACTCTCCGAAATCGAAGGCGTTGACATTCTGCAATTGAAAGATCGGACTCCGGAAGATCAGGAAAAAGACCTCAACTTGGCCCGAGAATCCTATGACCTCATTGTCCTCTCTGGCACTCCATTGGCAGCAACCGATGGTGGTTTGATGTCTTCTCTTGCGGACTCCTCCGTCTTTGTCGTGAGCGGAACTGGAGTTCACTTTGAAATTGCCCGACGCGGTGTGGCCATGCTTCGACGCTACAGTTCCGAAGTCCTGGGTGCCGTTTTGACCCGGCGGCGGAACCCCGTTCCCAGCTTTTTCTACAAGCGCATCTGATCGAGGCAAGGGATGGCACCCCGCCAAAACCTCGACCTGGACGGAATGGCCGGAGGTAATCTTCGGCCTAGCTGGATTCCAACCACTCTGACCTTCCTCGGGGCCATGCTTGCAGCCGTTGGCGCCGCCCTGACCCACTACGGGGGGGCGCGCTGGCAGGCCGTAATCATGGCGGCTCTCCTCATCGGGGTTTCGCTGATTGCTTGGGTTTATATCCGACGACAGTTTATTGAACTGGTCACTTTTGTCCTGACGTTTACTATGCCCATTGCACTGAACATTGAGTTGTTCGTGATCACAGGAGAACCCAGTCCATCGGGAGCGCCCAGCAACGTGACCCTTTGGGACAAGGATTTTTTGATGTTGATCTTGGGTGCCAATTGGTTGGTGGACCTTGTATTGCGGCGAGAAAAACCGACGGCATCATTGGGAGCTGCGGGTTGGTGGATGGCCTTCCTCACCTTTTGGATTCTTTCTTTCCCCATCAACAGCGTTTGCCCAACGCGCTCGTTCGTTGCCTGGCTGGAATGGACTCGCTTGGTTTTGATCTTCGTTTACCTCGCCAAGAAGGTGGACAGTAGGCGCATGCTGATGTGGATCGTCCAAGGCATCATGGTCCAAATCTGGGTAGAGAGCATGGTTGCCCTGGCCCAGTTTGCAACGGGTGGGAAATTGGGACTCAAATTTTTGGGAGAGGTTCGAGTCAAGGAAATGGAAATGCCAGGTGGCGCCCTGATTCGGACGGGCGGGCTGATGGGCCATCCCAATGCCCTGGCTTTATGGCTCTGCATGATTACCCCACTGCCACTTGCCTTGGCCCTCAATCCCAAGGAAATACTCAGGATGCGGCTCTGGTATGCCGCGACCTACGTCATGGCCCAAGGAGTTTTGATCATGACTTTTTCTCGGGCCGGTTGGGTTTGTGGTGTCATCGACCTCTTTCTGGTCTTCCACATTGCGCAAAAGCGATTCGGCAAACCAGCCGTGATTTCTCTTTGGTTCCCCGCCATGGGGTTTGTCCTCTTTGCCGCCATCTTATGGATGGTCTCTCCGGAAATTCGACATCGAGTTGGCGGCCCCGACACCGGCTCCACTTTTGCTCGGATCCCGCAAATGATGACGGCCCTCAACATCATTGCCCATTTGCCGTTCGTCGGCACGGGAATTGGCTCCTACGCCCCCTACATCCTCCCCTATGCGGACTTTGACGGACGCTACCTCTCCGCCCTTTTCTACCGGGTTCACAATGGATTTCTCCTCTTCACGGCCGAGGGAGGAATCCCGGCCGGCTTGGGATATCTCGCGTTTTGGTTTGCCGTAATCCGGAAAGGTTGGGGGATTTGGCGGGTCAAGGATGACCACTTGGCTCTCATTGGCTTGGCGGTCATGGTTGGACTTCTGTCTTGGTGGCTGAAGAGCATGTACAACATCCACCATCCCGTCATGGAAAGGACCATTTTCCTGCAATGGGCCCTCGTGTTCATCGTCTGGAATGTCCACCACAAGGAGAAGAAAAAGCAGGAATGAGCAACAAGAATCCAGTCGCTAGGATCGTGGCTCGCTTTCGCAAAGGTGGCATCCGTGGAATTCTGGAAGTGCTTAAGTGGAAGCTCTTCCGCTGGAAAAACATGGTCGTGACCATTCGCGATGTTGGCGCTCCCTTAGCCGAGGTTCCTCGCCACCGCAGCCATTCGGTGGTTTTTCGCTTGGCCACCCTGCATGATCTGGACGCCATGTCGTTCAACTTTCCGGAAAAACGAACTTGGTACAAACAACGCTTGGAAACTCCGGGGTATTGGTGCGACCTAGGCCTGGAAGGGGATGTGGTGGTGGCCCACAATTGGTTTTGCACCGTCCCCCACTTAGACCCTGAAATGGACTGTTGGGTTCGCCCCAAGGAAGGCCAAGCGTATTGGTTTGAGGGCTGGTGCCTGCCTGAATGGCGCAATCGTGGCGTGAGCAATCGTGGCGTAAAACACTGCTTCGAGGACTTGTTTCCGGAAATGGGAATCCGAGAAGTCATGACCTTACTGGAAGAAGACAATCAATCCACGCGACGCTTGCACGCCCGCTATGACTTCCGCGATGTCGGCCGTCAAGTACATTTGCGACTGGGCCCCTTCCGCTTCAACTCGCCCGTTCTCTCCCTGCGCAAATCCAAAGATTCGCGTTCGCAATCATGACCATTCTGACTCGGTTCCTGGCTCCCGGAATTCTGGCCGGGTGGTGCCTAGGCGCCCTGGAATCCTTTTTGGTGGCAGCAAGTACTGGGCTCACCTTCGACCAGCCATTGCGCGACACTTTGGAAGTATCCCTCCAGTCCGGCGCTCTGGGAGGGTTGCTGAGTTTGCTTTTTTTCTGTTTTCCGCGCCCGCTCCGCCCGACCGCCCCATTGCATTGCTTTGCTTGGGTGTCCGGCTTGCTTCTATTTACGGTTGGCAGTGGTTGGATCCACATCCGTCTCTTCGTTGGAATTTCGCCTTGGCAATGGGTTCCTCTGGCGAGTAATCTGCTGGCGGGTTTCCTGTGTTTTCTACTGGCCCGCTGGATCTCCCGCAAAGATGAATTTCTTCGGGCAGCTTTATTGATTGCCTTTGTAGGCCATTTGGGTGCATGGATCTCTTCCGGCCGCGATGCTGAGGTTTCGCAAGTCGCCGCTCATTCTGCCGTCGCCAACGCACCCAATGTTCTAGTTCTCTTGGTGGACACCTTGCGCGCGGACCATCTCTCCTGCTACGGCTATGAACAAAAGACCTCGCCACGGCTGGATGCTTTTGCCGACCAAAGTATTCGCTTTAACCAAGCGTATGCCCAAGCCACCTGGACGCGCCCATCGGTTGCCTCCTTGATGACTTCGCTCTATCCGGCCAGTCACAGAACCAACAAACTCGAGGTTCGCATCCCAGAATCCTTGACCACCATGGCCGAAATGTTTGCTGCAGGTGGTTATGAGACAGCTGGGTTTTCGGCCAACCGTAATGTTTCTCGGATCTTTGGCTTCGCTCAGGGCTTTCACTCATTCTGGAGCCGTGGGTCGGAAGAACGGAATACCATGCTTCGTTTCACAGTGATGGACAAGGTTCGAGACCTTTTCGCCAAACGAACCGGGCAGGGCCGAAAAAAATCCGCTACGCCGGAAACTCGAGCCGACATCTTAAATCAGGAAGTGCTGCGCTGGGCTGATGCGCGCAAAGCAGGTGCTCCTTGGTTCGCTTATGTGCAATACATTGACCCGCACGGGCCCTATGCCCCTCCCCAGGAATTCCTCGACGAACTGGGCGTTCCTCTCGTTGCCAAGGAAGTTCTCCGTAGCATCGGTGATGTCGGCAAGGAGCCGCCGTGGCCCTTTGGTAGCCGCGACCCCGTGGATCCCGACTTGCTGGCCCAAGTGATCCGTCTCTACGACGCGGAAATTCAATACTGCGATCGCGAAATTGGCCGCCTTCTGGACGCACTGGAACAAAGAGGGTTGCTTGAAAACACATGGATCGTGATCACTTCCGACCATGGTGAAGAATTTTTCGAGCACCAACAATTTGGGCATGGTCAATCCGGCTTTGATGAGCTGGCGCGCATTCCACTCTTGGTTTCCGGCCCCGGCCTGAAGCCTGGAATCTCCAATCAGCCCGTGGAACTGGTGGATCTTCTTCCCACCATGGCCGTCTGGGCGGGCCAATCCATTTCCTTTCCGGTGCATGGTTCCCCCATTCCCTCTTTGCTGGGGGCGGCCGAAACTCCCGGCAAGAGCGCCTTTTTGCAAAACATCAAAGGACATCGCCTCGACGCCATGATCCAAGATGGCTACAAAATCGTCCGCGTCCTTTACCAAGAGGAAGAGCGGTGGTTGCTTTACGACCTCGGGAGTGACCCCGGGGAAACGAAAAACCTTGCCGCAACCCAACCCGATCGACTTGCTTCCTTGCAAGCAGCCTTGCGCATGTCGGTCACTGTGGCCGCCCAATTGCGAGTGGATCAAATTGATACCGTTGCCATCCAAGGAGATGTCCGCCAGGATTTGTATTCCTTGGGCTATATCGGAGACGAAGAGGAAGAAGAATGACCTCATCTCGATTGCTCGTCTTCGAAGGCAACTCAGTCTTTTCGGATCATGCGACCTCTTGGAACGATCTTCTCAAACGATCCGACTCTCCTTCATTTTTTCTTCGCTCCGACTGGTTGGATCTTTGGGCCCGGCATTGGGGCCAAGATCACCGCCTCTTTCTCGTCGTCTGCGAAGAAGATGGGCAATGGATCGGCGGGGCTCCGCTTGCCTTGGGCAGGGGCCGCGTCGGCGGCCGCTGGCCGGTGCGCAAATTGGAATTCGCCGGCATGCCCTGGTTCGACCGAATGGAAATTCCAGCGATTTCCGCCGCCGCCTGTAAACAGACTTTGCAGGCCATTCTTTATTGGGCCAAGACGGATCTCTGCGCTTGGACCGCCTTCGCCCTGCAAGAGGTTCCCAACGGATCGGATACCTTGCACGCCTTGCAAACTCTGAGCAAAGAACAAGTGTTTCCTCTGCACTCCGTCCTTGCCTCCGAAGCGCCCATGGTAGATCTTCTCTCGGGCGGCAACACCTCCAGCAAATACCGCCGACAACTTCGGCAGTCCATGGAACAACTTCAGGAACTGGGCCAAGTGGATGTGGATTTCTGCGTGGTCCCCGCCGCAAGAGTCGAAGAATGGATGATCGAGTGCGCAGAAGTGGAAGCAGCTTCTTGGAAAGGAAAGGATGAGGTTGGGGTATTTCGCGATTCCTCCCATCGCGCATTCATGGCTGAAATTTGGACTGCACTTGCGCCAGAAAAAGGGGTTGCTCTCTGCACCATTCGCTTGGATGGAAGGCTTCTGATTTACCACTGGGGATTTCGCCACCTCAATCGCTTTCTTTCCTACAACTTGGCCCAGCGTCCGGAGACGAATGCCTTACGCGGTGGCTCCTTGGCCCTGAAACATATGGTGCAACATGGGTCGGATCTGGGCTTTACGGCCATAGACGCCTCTCGTGGATCCTTGACCAGCCCCAACATCATCGGTCGCTACCACGGCCCTGTCCGTTGCCACGCAAACGCCGTTCTTTATGGACCCAACGCCGCTGGCAGTGCCCTGGCAACCCTTCGGGGATCCTGGATTCCAGCTGGTCGCCGCCTGCTTGGAAAAGCAGCGCGACGCAAACTTCCGCCCTGTGATACTGTTCCCGATTTGCCATGCACCGACGCGTCTGTCTAGGCAAGATCCCGGTCCTCACGTTGCATAGCGTGCGACGGCACGTTACCGAGAACTTGGGAGACCTCACTCTCCCGGACGATGTGTTTGAATTGTTGCTGCAATCCCTGCAGGCGGCCGGCTACCAATCGATTCGCTGTTCCGAACTCCTGGCCCACTTGGATCACGATGCCCCCCTGCCCCAGCGATCGGTGTTGCTGACCTTCGACGACGGTTATCTGGATAATCACACCGTTGCTGCTCCGTTGCTGCGCAAGTATGGTTTTTTTGCAACCGTATTTGTTGCCACTTCCATGCTGCATCCTGAGGAAGTGGTTCGCCCCACTACCGACGACACCGATTCCCCGCTCGAAACGGGATTCTTGTCGGCAACGGAAATCTTTTCCCTGGAAAAGGATGGGGTCTTCGAATTTCAATCCCACTCCCACGGCCACGACCGCGTGGCCATTTCCGCGGAGGTCGTGGATTTTCATCGCCCCGATGCGCCCTGCTGGTGGCTGTTACGTCAGCGATCGAAGCTGGAAGACCGCGCCCTGGAAGAAGAGCGTAGGAACAAGGCCGAACGAGTGCCTTGGGGCGTTCCTGTCCGAAAATCCGCTTGGGCTTGCGAAGCGGCCGCATTTCATGCCCAAGAGAATCAGGAAAACTTATTGACTACTCATGTAGCCAGCCATGGCGGAGCCGCATTCTTTAAGCAAAACGACTGGCGAGCGCAACTGCAAGAAATTGTGGAATCCACCCCGGCTCAGGGCATGTTGGAAACAACGGAAGAAAGGAAGAAACGAGTCCTCATTGAATTGAAGCAAAGCAAGGAAATCCTCGAGGACATGCTCGGCCGTACTGTCCCCTATCTTGCTTGGCCGGGTGGCGGAATCGAGGCGCAAGCCCTGCGGTGGGCTTTGCAAGATGCCGGCTACGAAGCAACCTTTGGCACCAACCGCTCTTGCCATGGCGTAACTCCAAACCGCGATGCCATCCCTCGCGCTTACTTTCGCCAAAACTACCGCGGCCATTTCGACCGCTCCCTGCGGGTCCAGCTTGCTCGGGGGATTTTGGACTGGGAAGCGGGTCGCATTTCAGGCTACCTCCGAAGTGCCGCCGTCCGCCGCCTCATGGGCTTATGCAAAAACCCTGCTTTCCCAAATCAACCGCGAACCAGGCCGGGCAAACCTCATTCTTCGTCGCCCACATAACCCAAAGATGCCAAGTTTGCCTCCTCTTCGGCAGTGGGGCCACTGACCGGATCCGGTGTTTCAATGTTGGCCAAAAAAGTGTTCAATTCCGCGCGCATTTTCGCCAAGCGCTCAGGCTCAGCCGAAGCCTGATTGACCTCGATCCCCTGATTCAAGGGATAGAGTGCTTCCATCCCGGCCAAAGAGCGAACGTATTTCCAATTGGAACGCCACCATCCCTCCAACCTCAAATCTCCCAAGTTGCGTTGATAGGCCTCCATATAAATCCCGCGATCAGGCAAAACCCCGCCCACCAAGGCAGGGCCGAGATCCACACCTTGAAGGCCCTCAGGTAAGGCGAGACCTGCGAGGGAAAGCAGGGTCGGCATCAGATCCACTTGGCTAGCAGGAGAACCCACCCGCCGGCCCTTTTCCAGTCCGCCCGCGGGACGGATGGCGCAAACTACTTTTTGGGTCGCATCCCACAAGCTGTAGTGATGATTCAATGTGTATTGAAAGTCGGGATCGAAGTGGGCAGTTTCACCAAAACATTCACCATGGTCGGTCACAAGAACAACGATTGTATTTTTCAGTCCAGGATCCTTTTCCTCCACGGAAGACAAAAGTTCCCCCAGGAGGCCATCCAGTCGTTCAATTTCACCGCGCTGCAAGACCCATTCTTCTTCGACGGAAACGTCCGGCGCACGAGGACCCTCCGAGGCACGGGCAAGTACTCGATTGCGCACGGCATCCGGCGGAACATAAGGATGGTGGGCGTCGTAGAAATGAACCCACGAGAAGACAGGGCGATCGGAAACCTGGGAACGCCAACGGAGTGCTCGCGCCAAGGTGATTTCACCTGGAATGTATTTGCTGTTGGGGAGAAGGTCGCGAGGCAGAAGGCGTTCGGCAAGTTTGCTGCTGAAAGTCAGACCGGCCAGCAAAACCGTGCCGGGAGAGGCGACCGGTCGGTCATCAAAGACCTGAAAACCACGGTCGAAATCGAACTGGCCGCGCAAAGCGTAGCCGGAAACAAAGCCGCCGGTGACATAGCCCGCCATCTCTAAAACTTCAGGAAGGCGGGGAAGATTCAATTTGGGAGCGCGAAATCCGTTGCTTCTTTGGCCGTGGGTGGGTGGATAAAGTCCGCTCAAAATGGAAGCATGAGCGGGCCCGGTAATGGAAGAAACCGCACGAAAATCATCAAAGAACCATCCCTTGGCGGCAATGCGATCTAGGTTGGGTGTGTCCAAACCGCCCCCACCAAAGAGGGGCAAGGTGTCGGCACGAACCGTATCCCAAGTCACCAACACGATGTCCGGAAGACCTTCCGCAGAAAGCGGGTGGATGGGGGCACGGGAAAGAAGGTCGGTTTCCGTGCCGCGCAGGGAATACATGCCAAAAAGCAGAGGGAAGACGGCAAGAGATGCGAAAAAACCTGCTCGCACTTGGTCGACCGTTCCCTGGCCTCCGGCAACGATGCGTAAGGCCAGGCTTCCTAGCCATAGCCACAAAAAAGTACCGACCACGGCCCACCCCCACCAAACCCCGGCCGTGGCAACGGGCATGCTCCAGTGCCATGGCGCCAAACCACCCAAAACGCGCAGGGCAACCAGAGTGAAGGCGCCGCCGACCAAGAGAGACTTGAGAGGAAGGGCGATGCCAAACCGCATGAAAGCCAAGCCCAAGAGGAGGCCACACCAGCCATAGAGCACCATGGGGGCCAACGGACCCACCAACCAAAACATCGGGTCCACGATGACCGCCTTTTTCAAGGAAAAGACGAGGCCGGCTTCAAACAAACCGAGGGCCCAACCGGTGGCAAGCCCCGCGCAAGCTTCATGGGTGGTCCAGAGGCGCTTCATTCGGGCGGAATCTTACTCTTCTTCCTCGTCCACGTAGCCCAAAGACTGGAGAGTTGCCTGAGTGGCCGAGTCGAGATCAAATTCTTCAGCCTTGCGAATTGGAATGGACGACCACCACCGCTGGAGTGCCAAGGACATGGCCCGTGCCCGAGCTGGATCCCGAATCAACCAATTGTCCGTTTCGAGAAAATTTCCATCTGCGGAGCCCCTGCGAAACAGCCACTCTTCTCCAGCCTGGGAGCGAATGTACTTCCAATCTCCTTGCACCCACCCCTGAAGCCTCTGGTCCCGCAAGCGCTTCTGCCAAGCCTCCATATAACGACCACGGTTGGCATCTACCGGTTGCAAAATATTTATCCCTTGCACACCTTCGGGCAAGGGAAGGCTTAAGACTGCACACAACATCGGCAGAACATCAACCTGCGTCGCCGGAACCTGGCTGCGATCTCCCCGCGTTCCCTTGCTTCCAGGCAAACGCAAAATAGCGGGAACTTTTTGAGTGGCCTCGAACAAGCTTGGTTCGTGGGCCTGATGAATTCCGCCTTCACCAAAGCACTCGCCATGATCCGCGAGAAGAAGGATCACCGTTTGCTCCAACCCAGGGTCTCGGTCATTCAAAAATTCCAGGAGTTTGCCCAAAGCGGAATCGAGCGCCATGATCTCACCACGTTGCAAGATCAGGGCTTCCTCATCGGCAGGGTCGAAAGCATGCGGCCCCTGGTCTGCACCCTTCTTGGCCACGGCTAGCATTTCGGAAGAGGGTTCATAGGGTGCATGTGCATCAAAGAAATGGAGCCAAGCGAAGGTCGGCCGAGTCTGCTGCTCCATCCATTCGGTTGCTCTCTGCAAAACAGTTTCGCCGCGAATCATGCGCCGGGTGCCGCGCAAATCCGGCAAGAAGAGGCGAGCAAAAGAAGACGCGTATCCCCAGGATTGAAGAATGCGGCGCGTGGGAGTGGCCTCACTCCGATCGTCAAAGTATTGGAATCCTTTGGCAAAACCAAATTGGGAATGGACAGGAAGAGCAGCCACAAAGGCACCGGTTGCCCAGCCGGCGGAATGTAAAATTTCCGGCAAGCGGGGCATTTCCAATTGCGGAGATTTCTCTCCATTTGCCCGCAAGCCATGACTTGGCGGAGTGAGTCCTGACAATATGGACGCGTGGGCGGGACCTGTAAGAGGAGCAACGGACAGAAAATCGTCGAACACGAGACCCTCCGCAGCCAATTGATCCAGGGCCGGAGTGGACACGCCGCCACCGCCAAACAGGGAAAGACTGTCCGCACGCACGGTATCCCAAGTCACTAAAACGACACTGATCGCATCTGCGGGGGCGGTTTGGCGAGATGCGACCGACTCCTTGGCTTGATCTCGGTGACCGTAAAAATATAGCCAGAAAACCCCCGGGGTCAAACAACAGAGAACACCGGCTCCAGCAAGCCAGCGCGGCAACTGGGGCCGCAATGAAAACTTGAACAGCACTAGAGAGGAGACGGATCCCAATGCTGTCCATCCCAAGCCCGACATCTCAGGAAGGCCGCGGCGAATGCAAAGAAATCCAAGAAACAAGCAACCCAGAAAATACAAAAACGTCCAAGGAAGTTGGCGTTTTCGTCCAAGAGCCATCGCAGCCAACCAACCCAAAATCCCATAGAAACAGCAATTCGTCACCGGAACAGCCAAATAAATCGAAGCGTCACCCAAGGATCCGGCACCACTCAAGACCACGCCTGCCTCAAACAAACCCAAGGCCCAACCCAAAAGTAGTCCACGCCGCTCCGACGAGCCAGGATTCATAACCTCTTTCATGTGCGAACGTGAGCGTCCAAAATAAGGGCCACGCTGGCCGTCAAACGCTTGCCCGTAGGAATATGCAGGAATTCGTTTGGACCATGTGCATTGGCTTCCGGCCCAAGAACTCCTGTAACAAGAAATTGCGCTTCTGGAAAGCGTTCCCCCAACATGCCCATGAAGGGGATCGTGCCGCCTTCTCCCATCCATGCCGGTGGCTCGCCAAAAAATTGGTGCGAAGCCTGAGCAACGGCATTTTGCAGCCATGGCGCGAGCGGCGGGGCATCCCAACCATTGGCGCCCTTCTCTGCCTGAAATTCAACCCGGGCGCCACAAGGCGGATCCGTTTCCAAAAGGAGTTTCAATTCCTCGTTGGCGGATTTCCAGTCCGCCGTCGGCGCAAGACGCAAGGACAACTTGACCGAGGTGCGGGGACGCAAGACGTTGCCGGCATCGCCAAGATCGGGCAGACCGCCAGCACCCGTCACCGAAAGAGAAGGGCGCCAAGTGCGTTGCAGAACGGCTTCCGCCGGGTCATTCGCCATGGACTGAACTCCTTCGGCGAAGGGGAATCGGCCCCAAACTGCTTCGCCAAGAATTTCGCCTGATTCGCGCGCCTGGCTTTTGCGCTCTTCCGAGATCTCGGCATGACATCCCTCCACCAAGACTCGCCCCGTATTGGAATCTTCCAATCGATCCAAAAGCTGGCGTAGAACTCGAAAGGAGGAGGGAACAATGCCGCTGGCATCGCCGGAATGCACACCTTCTTGCAACACATCAATCACCAAATTCCCGCCAATCATGCCGCGTAGGGATGTCGTCCCCCAAAGCCGATCGTAATCTCCGGCACCGGAATCCAGACAGATCACCAAATTAATCTGGCCAATCCGATCCGCTAAATGTTCGACATAGTGGGGCAAATCCGGAGAACCACTTTCTTCGCTGCATTCGATGAGGATGGAACAACGGCGATGCCGACCGCCATGCAAACGAAGGCCCTCGATGGCGGCCAAGGAGGCGAATGCCGCGTACCCATCATCCGCGCCACCCCGCCCATAGAGGCGATCACCCTTGCGAACGGGTTTCCACGGCCCAAGATCCTCGCGCCAGCCCTCCATTTCGGGTTGTTTGTCGAGGTGGCCATATAGCAGAACTCCATCGCCTGGTTCGCCGGGGACTTCCATGAACAAGAGTGGCGTGCGTCCAGGAAGACGCACCACCTCGATCGCTACACCATCCACTTGGCGGGAACGGCACCACGCCTCGGCTTGGGCAACGGCTTCGTTCAAAAACCCGTGCTCCTCCCACTTGGGATCAAAGAGTGGAGATTTGCACGGATTGGCAATGTAGGTCGTCAGTTGGGGCAAGATTTCCTCTTCCCAGATCTGATCTGTCCAGACCATCAATTGGCCTGGATCAAGACTCGTAGCGGATTCCATCTTCTCCAGGATACGCCCTCCGAGCACCCCCCCCTCGGCGGCGTTTAGGATGCGTCCATGGAGGAATCGGAGGGACGCAATCGGTTTTGCTTGGGGACCGGCATCGGTTGTTTTGCTGTTACTCTCGTCCTTTTCGGGTTAGCTTGGAAAATCCGAGATTTTGTCTCCGGAACCGTCACCACCGAACCCGAAAAAATCGCGGCCATTGTTGGATCCCTCGTTCCTATAGATCCCCCTTCAGGATGGCTTTGGTCCTCGGCCGCCAGCGTCGACAACGCAAAAATAGCTTGGCTCACTGCCGAGGATTCAGGCCCGGACGACCCCTTGGTCATCGCCTACAGTTACCCCGCCGATGGTGGCCGTGGCAAGGATCGACTTTGGCTCGAAGGATTCGAAATAAGCCGCCGCCGGGACGACCGCGGCCGCATGGTGGGCGAAGTGCCCTTCACTCTGGGAGGCGAGGGTGTTTCCGCCATAGAAACCCTCTTTGACGATGAATTTCGAGATTACACCCTGATCCTGCCACGAGGAGACGACACCGTATTTTTGGTGTTCTATGGCCCGACCAGCCAAGTTGACCCGGCGTGGGTCCAGACTCTTCTCAATCGAGCGCCTTAAGTCCTTGCTCCAATTGACGCCGAATTCCGGAGTTTGGCTCCACCTGCAAGCGCGCGGTCATGGCCTTGGCGAACATCTTGGGGCGCTTAACGGCAACGGAAGTCGCCGCACGGCGCAATGGAACCCCAGAAGACATCATGGCACGGGCGACGACCATGCGGGTGGAGGGGAAGTCGTCCAAATAGGGGAAGAGGTGAACAATGGCGTCGGCACGAACGGCCCAAGGTCGCCCTCGAGAAGCCAAGTTGGTGAGCAAGGCCAAGGTGCGGGAATCGGGGAGGCGATCCACCACCACATCCAAGGCTGCCCTCCGCTCAGGCGAAGGAGAGGAGAGGTCCAGAAGCCAAGGGCGCAAAAAACCAGGAAGATCCTTTTCCGAGATCCGTTTTCCTGCCGTTCGAATTGCGATGGCTCGTAGAGTTGCCGGTGCCGCACTGGTGGCCAGAAGATCTGCTTCCAAGGAAAGAAAATCCGGATGATCGGGTTGTTGCAATACGAGGCGCACCTGGGCTTGATCAAACGGATTCAAGCCATCGTCCAACTGCCGCGGCCGACGAGCTAGATTGGGGACGGCACGCAAAACCTCGGCACGCAAAGAGGGGTGGGCTGAAGTATCGGCCAGAACCTCAGCCAAAACATTCGAGCCGGGAAGGATGTTCAAGAACAACAAGCGGCGCAATGCGAGTTGC
>CAYXFZ010000005.1:0-27246 GCA_964464385.1 uncultured Planctomycetales bacterium
GAGGGCCTCGTCCCCGGATTTTTTCCAGTCAGCCCACAATTCCTCCGCGGTTTGGCGGGGGCCTTCGGTGGCAGAGGGGTCAAGGGAAGCGACCATCACGGGGAGATTCTAATCGGCGGTCTCGCCGATCTGAACCAGAGAGAGAATCTCCATATCCCGGAGAAGCTGGCGGCCGTCGAGATCAGTCAATTCCACAACAAAAGCGGCGGCGACAACTTCTGCATCCAGGTTCCGAATCAAGGCGGCGGCGGCAGCGGCCGTCCCTCCCGTGGCCAGCAGGTCGTCCACGATGATGACCCGATCCCCATGCTGGGCGCCATCGGTGTGAATTTCCAGGGTGGCTTCGCCGTATTCCAGGGCATAGGAGTGCTGGAGGGTCTCCCAAGGCAACTTGCCGGGCTTGCGCAAAGGGAGAATGCCAGCATTCAATCGTTCGCAGAGAGGGGCCGCAAAGAGAAATCCGCGGGACTCCACGGCGGCAAGCGCGGTCGGCTGGAAAGGGCGCAGGACGGCCTCCAGGGCATCGATGGAGGCCGCGAAGGCCTCTGGATTCCCCAATAGCGGGGTAATGTCTTGGAAGAGAATGCCGGGTTTGGGGAAGTCGGGCACGACCCGAAGCCAGGGCCGAAAGTCGAATTGCGAAGAGTTTGACACCGTTACATTTCTTCGGGTGATGGAACTCCAAGGAGTCCGAGTCCGGAGTTGAGGGTGCGGCGAATCAGATCCATGGCACAGAGTCGGGCATCCTCTAGGCCCTTACCGGCGCCGAGGACACGTCGGTCTCGGTAAAAGCCGTTGGCAACTCCTGCTAGGCGAAGCAGGTATTGGGCCAACAGGGCGGGTTCGCGCTTGTCAAAGGTTTCGCGAACGACCTGTGGGAAACGGCCGATGGCGACCATCAACTCGCGACTGTCGGCTAGAAGTTCCGGATTTATCCCTGCTGTATCCGGGGCCGGACGGTTGGCCTTACGCAAAATGGAGCAACATCGAGCATGAGTGTACTGAAGATAGGGCCCAGTATCGCCCTCGAAGGACAGCACTTCCTTCCAGTCGAAGACAACCTCTTTTTGACGTTGGTGCTTGAGATCATGAAAGACCACGGCACCAATGCCAACCTGTTCAGCAACAGCGTCTCGGTTGGCCAGCTCGGGATTTTTTTCCTGAATTATGTTTCCCGCCAAATCCACGGCCCGATCCAAGACCTCAGCCAGAGTAAGAACGCGCCCTTCCCGCGTGGACAAGGTTCCCTCAAGCAAACGGATGAGTCCAAAGGGCACATGCTCGATGCGATCCGCCCAATCACAACCTGCAAGCTTCAAGGCGGCGGGGAATTGACGAAAGTGAAGGTTTTGTTCCGACCCGACGACATAGAGGGCGGCATCAAATTGGAATTCCTGCCAACGCGAACGAGCGGCGGCCAGATCGCGGGTGGCATACAAAGTCGTGCCATGCGCCGTGCGCACCAAGCAAGGGACATCCAAGCCCTGACTTTCCAAATTGATGATGGTGGCACCTTCGCTAGTTTCCAGAATGCCGGCCTCTTCCAACCAGGACAACAAGGGCTCGAGCTGGTTTTCATACCAGGACTCACCGCGGACGAAATCAAAGCTCGTGCCCAGGCGATCGTATGTTTTTTGAAACTCGCCTAGCGAGAGTTCCGTAAATCGCTGCCAAAGCATTCGGGTGGCATTGTTTTCACCCGATTCCAATTCCTGGAAGGCCTTCTTGGCCGCGGCGGCCAAACCCAATTCCTTTTCTTCTTTGTGAAAGCGGACGTAAATGTCCAAGAGGTGGCCAATGGGATTGGCTTCCAATTTTGTTTCGTCTCCCCAGAGATTCCAGCCCGCGACTAACTTGCCAAACTGGGATCCCCAATCTCCGAGGTGATTGATGCGGATCACGTTATGGCCAAGAAGATCACCCAAGCGGGCCAAGGTTGCGCCAATGAGGGTGGATCGGAGATGGCCCACGTGCATGGGCTTGGCAATGTTGGGAGAACTGAACTCAACCAGAATGGTTCCGGTTCGGTGTCCACCGCCATAATGGGGGGAGGGTGCGTCCGCCAGGATGGCCCCGGCCAAGGCGGAGGCATCCACGCGAAAGTTCAAAAAGGGGCCAACCGCATTGGCCTGAACAGAATCCACTTCCATTTCCTTGGCCAAACGCTTGGCCAGGGCGGCAGGATTGCCTCCTTTCTCTACGAAACGGAAGCAGGGCAGGGCGAATTCTCCTAGCGACTCTTGTCGCGGTCGCTCCAAAATCAAATTTTCCAATGGCTGGTCCAGCAAACTCGCCAAGGATTCGCAGATCCGGACCGCGAAGCGATCCAGGCCGGTCGGTTCAGGGGCGGTGGTGGAGGGTGTGGCCATGAAGATGGGCGAGCACCTCGAGGGTGGGCCGGGAAAGGGCCTGGTCAAGGTGGGAGCTGTGGAGCTCGGCGAGGGCGGCGGCACGACGGAGCCAAGCCGAATCACCGTAGCGTTGCAGGAGCTCGGCGTGGCGTTTTTCCAGCGGAACGATGGTTGTGTGCATGACGGAGGAGTCCGCCACCGAGATCACGGAGTCGGCCAAGGTCCATTCGGGCGGATCCAGGCAGGCAAATAGCCGTCGTACGAAATCCTGACCAAGACCTTGAAATTCGACCAACTCTTCCGGGGCCCGTCCTTTGATCCAGTGGGTGAGGCAACCCCGCCCAGCCTGCTGATGGCCCAATGAACGCAGGAGGACCCAACCACTCCAACCATGCATGGGGCCGTGGGTCAAGCTGCGGCCAATATCGTGCAGAAATCCCTCTACCTCGACCTGATCCGGATCCACAGAATGACCCTCTTCGGTCAAGGCCTCGGCCAAGGTCCGCGCCACGCGAGCAACCTGCATGCAATGCAGGGGCCACGCTTCTTCCGCCGGGGCGTGCTGCCAGAGTAAATCGAGGGCTTGTTCTGGGGTCATGCTCGTGAGGACAGAGGAAGCGATCAGGAGGACGGAGTGTCGAGGCGAACAAAGGCACGAATCAAGGTGCGTCGCAGAGCTTGTTGTTCCAGCTTGGCCAGGCCATCTTCCTGATCGAACCAGCCACAGTCATCATGCTCTTTGGAAAGTTGGACTTCCGGGCTGGGGTTGGCTGCGAGAAAGAGAAAGACGCGCTTGAGGCCGCGTTTTACCTCATAGATGGAAGTGTCGGCGAAATCGGGCAACAAATCCTGAGCTTCCAACGCAACCCCCGTCTCTTCTCTGGTTTCGCGCAGAGCGGCAGCCACGGCATCTTCTCCCGATTTCAGATGTCCTTTAGCAAATCCCCAACTTTGGTGGCGAGCGTTGCGCAAAAGGAGTAGGCGTGGACCTTCCGCTTGGCGCTGCCAAAGTAAAATCCCAGCGGCAAGGATGGGATTTTCCGGGGAGCCGGTAGGGGGGACGGGCATGTCTCGATTATCTCCCTGCGGTGGCATCCCGCACGCAAGTAGAATCCGCCCTCATGGGAAAATTGGCAGGCGATGCGCGCAGTGAAAAAGCCAAGGTCGTGAGAATCCAGGAATGGCCTGGATCTGGCTTTACGGTTGAAGTGGAACTTGCGAGCGATTTAACTCCGCTGAAACCAGGAGTCTTCGCCATGTTGTCCCCGGCGGACGGCAGTGGACCGATGATTCCCCGTCCATTCTCTATTTTGGACCAGCCTTCGCCCCGTCGGCTCACCTTTCTGGTGCAAGTCATGGGCCTTGGCACCCAAGCTCTTGCGCAGGTGGCCATGGGGGAGTATTTGCGAGTTCTTCTGCCCTTGGGAAACGGTTTTTCCCTGCCGCCTGCGGATCGCCCGGTGGTTCTCGTTGCTGGTGGCGTGGGCTGTGCTCCCTTTTTGCTCTATCTTCGCGCCCGCGCTGCCGCCGGAGCGGCCGATCAGACCCGACTCCTCTATGGTGCCCGGAGCCAAGACTTTCTCTGGGAGCGGGAAGCGCTGGCCTCCGAGGGTTGCCTCGTCGAACTCATGACTGACGATGGCAGTGTCGGCCTTGCAGGCACGGTCTTGGATGCGATGGTGGCCGGTCTGAAGGGCGAGTCCATTCCACCCGACGCCTTGTTTTGCGCCTGCGGCCCGGAGGGATTGCTGCGGGCCTTTTGTGCCCAAGCCCAGGAACTCGAGCTGGATTATCAAATTTCCCTGGAAACTTATATGGGCTGTGGTTTCGGGGCCTGCAATGCTTGTCCGGTGCCAACGAATCCCGAGGGCGCTTTGGGGGATTGGCCCTTAGCTAAGGCCTGCCTGGATGGACCGGTTTTTGCCGGCAAGGATGTCTTGTTTTCTTAGTCTTCCTCGGCCTCGACATATCCCAAGCCCTGCAATTCGGCCACCACCTCCGGCGTGAAACTGCTGATGGCGTGAATCACGGGCAGGAGACCGAAGTCCTTGCGTCGTTGCACTGCAGCCTTCCGGAATCTATCCAGCGCGCGCCTAGCCTCAGTGATGGAGATCCGCCCCGATTCAGTGTTGGCAAGGTCTTGCCTCTCCCCCGGGTCGGCCCCGAGATCGTAAACCTGGGGAGGGAAGCCCTCATCCGGGAAGAAATGGACTTTTCGGGAATCATTTCGCCAAGCGGCACGGGCCGCGGGCCAGTTGGCTTGATGAACGTGACTGGGTCCGGGGCCCACGCCCTCCGGCTCGAGCGAAGTCAAGGAAACCACTCGGCCGGCGACTTGGGCCGGTAGCGGCAGGCCTACGGCGGCCAACAAAGTGGGCATGAGATCCACCAGATCCACCGAATCCGAACGGCGGACCCCGATCGGTCCCTGGGGATGCCGAATCAAGAGGGGAATGTGCATGGTTTCTTCCCAAACTCGATGGTGGCCAAAATAATCATGCTCCCAAAGCTCTTCTCCGTGATCCGAAGTCACAATCACAATGGTGTTTTCCGCCAACCCAGTTTCTTGGAGCATGGCCTCCAGTCGGGCAAATTGATCATCCACGACGGCGATTTCCGCGTCATATAGAGTGTGCACAAAATCCCGGTCCTTTTGGTCGAAATCCGGTGAATCAAACAGTGGCTTGAAAAATCGACGCTGGACTTCGCCGATGGGGTTGCGATCGGGAAAGCGCCTCAGAAAATCGGCGTTGAAGGTCCGGGCTTGTTCCACCACTTGGTGCAGAGGCCCCTGGTAGTCACTGGCGAATCGGTTCACATATTCCTTGGGCGGCACATAGGGATAGTGCACTTCATACGTGTGAAGGAAAAGGAAAAAGGGTTTGTTGGGATCCCGTTCCTGGCCCAGCCATTGGAGAGCGCGGTTCATGCGATCTTCCGCACCTAGAGTGCGGGAGTCGAACAACTCGAAGCCTTGAGCAAGGCCGCGTCGAGCGTTGACGTAGCCGCCACCGGCAATGGCGGCAGTCTGCCAGCCGGAATCGCGGAACACTTCGGCCAAGGTAATGGCCTTTTCCGGCAGGGCAGGAAAGACCGGGTCTGGCTTGGAGTCCAACTGGAGTCGGTTCCAAATCCCGTGGGTTTCCGGATAAGTAGAGGTGAAAAGGCTGGCGTGAGAGGTGGCGGTGTAGGGGGAGGGTGCCCAAGCCCGCTCGAAGAGTTGGGCCTGTTCGGCAAAGGAGTCCAAATGGGGAGAGGTGGGGGCGTCGTGGCCATAGCAGCCCAGCCGATCCGCTCGCAGGGTATCGACGACGAACATCAACACATTGGGTGGGTCGGTTGGCCCCACCGTCGCCGAGGAAGATTCGGGTTCGCCTCCGCAAGTGCTCAAAAGCAGGAGGAGGCACGAAGGGAGAAGGCCGCGCATGAGGCGCGTCAGTGTACGCGCCAAGCGGGAATCACCGGAATGATGTCCCCTGTAATGGAATCGCAGTCGCTCTCCACGTCGGCCTCGTACCAGAGTTCACGGAAGCCATCTTCGCGCCATTGCCGATGGGTGTCCTCGTCATTCCAGAGGGAAATTAGGAGCAGGCGAAGGGGGTCGTCTGGATCCTCACCGACGCCAAACCCGAGGCACCCCGCCAGCTTCATGGCAGGCGCCCAGAGTTGGGGTTGGGTGGCCAGGAAGTGTTCGCGCCGGGCGGCACCGGGAAGCAATTGCGCGGTGACCACGCGCAAAAAATCGACTTCAGCCAAATGGGCCGCCAAGAGGGGACAAGGTTCCTCCAAGTTGGCGACGCGGCGCCAAAGTTGGGTCTCCATTCTTTGGATCCAGGGGGCTTGTCCGCTCTGCTGGTAGATTCGATCATGATCTTGCGACATGAAATCTCGGTGAGCGCTTTCGTCCCGCCAAAGGCCCAGGATGAGGGCTCGGGAAGGATTGATTTGGGACCAGCCGCCAATTTGGCCACCACAGCCGGAAATCTCTGAAGTTGCCTGCCAGGCAGACTGACCCTGATGGAAGGGATCGCGGTGTTCCTCCTTGACCTGACAACGAATCAGCTTGAAACAATCACTTACTGTGATGGCGGGCGTGGAGGAGGGGGACACGAGGGCTCGGAGGTTCTGCATAGATGATACACGAAAAAGCATGGCCCTCGCACCGGACCCAAAACCGGGTATCCTGGCTGACCATGAGTGATCAGTGGTCCATTCAAGTTGACAAGGAGGCGATGAAATTTTCCGCCGCCCATTTTCTTATTTTCCCTGACGGAACTGCGGAGCGGTTGCATGGCCATAATTACCGTATCTATGTCGAGGTTGAGGGTCCTCTTTGCGATCACGGCCTCGTTTTGGATTTCCAGGGGATCAAACCCTTAGTCCAGGCAATTTGCGATGAGTTGGACGAACATTGGCTCATCCCGGGTCAACACCCCGTATTGGAAGTTGAAGCCATTGACGATAGTTACGAAATTCGTTACCGAAATCGCCAGTATCGGGCTCCTCAAGAAGATGTCCTGGTGCTTCCCATCAACAACACCTCTGCCGAAAACTTGGCGGCTTGGTTTGGTGGCGAACTTCGCTCAAGAATCCGCCGGACTTTTCCGGAAGTCGAATTGTCGACCTTGATGGTTTCAGTCGAGGAAACTCCAGGCCAACGCGGAGTTTGGCGTTCCGACCTCAGGACTGAAGTTCCAGCACAGTGACTGCACCGGGGGCCATTTCGAGGATCAAGCTTCCGTTCAACCACGAAACCCCGGCCTCGGCACCACTTTCCTTGGTCAGGGCGGCACCCGGCAGGGTGTTCAAAAAAGCAGAATCCTGGAGGCGAGTTTCGGCAAGTTTCTTCATGGCGCTTGCTCGGTAAGCCGTAGCGGCACTCGCCGGGACTCCGAGCGCGGCAGCGAGAATATCGTCATCGTCCGTCCACCCTGGTGCTTGTGCCGGACCGGTCAGGCCCATGGCGCTGAGAGTGTCCAATCCCGCTTGATGGGCGGCCTTTTGGGCCATTTCCTCCACCTTCTCAAGGTGTGGAAGGAGATCCATTCGATGCGCTGCCGGAGCATTGTGGGAGTCGTCAAATTTCCACACGGAGGAAACTAGGGAGTGAGCAGGAAGGGGCAATTCCAGTCGGACTTGGCGACTCTGGGAATTGGTTTCCAGGGCCTTGAGCGCTCGTTTGCCGGCGTTCAGAACGCCTTCCGCCTGCTCTGGAGTCAGACCCGCAGCAATCAACCCCTCGAGGCGGGGAAGTTGGGTCCGGGAAGCGCCAGCGGCCTGGGCCGCGCTCAAGGCCACACCGGGATGCACGCCGATTTCTTGGCATGCTTGGCGGAAGACCCAATCTGCTTCCACGGGGTCATTAGCAATGACGATTTGAATGCGGGATCCGGAACGGGTCGCCAGGACGGAAACGGCCAGTTCGTCCTCGGGGAGCACGACGGGCAGACGAATTTCTTCGGCCATGCCATACAAGAACTCCATGAGACGGAAAATGGGTTTGCGAATTCCGCGAGCAGTCACGGCTCCCATGCCCTGGCCTGTCAGGTCGCCAATGCCACCTTCATCGGCATCGTCATGGAGCATGAAGAAACAACTGCCATCCAGGCCCTCATCGGCCGCCGTAGCCAAAAACCCCGTCAGGTGAGCCGCTGCTCGGCTGCCATCAAATTCGCTGCCCCGCAGGTCGGCGGAGGGGCGCAGGTTCCATTCGGTGACGAAGAGCTCCAAATCTGCGAGGCCCCGGGAACGAACGCGATTGCGGAGCGTCGAGGTCACGCCCGAGTGGCGCATTTCCGCGCTGGGACCGTAGTGGTGCCAAGAGAGAAAATGGAGAGGAAGGTTGCGGGCACTCGCTTCGTCAATCAGGGCGAACATGGCATTGCCGCGTCCGTCCAATGCGGAGGTCGCCGATGCAAGTCCTGGGCCACCGATGCGAATGGAGGGGAACCACGCCTGGACGGCCCTGGAAGCATCTTGGTAGAGCAGGGCATAGTCATCGAAATTTCCACTCCAGTATTCCCAACGATCTGGTTCGTTGCCAATTTCCAAATAGTCCGGGAGTACTCCGTAGCGCGACTGCAGATCGGCCAAGGTTTGGACGAGATAGTCAGCATAGGCCGTGGAAGACGAAGGCACGGAGCGGGCATACACCGGCAAGGGAGAAGCATCGGCGGGTCCAAACTTCGTGGCAAGTGAGAACGGGGTCCCAAATACGGTCAGCAACGTGTGCTCACCAGCCAAAGCTCCGGTTTGGAGTTGTGGGCCGACTCGATCCACAGCATCTCCTTCATGCAGGGATAGGTTCGCTCGAAGCAAACCACCCCCAATGCCAGTGGAGGACCAAAGCTCATGCACGACCGGGATAGCCCCGAGATTGACTGCACCTTTGATGGCCTGTCCTAAGCTGGGGACTTGGCCCCAAGGATCCACTTGAGCAACCACGGCCATTGCCATAGATGGACTGGCGGAGCCGGAGTTTGAAACTGAACCCGGGGAAGATCCGGGAATCCGGGTCGTATGGGACCGAGGAGCAGATTCGGAATGGAGAAGTGGGCGGCGGCCGACGAGGGTGGAGGAATCAGTTGGATCCTCAAGGGAGGGCGCGTTGGCCGCCAACCTGAGGTAGGGAGTCCACTGCTCAGCCAAGCAGGCCTCAACGGACACATCGGCCTCTCCGTGCAGGAGGGCGACTGTGGCGAGGCAAAAGAGGGAGAGGGGTGCCATGACCACTCCTTTTTCGGCCTGAAATGGGGCGGGACTTGAGGTCCAATTCCCCGGTGCAGAGGGAATATTCGATTCCTTAGGCGGACAAGAGGATCCGCTAAACTGCCGCGCTCAGTTCGCAGGATCCTCCTGTCGGACTGCCGGTCGGGGCGTGGCGCAGCCTGGATAGCGCGCTGCAATGGGGTTGCAGAGGTCGGAGGTTCGAATCCTCTCGCCCCGACCATTTTCCACCGCGGGCCCCTGAAGGAGGCTTTGGGCTACAAAACGGTTCGATTCTCGGCGTTGGAGAGGACGCCTGAAGTGACATCTACGGCCTGCAACCAAACTTGGCGTCCGCGCGCGATTCCGGGGACCGGAACGCTGATCTGGCAATCGCCGTTGGCATCAGCGGTCAGGGTCGGCAAGGAGGTAATCGGGGGTGTCAAGCTGGCACTTCCATAGGGAGTGGAGGTCGGACCGCCCCCAGTGAGGGAGTAGGCAAGGATGACCAAATCCCCAGGATCACACTCCGAGACCTGAAGGGTGGTGGAGAAACCAGCAAGAGGTGTTGGAAAATTCAGGACGGGTGTGGCCGGCCCGGAAATGCGGAAATTCGAAACGATGTTGGCCGTGTTGTTGAGGGAGCGCCAGTTTTCTTCGGAGTTTGCCTTGCCCATGACGTAGCCTTGGTAGCTTATGTTTGGGTTGCTGTAGCGGTTGATGCGGGAGCCAGGCGAGTAGGCAAGGACTGTGCGGTACTGGTTATTGCTGGTGCGGAAACCAAAGGAATAGGGGTAGGCGCCACTGCTGGCATTGCCGCGATCGTGGGTGGATCCCATGTTGTGCCCAAGCTCGTGGCCGAAGGAGTAGTAGCCCGTCGCGCAACTGCGAGAAACCACGTTGAAGGCGCTGGACTGAAAGGAACTGCTTGGATTTGTCATCAAGTAGGCAATCCCGCAGTATGCGCCGGAGCTGACAATTAGGGTGACCACATCTGCAGCGTATTGATCCCGCAAGGAGTGGACGTTGTCCAATTTTCCGTCAGACTTGGATTTCAATTGGGAGAGCATGCTGGAGAAACTGGTTTCCGTATAGCCCGTCATCTCCGCAGAATGCACCAGATTCAGGCGCTGATTGACTTGGCTGTTGCTGTATCCGTTGTTGGTCTCGGTGACCGCCAAATTGATCAAACTGTTCATGGCATTGGTGCCCCCTTGACCATTCTTGGCCGAAGTGGTGTAAGCCACGAGCACATCAATGGTGGGGTTGGAACGATTCCCTTTGACGCTGGTGCTCGGGCCTAGGATCGCATGAGACGACCCGGTTCCACATCCGGCAAACATGGATTCGTCAATTTCCGAGACCCGGTGAACCCCATTGCCTGCCCAAGCCACGCGGAACAGACGAGCTCCCGAACGAATGGAACCCATCACCACATTTTCCGTAACGGAGAAGAAGACCTCGGAATCCGAATCGCCTTCCACGAGTCCGGTCCATACCCAGCCTTGGCCAGGAGCTGCCTCATTCTTCTCAAAGAAAATGACCCAATCTTCATCAGCAAACAAATTCAAGCGCAAAGCCCCGGAATTGCCCGTCCGAGCCCAAGTGTTTTCCAAGAGGTCCAAATCCATTTCTACCAAGCGACTCCGGAGGGCTACCCCGGATTCACCAACTCCGGGAAGAGATTGCGTGTTCGTGTCCTGAAAAAGAGACGGCAGGCCTTGCACTTGAGGAGCGAGGGCGAGAAGAATTACGGTGAACATGGTGGATTTGTGAGGAGGGAAGTTGAGTGGCGTTCCATACAGACTACGCGAAAAACGCTGAAATGTTCCCTATTCCTGAGCACCTCTTCTGAAATTCCATTCCTACCTCTTGGGATAGGTTTTCAGGACGTGCTTTTCCCAGGCTTCATCGAAGGCCGTTTCATCCCAACTGAATATTTGGAAAAACAACTTTTCCTGTCGCGCCAGGATCTGTTCCGTGCTGGGTTTGGCGCTTCTAGGAAGTTCCGGGAAATTTGTTTTACACTGTCGCATGAACTCGGCAAATTCCTGAGGCCGTGTTTCCAGGAGAAAGTCTACTCGCGACCAAACGGACAGATGATTGACAAATTTCAGCTTGTTGTAGGCAGTCCATCGCATCACCGTTTTGCCATCCGGGACAATCTCGTTCTTGACCCGTTTACGAACCTTGGGGGGCCAGTTCCATTCTTTTCGAAGTTCCGTGCTGGCTTCTTCCACAAATGAAAAATTATTGAACCGTTCGTCAATTCTTCGTGAAAGAATGTGGGAGATGCCCTCGGGCAGCCAAACCGGGAGGGACCAATAATATCCTTGGTAGCCGTCCAGGAGATTGTGGGCGACGTTGAACACAACCAAGGTGTGCATCTTCGTGTCATCTGCCCAAAAACTATTGGATGTTTCCGTGCAAGCACCAAAGAAAAGGCTACCGGATGAAAAGGCATGCCGAAAGGGCTGTCGCTCTTCCCGTCCGGCAAAACGCTGAGCAAATCGGCCCAAGCCACTCTCTTTTTCAAAAAGGATGACGGTGTATTTATCCTTCATCCCGAGATAAGGTCCCTCACCGCGATACTCTCCGTTGACGAGTTGCCCTGGTCCTAAGGGAAAATCCTCATCTGTGACTTCAAGAATCTCGCCGACATCATCCCAGAGTTCTTCCAGCCGCATGGCCCAGAGATGGAGCCTTAGCCAACGATCCAATTTTTTTGTTTTGGGATTGACGTTGGGAATAATTTCGGCGAGTCGTTCCAATTCTTCGCGGATTTTGGTTCGTTGTTTTCGATCACCGGAAGGGATCTTGTAATCGGCAAGCGTGCACCCAAGTCGGAAATGCTTGGTTTCAAGCCACAGGGAACCTGCTTCACCCAGGACCTCGTCAATCTTGACGGTTCGGTGGCGATCCACGAAGGGGAAAGACCCGAAGCGTTCATAGCCTGCCTTTTTCCAAGCTTCCGGATCCCCTTCGGTATAAGGATCCTCCTCGGGCGGGAGTTCCAGCTCCTTTTCCTGGGCACAAAGGGCCGCGGCCGGCCCCCAAGAAAGGAGACCGGCCGCGGCGAGCAAGGATGCCGTCTTCAATTAGCCGGCAGCGGCGGGAGTCGGCTCGGCAACTTCGGCCTTTTTGCGGATCAGATCCAAATCCGAGGCCTTTGCCTCGCGCACTTGGGCCTTTTCCTTTCTGTCCTGAAGCTCCGCAATCTGACGGCGGATCTTACGGACCTTGGCGGACTTTGGACCGTCATTTTCGAGCTTGACCTCGAGTCTGGCGGTGAGGAAATCCTCCATGGAGTCCAGGTGGTCGTACTCGACGAACACTTTCAGGATGTTTTTCACGGCCCGTACAGGATCTCGCTTGTATTCATTTCTGAGAACACCTTCCATTTTCTTCCACAACTCTTTGCGGGACTGCTGTCCGTCCAAGGAAACGACGTTCGAGCCATCCGGTGCGCAAAGAAAGAGGTGGGGAGGCGCTTTGTCCTTCCACATCTTGGTGAAGGGGTGATCTTCCTCCAGGACATCATTCGGAAGTTTGACGCAGTGGAACCAACGCGCCATGAGCAGGGTACGCTCATTGTCACTGCTACGAGAAAGGAGCGCGTAGTCGGTGCCGTTGCAGGTTGTGCATTCGCGAAGCACAAGCAAAGGGCGTGGGTCCTCACCGGCAATGCTGGCAAAGGCCTTCTCGCGGGGGAGGGAGCGCCGAATGGATCGGGCAACCGTGCCCCCCGTCGGGCCCTCTTCCAGGGCGTGTTCCGCAGCCGAAACATAGACGGGGTAATCCCATTCCATTTTCAGCCGGGAGAGGCTGGTGCGTTGGCGTTCAATGTTGATGGGCACACCGCCGCTGGATGCACCCGGTGCACCGCTTCCGGTCGGACCCATAGGGGAGGAAACACCACCGGCGCCACCACCAGCAACGGGAGAAGTGAATCCACCACCACCGCCGCCACCGGTTGCGTCAGAGGGGCCTGCGTAACTCGGAGCCGAACCGGCTCCACCTGCGGGACATCACTGAGGAGTGGCGAAAAGAGAAGCCGAAGAGGCAATCCATGCGCCGAAGAGAAGGAGGGCGAATCTCATGCCTCCATCCTAACGGAGGAGTTTGGACCAGGAGGGCTCAGGAACCGGAAACCCGAGGAAAATTTGGGCCAAAATCCCCAAATCGGAGTTTCTGAGAGGATTTCCTCCCCGATTGGGCAGACCCAGGCTTTGTCCAGGATCCAGGCGGGAAGGAAAAACCAAGCCGTAGAGATCCTGTTGGAGGGGACCGGCAGTGAGGGAGGTTTGATGTTCAGGTATTGGCGAAAATCCCTTGCCACGACTGCGCCAAGTCAGGAGTGGAATCGTGGCATTGACCCATTGCTCGTGGCGATAGTGTCCATGATGGGGCGCACCCCCCCCATGATCTGCTGTCAGGACGATGGCGGAGTTTTGATGCAAAGCGGGATTGGATCTGGCGGCGTCCAGAAACCGACCCAGGCGAGCATCCACTTGCGCCACAGCTTTTAGATATTCAGAACCCTCCGTGAGATTCCAACCAAATTCATGACCTGCTGGATCCGCCGGCATGTCGTGGAAGAAAAGGAGAGTTCGTTTTTGCGAACCCCACAAGGAGAGGACTTGGCTGGCGAGAATCTCTGGATCCGTTTCGAACAAGTAGAAATCAATTTTGTCGCGGCCCTCATCTTTGCCAGTGAGATCCAGGGCGCCATGGATTTCATTCCAACTGCGATCGAAAAGGAGAAACTTTTCCTTGCCTGCGAGAAGGGCAGTGAACACCCCTGCATCGTGAGCTTGGTCGAACAAGCTGGGGAGATAGCGGCCGGCAACCGAGTGCACAGTCTCTCCATCTTCCGGAACGCCATTGTTTTTCCAGTGATGCCCATTTTCACCATCCCGCAGATGACCCGTCATCATGCCGGTGTGGTTGGGTAGGGTCAGGGTCGAGGCCGGATCCGTACGGGCGTTCAAAGTCCCGGCATTCTCGAAGAGCTGGAAAAAGTTGGGGAGGACCTCGGGACCCGCTGCCAGCAGGGCATCGGACCGCAGGCCGTCCACGCTAATGAGAAGAACGTGATCCACGGGCGGCAACGGTGCCGAGGATTGGAGGCTAATCAGGAGAGAGAGAAGCATGGCACCGACGAGGGTAGTCTTGTGGCATGTCAGAAATTACGGTTTGGTTTCATCCCACTTGCTCCAAGTGTCGGGCCGTTCGGGAAATTTTGGAAAATCATGGAGTGAAAGCCCACTATCGTGAATATTTGCAGGAGCCCCCCTCCTTGGCCGAGGCTCAGACCCTCTGGCTTTCCTTGGGGACGGCCTCACCCGCTTCCTTGCTGCGCTCCAAGGAGGCCGTCTGGGAGGAACTGAGTCTGGAGGGAGGGTCACCGGAGCAACTTCTCCAGGCCCTTGTGGATCACCCGGAACTTTTGAATCGTCCCGTGGTCCAAACGGAGGGCCGAGCAGTCGTGGCCCGTCCGCCGGAAAGGGTCTTGGAGTTTTTGCAGCTCAAGAGCTAAGGATCCTCGCCACAGCAGAGGCCCAAGCTGCACGGCGTGTTTGCCGTTCTTCCTGATCCATGTCGGGAGAGAATCGTTGGTCGATGGGGGGGGCACCCACCGGCCAGTCGGGTAGGTCCAGGCCCAAAGCGGCCATGCGGCCGGCACCGACGATGGTCGTTTCCAGGATCGTTGGTCGCTCGAGGGTCAAATCCAAGATGTCGGCTAAAAACTGCATGGCCAAGCCATTGCTAGAAAGACCTCCATCCACGCGCAGGCTGGAAGACGCGGGTGCACCGTCGGCCCGCATGGACTCCAAGAGATCTGCAGTCTGGTGGCCGACTGACTCCAGTGCGGCAAGGGTGATTTCAGCCGGACCACTGCCCCGGGTCAGGCCCAATAGGGCGCCCCGCGCATCCGGGTCCCACCAAGGGGCCCCAAGTCCGGTGAATGCAGGAACCAAATGCACCTGACTGCGCGGATCCGCCTGCGCGGCCAAGGCCTCGGACTCCTGGGCGTGCTTGAGGATGCCGAGCCCGTCGCGCAACCACTGAATGGTGGAGCCGGCGTTGTAAACGGATCCTTCCAGAGCGTATTCGGTGGCACCATTCAAGCGCCATGCGACCGTGGTCAGCATGCGATTGTGGGAGGGAATGGGACGACTGCCCGTATTTAGAAGCACAAAACAGCCGGTGCCAAAGGTGCACTTCATGGAGCCTGGTTCAAGGCATCCTTGACCCCAGGTTGCTGCCTGTTGGTCGCCGAGCACGCCGCGAATGGGGAGAGAACGGCCAGAAATTTCGGCGGAGGTCACCCCAAAATCTGCGTTGCTGTCCCGGACCTCAGGGAGAAGGGAAGCCGGAATGTTGAAAAACCGGAGCAGTTCCTCATCCCATTCTTGGGAGTGGATGTTGAAGAGGAGAGTGCGGGACGCATTGCTGGCATCCGTGGCATGCACTTGGCCACCCGTCATCCGCCATATGAGAAAACAATCCACCGTTCCCAAGCGCAGTCGGCCAGCCTCGGCCGCCGTCCGCGCGCCGGGAATTTCTTCCAGCAACCACGAGATTTTGGATGCGGAAAAATAAGGATCCAGGAGGAGTCCCGTTTTGGACCTGACCATGTCCTCCGCACCCTCAGATCGCCAGCGGGCACAAAGGGACGCGGTGCGCCGATCCTGCCAGACTAGGGCTGGGTGAATGGGAACGCCAGTCTCGGCATCCCAAAGGAGGACCGTTTCTCGCTGGTTGGTGATGCCGATTCCACGGAGCTCGGCCCCTCTCGCGTCGGCGGCCTCGGCCGCCCTTTTGCAGACGGAAAGAGTGGCCCGCCAAATTTCTTCCGGGTCATGTTCGACCTGGCCGGGTTTGGGGTAAGACTGGCCAAGCTCTTCTTGCGCCATCCCATGGAGTTGAAGATCGGGCCCAATGGTTACGGCGCGAGTGCTGGTCGTGCCCTGGTCGAGAGCGAGGATGCGCGTGGTCACAGAAGCAGAGGCTAACGATGCGGGTCGCTAGGCTATTCAAAATGGAATGGTCGGGAAAGACCCTGGTTGCTTGGTTGGTGTTCCTTTGCGGTTCCTGTGGTGGAGAATCCAGTTCCGTTCCGCGCAACCTCTTGCTGATCACCTTCGATACAACGCGGGCCGATCGCTTGGGATGTTACGGACACGAATCCGCTCAAACTCCGGTTGTGGATGCTTTGGCTGCCAATGGAGCCCGATTCCTGAATTGCTTTTCCCCGACTCCTGTGACTTTGCCCTCGCACGCGACTTTATTGACGGGAATGGAGCCCTGGCATCACGGGGCGCGCAACAATGCCACCCATCTCTTGCCGCCCAGCGTGCATACTCTCGCAGAGGCTTTGCAGGCCGACGATTTCCAAAACGCAGCCGTAGTTTCGGCCATGGTATTGGATTCCCGTTATGGTTTGGATCAGGGTTTTGCCCTTTATGACGACGATTTGTCGAGCGCCGATGTCGTTGCTGATTTTATGTTTCGGGAAACGCGGGCCAGCAATACGACTGATCGTGCTTTGAAGTGGTTGCAGGCAAAGGAGGCCGGCCGTTGGTTCCTGTGGGTGCACTATTTCGATCCCCACGCCGACCGAAGGGCCCCCGAGCCCTGGGCCTCCGAAGTAGCGGATCCATATGACGCGGAAATTGCCTATACAGATTTTGAACTAGGCCGCTTGGTGGAAGGTCTGCAGGGGGCAGGGGAGTGGGAGGACACTCTAGTCGTGTTCACGGCCGATCATGGGGAGTCTTTGGGAGAGCACGGCGAACGCACCCACGGTCTGTTCCTCTACGATGCCACGACCCGTGTGCCCTTGATTTTGAAGCATTCATCCTTGCCTCAGGGAGTTGGCTTCGAGGGTGCTGTTGGCCTAGTGGATCTTGCTCCTACGGTCCTGGATCTCCTGCAAGTTCCTGGTCGGGCCATGGATGGGAAGTCCTTGGTGCCCGTTTTGCGTGGGGATGCTGGCCGTCGCGCGCCGGTATATCAAGAATCGAGGTTTCCCTTTTATGGCCATGGCATGGCGGATCTGCGGGCCCTGCGTGGCGATGACTTTCGTTACATCCTCGCCCCTCGGGAAGAATATTACGACTTGCAGGAAGATCCCCGGGAATTGCACAACCTTCATGAAAAGGATGCCGCCCCTTCTCTTCGCTGGCAAAATTGGTTGACCGCAAGTCTGCCAGAAACAGAAGCGGATTCCATGGCTCGCAACTTGACCGATCTTTCGGTCGAGGAACGCCAAGCTTTAGCCTCCTTGGGTTATGTTTGGTCGGAGGAGTCCTCGATCCCTTTGTCAGCAAATTCCCCTTTGCGCCCCGACCCCAAAGATCGCGTTGCATTCTGGGAACGCAACAACAAGATCTACGAACTCGTTCGCTTGGAATCTTGGGCGGAATTGGGGCCACTCTTGCTGGCCGCATTGCAGGAGAATCCCGAATCCTTGGAGTCGAGGAAAATTTGGGTGCGCACGCTTTTGGCCACCGACCGGCCCCAGGAAGCTCGCCAGCAGGCGGTCTTGGCGGCTACTCTCCCGGGTGTATCCGGCGAGGTTTTTCTATTGTTGGCAGAGTCCTTGCGTGCCTGTGGCGAAGTGGGTTGGAGATCGGCGATTGCCCGAGCGCAAGTCGCCAATTCCCTGGATCCCGATCCCGACATCCGATTGGGGGACTACCTTGTGGAGGACGGTCTCCATGCGGAGGCCGAACAAGCATTCCGTCGGGCGCTTGTTCTGGATGACTCCAGTGCCGCTGCTTGGATGGGATTGGCCCGCATTGCGCGGCGGAATGGCCATGGCCAAGATGCCGAGGCTCACCTTCGCCGTTCCTTGGCCTTGGATGCCTCTTCTTCGGAGGCCTGGTTTGCGCTTGGTGTCATTCTTCTGTCCGCTGGAAATATGGAGGAGGCCGAAGCCTGTTTCTTGGCCACCCTGCAACGCCAAAAGAATCACGTACGGGCTTGGGTGAACTTGGGCAATGTGGCCCAACGGCAAAGTCAGGGAGAGCAGGCCGAGGCCCATTATCGCCAAGCCTTGACTCTCCGACCTCGCCACCTGGAGGCCAATTTTAATCTTGGTGTTCTTCTATTGGAGCGCCAAGATCCCGCTGCTACCGAATTTTTCCAACGGGTTCTCGAGGTTCGCCCGGAAGACTCTCGAGCTTTCGACCTGTTGCGGGAGGCCCAGGGCCTGAAATCCTGAAATAGCCACTTTATTTTTTGGCAATCCTTCGGATTTGGGGCGATGGTTTCAATGGAATCCGCTTGTCCCTATTGCTGGGACGGTTGCCATGAAACCTGATCCTCCCTTGGAACCTCCTCCTTCCGATCCTGACGAACAGGACGACTTCCTCGTCGGTCAGCCCGAGGAGGAAGACGAGCGATTGCGTGCCGGTCCCGGCGAAAGCAATCAGTAGAAGATCGCGTAGCCGAGCAAGAGGCTTGTGCTCGTGATCTCGAGTGGGCCCGACGCCAAATCGTAAGAGTTGTTGGCGTAGCGGAGTGAGGCTTCCAGAGCCGTGCTCGGCGTCAAAAATTGGGAGATTCCAGCCGATCCGGACCAAGACAAACCGCCATCCGAATCCCCATCCAAATCAATGTTGGCGTAACCCGCCGAGGCCTCCGCCCAGGCTCGGGCATTGCCTTTCTGCTGAAACCAATACCGACCGTAAAGGGCAATGCCCATGGAATTGGAATTGCTATTTCCGTCCTCCTGATCAAAGTAGTCCAAATCCAGGCCGATCTCCATCGTGGAATTGAGAAATGCACCGGTTTGGGCCGACGCTTGCAAGGTGGTGACTTCCGTCGCACTGCCGCTGTCCTCGACCTCCGAGGCATCCCAGCCGGCAGAAAAGGAGGAGCGGGATGTTCCCGACTGGAAGACCAAACCCTCGGAAGTCTGACAGGAGGCAGACAAGACAGTTGGAAGCAAGAGGAGCAGGCGGGGTTGCATGGCACAAGAGTAACGAAAAAGGCCGACGCGGAGTAAATCCGCGTCGGCCCATGAGGGGGAGAGGCCGAGTCTTACTGAATGAGGTTCATCGAGACGTTGCTGGTGATCCCGGTTTGCAAGCCCTGGAACCAAACCGTGAGTCCCGGCAGATTGGGGGTGGTTGCCGACCAACTGGCATCTCCATTGGCGTCCGAGGAGCCCAGGAAGAGGGGCTTGGCTTTGGCAATGTCCAGAGTGACTCCCAGTTTCGGGACGGAAGTGCTACCCAAACCCCTGACGCTAAAGCCAATGTAGGCGCCTGTGTTGGGAAGGCCACCGGTGAGGTCAAAGTAGGCCGTAGTGTTGGAGACTAGGGCGGAGACCGTCAACTTCAGGGTGGGACTGGAGACCGGGGCGGAGGCGTAAACATCCCCGTTGATACCAAAGGTGAAGGTAATTCCACTCACGCTATCCGAAAATGAGAGCGCGACGGGAACATGAACAGTCACGGTGCTTCCGTTTTGAGTAAGCGAACCGTTGGATGTGAAGGGAGGGACAACGGTGCCGGCCAGCGGAATAATGGTTGTAGTTCCGAGGGCGTCAACTTGGACAGTGCCACCATTGAATGTCGGAGTGATGCTGGCAGCGAATGCGCCGGATGAGGAATTGACAGGAGTCGAACCACTAAAGTAGGCAAGGTCAATTGCGCTGATCCAGATCTCGGCGATCGGTGGAAAGAAGGGAATTGGGTTATCCACATAGCCATACAGGGTCGTCGGATTGGTACCCACAGAGCCGTCTTTAAAGGAGACTGTGCCAAATGGAGCAGAGGCGGAACCGGCAATGAACGTTACCGTTCCCGTTGCATTGAAATTCTTGTTGCCCTTTACAGCACCCAGACTGGTCGTACCGGACCAAGTCATGGCCGAGGCATTTTGATCCACAGCAGCGTCGTATTGAACCTGAGCAAAAGCGGGGTTAGTTGCGGCAAGCGCGAGCAAGGAAGCGAGAAGCGGTTTCATGGATGTTTGAGGGAATGGGTTCGATGAGGAAGGGGGCAGAATGGAACCGATTCATTTCACTATACGACGAAAAAGGTGTTTGATCGGACCGCTTTCAGGCAGAATCGGCAAATTCCAGACACAGAGGGGCATGATCCGAGTATTTCGGCTCGGGGTGGACTAGAGCAACCTTGGCTCTCCGTGCCAATCCCGGGGTTGCGACCTGATAGTCCAAACGCCATCCCACGTTGTTTTCTCTTGCTCGACCTCGATTGGACCACCAAGTGTATCCGGAACCCGTGGCCTTCGGGTGGAGTTTGCGAAACAGATCCGTCCAACCTTCTTCGCCAAACACTTGGCCCATCCAGGCCCTTTCTTGGGGGAGAAATCCCGAGTTTTTCTGGTTGCTCCGCCAATTTTTGAGGTCGTCTTTGGTGTGGGCAATGTTCCAATCTCCGCAAATCAAAACATGACGTTTGGATCTTCGCTTGGCTTGCAACCACGGGATCATGCGGGCCATCCAAGCCTCTTTGATGCCTTGCCGGTCATCGGAGGAACTACCCGAGGGCAAATAAAGAGAGACCAAAGTAAAACGGCCAAAGTCGGTCTCCAGCAGTCGCCCTTCATGGTCCAAGTCTGGCCATCCCAATCCCGTGCGAATCCGATCTGGCGCTTGCCGCGACCAGATGGAAACGCCACTATAGCCCGGACGTTTGGCGTGGAGCCACGTGGCGTGCATGCCCGCTGGCTTCAGCATGGACGGGGTGAGTTGGTGGTCTTGAATCCTCGTTTCTTGGGCACAGACGAAATCTGGTTTTTCTTTTTGCAACCACTCCTCAAATCCCTTGGCCCAAGCCGAGCGGATGCCGTTCAAATTGATGCTGACAACTTTCATGTTCAATCAGAGCAGACCCAATTCTTGCAGTTGCCGATCCACTTGCGGGGCCCAGCCCCGATTGGCAGCAGGACTGGCCGGACTCGGGTGCAAGATGGTGCCGAATCCAACGTTTGAGTCGGCCAGCGCTCGCTCGGCTTGCTTGCGGGCAAAAACACCAACGCCGACGACCATGCTTGGTCGGAGGGTGGTAATGGCCTGCCGCAAATGGTCATCACATGCCCGGATCAATGGGTCTCGCTCTTTCTGGGGCAACTTGTCCGGAGTCCGGTTGCGACCGCTTTCTTCCAGAAAGGCCAAGGGGCACCAGTTGAGAATAAAGAAAGACTGGAAGAACTCTTCCGGAGTCCCAAAGCGATCCTTGGCCCAGCTCCAGAGGCGTTTGCCGCTCACTTCGGACCGCTTGCAGGCGAGTCCCTCGATGGGACGCTTGGGGTGTTGCGCTTGCGGGGGCCGAACCGTGCCCTCGATGTGTAGCCAATCTCGGACGGCGTTTACTTCGCCAAAGGGCACCCCCGTCTGCACCATGCCCCATGGGCCAGGATTCATGCCCAACAAAACGGCAGGAGCGCCGGGCTGGGCCCGCCTCAGCCATTCCCGGTGTAATTCCCAGGCGTAGTCCAAGGGGCGATAGACCGTATGGATCGGTTTGGAAAAGACCAGATCCTGAGTGGCTTGGCGAAGACGCTCTGCGGCAGCGACGAGAGGCAAGGATGAGGATCCTAAAGTCGCGTCGCCCTATTCTTGGGGGCATGGCCCTGCCCCGAATCCTGGAACCGGAGGTTATGGATAGCGAAAGCGATTCCATGGCCTATGAAATCATGGACCACGCTGGCCCCAACGCCGCATTCGTGGATCGTTTGCTGGAACTCGGTGCAGGCGGGAGAATGCTGGATATTGGCACCGGCCCGGGCCATATTCCGGTGTTGGTTTGTCAAGCAATTCTCGATTGCGAAGTGATCGCCGTAGATCTGGCAGAATCCATGTTGGCATTCGCCGAGGAAAAACGCCAAGCAAACGATTTATCCTCCCGCTTGGAGTTCCGCTTGGCGGATGCAAAAAACCTCCCTTTCAATGATCAGCAGTTCGATACCGTCTGGAGCAACACCATCCTTCATCACATCCCGGATCCTCACCTCTTTTTACGGGAGGCCTGGCGGGTTTTGCGCCCGGGTGGCGCGCTCTTGATTCGAGATCTCTTCCGTCCCGATTCGGAAGAGGAATTGACTTCCTTGGTGCGCACCTATGCCGGTCAGGAAGCACCGTTGGCTCAAGAGCTGTTTCGTGCCAGCTTGCACGCAGCGCTGACCCCGGAAGAGTTGACCACCACGGCTCAAGCCTGTGGGCTCGAGGGTTGCGTCGTGGTGGTCGATACCGATCGCCACATGTCCCTGCAAAGGGGAACAGTCAGAGAATCGTCTTGCTGACGACGTTGGATTTCAAGGAATCCGCGCCACCCACTCCTCGTTGGACGACAGCCTGCAAGTGAATGGGGATCGTCGGTGCCGAGTTGGGCACAGTCTTGGTGAAGGTGGCTGTTCCCGTGGCATCGGCGAGTCTTGTGCCGGCGAGATTCAAAGGTGCCAGGAGGTCCAAGCAGAGTCCGCCAAGGGCGGAGAAGCAGGGGCCAGATCCGGTGCCAGCAGCACTCCAGACAAAGTAAACCAATTCGGAGGGCTGGGCGGAATCCAAAGTCATTGTGGCCGGGAAGCCACGGATGAGGTCCGTCGAAGAGAGGACGATGGAATCACGGATGGTGAATTCCCCACACCACGTTTTCCAGTTGTTGGTGCGGTATTCATGGTGGGACCAAAACTTGGCGGGATCCACCGGGTCCTGTTCTACCTGCGAGTAATCTCCCCAGCGACTACCAGTCTCGGGCGAGGTGCTGGCCTGCAGGAGCGTGGGCGCAGACATGAATCCAGCCGGATCCGAGGCCATGTGCAAGGTGTATTCGACGGAGATGTATTGACTCGTGGAACTGCGGTTGAAGGCAAGGGCCGCATTGCCCTGGTTGTCTACGTGGATGTCTCCAAACCAGTTGTGTTCGCCCGCACCGAGATTCACCGTGCCTTCCTGAACCAAAGTCGGGGTGTTGCCCGAATTGGGCCATCCGCGAAGATCCACTTCCACCCATCGGACTCGTGCAGTTTTCGGGGATCCCGCGCCTATATTAAAGGTGGTCCAAAGGTGTCCATTGCGAACGACGCCATGCTTGATGCGGTTGTCAATGGTGTCTGCCTTGTTGCTGGTTCCTTTTTGATCGGCGTTTGGGGGGCTACTGTAAGAAGAAACGGAAAGGACATGACGCGATTTGGTGGCGGATCCAAGAGGATCGTTGATTGCGTGGATGCTAATTTGTGAACTATTCACGTCCCATGTACTAGCGAAGTATTGAACATTGGTGCCGACGTCGTAGTCCTTCATGCAACCGAGGGACAAAAGGCTGCCGGACATGTCCACCTTCTTGGTCACGATGGACCCGCCGTTCAGGATGGAGGACTTGTCCACGATGTAAACATCGTTTCCACCTCCACTGAAGCAGTCACCGGAGATGTAAATGGCCTGGTCGTCCACACCCAAGTCCGGGAAATCCAGGAAGCCACAGGAAGAGGCGGTCCACCGGTATGTGTGCCAGGTGCCATTGGGGTCGCCATCATCGGAAATACCAAGCACTAAATAGGAGGTGTTGTTGGTGTCCTCCGCGGCGGCAATGATGTAACGATCCGAGTGGGGGTCATAGACCGCCAGAGGGTCAAAGACAAAGGAACCTGCACCAACGGAACTGAAGAAATTTTGCAGGGTGCGGGAATATGTCTGAGACCCGGTCTTGGTGTAAAACTTCACAGTGGAGTTGACGACTCCAACAATGTGGGTCGTGCCGACGGCAAAGTTTGGGTCGGGAGGAACCCAGCCGGTGGAATTGAACATGGTGAAGCCACCCGTGCCCCCGCGGGGTGCATTGCTTTGGAAGGGCTGGGGGCGCCAGTTGGGATCTCGATCGGGGCGCACGATTTCTGCCATGACATCATCCGAGATGTCCGCCAGGGCGGCGACGGGCTCAAACTCTTGCGGAGCCGCAACACGCCAATTGGGTCGCGTCAGCAAGGTCAGGCCTACCCCCCGTTTTTCCAGGTCATTGACCGTGCCGTGCCAAACCAATGCAATTTGATCGTGGGCTGTCCACAGGGCATGGGGGGTGGTTTTGGCAACCAACAATGTTTGTTCCCCGACTTGGTTCTGATTGAGGCAGAAGCCTTCACCTTGGGGAACTCCGTTGGCGTCATAAAAGCGACCGCGAATGTCGGTGGGCACCACGGGGCGGTGTCCTGGACGGGATTCCTTTTGGTCGGTCACGTTGTAGGCCACCAAGATGCGGCCATCCGGAGCCAGCACAACCGTGGCGCCACTCTTCGAACCCGTACCACCTGCTTCGCAGGGCTGGGAAGGACCCTGCGCTTTGCCGTTGGCGTCGAAGGTGCGGAACATGGCCTCGTAGCCCATGCCCAAGTGGGTGCTCATCCAGGCAACGGCAAACCGATCTTGACCGTTGGTGGTCAAGCAAGGCTCGATGCCGCGTTCGGTAAGATGATCGTCCACCGAGAACACGTCCCCGGAGGTGCCAGCGGCCGTCAAAAAGGGAGCGCGAATTGCAGCCGAACGGCCATCCTCGGCATCCGAGGAGGCCCAGGTGGCAACAAACTGACCCTCCGCCAAGGAACCGATCGAAGGATGAGATTGACGGTTGCCTTGGTTTTCAGCCAGGACGAATGAGGGACCCTTGGGCTTGCCGTCCAGTTGGAATGCTCGAGCACGCAGGGTGCCCAATTCGGTGCTGTAATCCAGCCATGCAAAAAGAACCTCGCCTTGATCATTGATCGTGAGGACGGGATCCATTTGATTGCCGAGGGTGGAGGCTTCGTGAACACGAATTTCTTCTCCCACGGGAACCAAGGTGGTTTGTCCGGCGGGACCCTCTTTGCGTTCCATTCGCCGCGCCCTAATACCGGCATGGGGTCCGTCCTGATCGCTGGACATCCAAGCAACCCAAGCGCTGCCATCTGCGGCCATGGCCACGGTCGGACGCACTTGGTGGCCGGGCATGAAGGCGTTTACGTGCAACTCGGTGCCTAGCGGTCGGCCGAGCGGATCCAAATGTTGGGCGAATATGCCAAAGGTGCCGCCCTCTTGGCGGCGGGATCCCCAAACCACGAGCAAATCCCCAGCAGGACCGGCAGCGATGGCCTGGTCTTGTTGACGATTGAAGGTAAAGGTATTGACTTGGCTTTCCGAGACAGACCAATCACGAAGTGGGTCAGCCGGACCAGGAGCTTGGGATTGGGCAAATGCAGTCAAGGAGAGAGTGAGAGTCAGGATCATTGGATTGTGATGTACAGAGCGTTGGAGCCAATCCCGGGAGGGGGACCGGCGAGTTGCCAAGCCTGGATCCAGACTTGAAGGCCGGTAATGCCTGGGGGGATTGGGACAGACACGAAACCTTGCCCGTTGGCGTCATTGCTAAAGTTAGCCATGACGGAAATGGGTGAGGCCAAGTCGAAGGTCACTCCACTGGGGAATCCCGTGACACCGAAGCCCAGCAAACTGTAAGCAACAGTCACGGGGGATCCTGCAAGTCCCTCGGACAGGGATAGAGTGGCGGTGCTTCCTGCTGTCGCACCGCTGAAGGTAATGACGGGAGTGGGGCGGGAAAGGAAGGCATAGATGGCCCCGGCAGGATTGTCGCCGGGTTCGCCCACGAGATAGTCGTCCAAGCCGTCGCCGTTGAGGTCGCCGGCGGCCGCCAGCGCAGAACCCAGTTTGTCGGACGTCGAGTCGCCCACATGAGAGGCGAACTCTCGGCCCCCCAAGCCAATGTAAATTCGGGCCATGCCGATGGCGATGCCACCCTGCCCGGAACCTTGGGAATAGGGTGCACCGACGGCAAAATCAGGGGAACCATCGCGGTTGAGATCCCCGATTCCTGTCACGGTAGTGCCAAAACCTTCGAAACGATCGGCCGCCTCAATTCGATAGGTCACCGAACCGGTGCCATCCAATTCGCGGATTTCCAAGAAACCAATGCGCTGGATCAAGGAAGAGAAGTCGTTCACGCCACTGACGGCAACTTCAATGGCTCCATCTCCGTCAAAATCTCCGGCAGCCAATCCGTAGCCAAAGCCTTCGATGGGTTTCCCGGTGAGGAGCTGGAGTTGGGCACCCGTACGGCCAGAAAAAACGGAGACTGACCCGGACTCGGAACCCATGGGGTCGGCATGAGGAGCACCCACGGCAAAGTCATCCCAGCCATCTTGATCCAAATCTGGCACGGAGCAGGCCGAGAAACCAAAGAGATCCCAAGTCGCATTGCCAAAGAGAAGGTGGAGCAGGGAGCCGCTGGCGGAGGAGTAAACGCGGACTGCGCCGGACCCGGGTCCTTGCCAACTTTCGTGTGGACTGCCGATGAGGAGATCCTGCAGGCCATCTCCATCCAGATCACTTAGGGCAACCAAGGTGTTGCCAAAAAGATCCCAAGTCGCGGGTGAGGTGAACTCGTGCAACGTGGCGCCGTCGGCGCCGGAAAGGATTCGCACATACCCACTGGTGTAGCCCAAGGAATTGTCACGGGCCGCGCTGACGGCAAGGTCGGGGATGCTGTCCCCATTCACGTCCCCGAGACCGGCTAGGCGGTGGCCAAAGCGGTGACCCGGGGCATCACCCAGAATCTCAAAAAGGAGGCTTCCGTCCAGCCCGGAGTGCAGGCGGAGGCAGCCCGAGAGGAGGCCATTGCGCCCATCTCGAGGGGCCCCGACAGCGAAATCATTTAGGCCGTCCCCGTTCAAATCCCCGAGGCCACAAAGGGAGGCTCCATAATCTGAACCCGAAGAGGGCCCTGTGACTTGGTAGGCCAAATCTTGGGCGGGGAGGGAGGGCAGCAGAGACGCCCAGAGGAGGAATGTGAGGGGGAGAGATGGCATGCTAGACAGCAATTCTGAGACGTGAGCACAGTCAGGAGGTTCCAGAATCCAAGCTCCAGACTAGCAGGGGAATCCGCCCTAAGTTTCAAATTATTGGTCGAGAGGCCCGGAACGGGCAAACTTGCCCCTTGAACCGTCCAAGATGGGCAAGTTTGCCCACCGGAAGGGTGAAATTCTGCCCTCGGAAGATGGTACGGGGCTTGCAAGGAGGCCTAGAGGGATTCAGGCCCGTCTTGGGGGTTTCCCTGCACTTGCCCTTACACTGAACGTTCCATGTCCTTCTTCTCCCTGCGTCGATTTGCCCTAATGGCCCTCCCATTGGCTTGGGTTCCTGGCTGCATTGGGTCGGGAGACTTGT
>CAYXFZ010000005.1:27256-31288 GCA_964464385.1 uncultured Planctomycetales bacterium
ACAACCGCCGGGACATTTGCAGTTTTCAGCGTTAATGTCCAGGACGGCGCCATCTGGGAGCTCAATCGTCCTATTCGGATCGAGTTCAATCACCCTGTGGATCCCCAGTCCGTTAACTTTAGTTCCATTCTGGTGGCTGCAAACGACATTTCTCTAGGTGGCCGTCCCGTGACGGGAAGTTTCGTCATGGATCCCAACGAAGAAGGCCGGGTCGTCATTTTCTATCCCACATGTCCTGTTTCTGACTCTTTGGATGACGGCGCCTTTCTGCCAGGCGGTTACCTTTACAAACTGGAGTTACCAACCAAGGATTCTTTTGCCGCCTCTGTGTTGAGGGATACTTCCGGCAAACAGTTGGAGGTGGGTGTTGCCGTCAGCTTTCTAACGCCGACTTCTCCAGGTCAACCTCTTTTCATTGATGCGAATCCTGCTCCTCCCGGGATTTCCCAGATCACTTGGCCGTCGCGATTGAATTTTTATTCCGATCCGGAACCTTTGGTGAGCATTGAATTCGACCAGGCCATTGATGGCCGGAGTACCAACTTACGATTGGATCGCTTGTACATCGAATACTCGGATGACACGGCGACCAATTACGCGGGCGCAACTCCAGTTTTTGCCGATCCCCTTCCTGGATCCTTGGCATTGGCTGAGAACTGTACAGAAACCGGAGCGACGGTGAATTTCCAGATTTCCGGTCTGTTGCCACCGGATCGTTTCTTGCGGGTGGTGTTGGAGTCCAACTTCGAGGACATTGCCGGCCAAAAGGGTTCCTCCCGTTGGGTCTCTGCAACCCACTTGACCCCCAGATTGGATGCGGTGTACGCCGGGGTTCTCTTCGACGGCTGGGTCGAGGCCGATGAAACCGTGGATGAATTCCACGATTCTTTTGCCGATTCCTCCTGGATTGATCCCAATGCCTCTCTGATTTTCCCTCCTGCGGATGTTATTTCCGGTGCGGTTCAGGCCGCCTTCGACTATCCCGGGCAGTTCGTCCCTTCGGATCAGGATTTCTATTGGGATGGTGCCGCAGGGGAGTTGCGCACGGATGGGCAAAATGTGTTCACCGATTCGAATAGTCGCGTCTTTACGGTTTACAATGGGGTGATCTATGTGGATGATTTTTATCTCGCAGAGGACGCCGTGTTGCGCTGTCGAGGATCCAACCCCGTGGTCATCTATGCTCAGGGCACGGTCGAAATTTATGGTGAACTGGATGCGGGCGGTAACAATTCACACTGGCCCACCTCTCTGAACTCCCCGCAATTTCCGGAGGGCCCCATTCTCGGGGAATGCGGCGGCGGTCTGGGCGGCCAAGCTTCTGCTCAGGGTCTGACCGAGACCATTCGTGGAAATCCTGGTGATGGCCCCTTTGGTTTTACAAACATTGGTGGCGGTGGCGGGGAAGGGGGCTTCCAGCAAACCCAAAACCAAGGTTCCAGTGCCATCCAAACTGCTCGGCTCATGGCCGGCGGTGGTGGCGGGGGGACCTTTGCTCTGACTTCCAACGAGGCCATTTGGTGGTCTGCTTGGAAGTCTTCCGAGCGTCCTGCCAGTGCCGAAAACAACGGACCTGACCACGATCCTTCCTATTCTTCTCGCTTTCCGGATGGTGTGGACCGAGATATCAACACTTGGGATTTTTACACTTTTCCTCTGCCGGTATTTGGTGGTGAAGATGGGATGCGTGGGAGTTCCTTCGAGGCCGACGGTTACACCCCGGACGGGGCCAACCCCAATACTCAAGGGGTCTTTGGCATGGAGGACGAAACCGTGGATGTGGTCAGCCCCAAGGACCCGCACGCCTTCTCAAACCAAGCAAAGGACTTCAATCCCCAATGGGATACCTCGGTTGGGTCGGAAGATCCTTCCACTTGGCCCTTCGATTGGGGTCATCCAACTGCGGGGCCTGATCCCGGCGCTGCCGGCTCCTCCGTTTTTTCCGTGGACGGGGACACTTCCAACGACTTCTTTGGTTCCCGCCTGAATGATGACGGTTCGGTGACGGTAGGCGAATTGCTGACGGCCTGGGCCGGCTCAGGCGGGGGCGCCTCTGGTGATTCTCAATCCATGCCCCGAGGCACTGATCCCGTCACGGGTGCCCGCCTCCCCTTGGACGAGGCCTTCCCCGCCCGACCTTTCCCGCCGTCCAATGGCTACTATCGGAAGGGCGCACCCGGGGGTGGTGGAGGCGGTCAACTGCAAATTTTGGCGGTGGGCCCGATCATTCTCGGTGACGAAACGCTCATTCGTTCGGATGGCGGCATTGGCCACGGCGGGGAATCCACCATTTATACCTATGGCCAGATTTCTGGCTCCGGCGGTGGCTCTGGAGGACACGTCATCCTTCACTCAGCCACGGAACTGGATCTATCCAGCATCAATATTGGCATTGCCAATACCGCCGGCGATGTGCTCACACAATTGAGTCCGACCATCATCCTTCGATCCAAGGGAGGTCGCCGTGGGTGGGCCGGAAGTTGGAACAGCCGCGTTCCTGGTTCCAGCAATAAATACGATGGCAACGGGAGTCTTATGGTGGGTCGAGGCGGCGCCGGTGGCAATGGAGTCATTCAGGTGCACGTTCCGGATCCTGCCACAGACATCCTATGGCATGCTCAGGCACGTCCCGGCATTGATAAGTTTGTCGCGAACTTTGGGGTGGGGATCACTTCCAATGTGGAGCGAGTTCTGAGCCTGTATTCCACGCCGGAGCCCCACGTTCTCCTTCCATTCTTCTCCTCACGATCGCAAGTGCAGAGCGTTTGGGTGGACACCGGTCTGGCCTACCTCCACTTGGATCCCAACCTGTCCGGCAATTATCCCCAATACCGAGATCTTAGCGGCCAAGCTCTCCTTGAGGCGGACGGCTTTGATGACTCCACGGGCTTGGTGGATACGGCCTCTGGCCAAGTCACCGCCCTTCCCGATCTGTTGGTTGGCAATTACTCCGTCGCCCAATTGACCGCCCACTCCCTCACCTTGTCGGGCGCCAGCACACTCTTCGCCGGCATGGTCCACTTCCTGCGCCATCCCGCGGCCTTGGAAGGCTATGCCGTCTTACCGGACAGCACCAAGACCTCCGCGAACTATCTCGTGGTGGATGCTGATTATGACTCAGTTTTCGACATCTTGACCTTGACCACGGATTCGCAGGATGGTTCCATGTTGGCCAACGTTGGGCTGACTTGGGTACTGCAGCCGCGGTTCTTCTCCATTACCACTACGGCCAATCGAGATTCCTTGCCGACCAGTGCCTCGGTGTCCTTTGAATTCCAGGGCACCAACGATGTGAGCGATCCCAATGCCACTCTGCCCGGACCCTCAACTTGGACCTCCGATTTGTCCGTTTTGAACGGTCAGCGTTGGATTCGCTATCGGGTCTCATTTGATATTGACTCCCAGAGCTCCGGCGTTTCGCAGAGCAACGCCAAGCCCATTCTGGAATATTTCAAGCTACCCTTTGTGTGGTAATTCCGGCGCTCACATCGAGCGCCGATACTCTCCGCCCACTTGATAAAGGGCCTCGGTAATTTGGACTAGGGAGCAGGTTTGGACTGTGTTCATGAGTTCGGCAAAGAGATTGCCGTTTCCCATGGCTACGGCCTGCAGGCGCAACAGGGCAGCTTCTGAATCGGCCTGGTGGTGGGCGTGCAAGTCCCGGACTTGATCAATTTGCTGGGCGCGTTCGGCGGCCGTAGAGCGAATCAACTCGGTCTTGGAAGTTGTTCCCGCTTCCGCGTTGGGATCTTGGAAGGTGTTGACGCCCACAATGGGGAGTTCCCCTGAGTGCTTCTTCATTTCAAAGACCAAACTCTCTTCTTGGATGCGGCTACGTTGATACATCGTTTCCATGGCGCCCAAAACACCGCCGCGATCCGACAGACGGCGGAATTCGGTCAGAACGGCCTCTTCGACCAAATCCGTGAGTCGCTCGATGATGAAGGCGCCTTGCAGGGGATTTTCATTTTTGGCTAGACCAAGTTCTCGGTTGATGATCAGTTGAATGGCGAGAGCCCGTCGTACGGACTC
>CAYXFZ010000005.1:31298-42106 GCA_964464385.1 uncultured Planctomycetales bacterium
GTGGTGATGGCCTCGTCGTAGGCATTCGTATGCAGGCTTTGGCAATTGTCCAAAATTGCGGAGAGTGCTTGTAGCGTGGTGCGAATGTCATTGAATTGAATCTCTTGCGCGTGCAGGGATCGACCGCTCGTTTGAATGTGGTACTTGAGTTGCTGCGCTCTTTCGCTGGTTTGGAAACGGTCGCGCATGGCAATGGCCCAGATTCGGCGAGCAACCCGGCCAATAACGGCATATTCGGCATCCGTGCCATTGCTAAAGAAAAAGGAGAGGTTGGGTGCGAATGTATTCACATCCATGCCGCGGGAACGGTAATACTCGACATAAGTAAAGCCGTTGGCCAGTGTGAAGGCGAGTTGGGTAATGGGATTGGCACCGGCCTCGGCAATGTGATAGCCGGAAATGGAAACCGAATAAAAGTTGCGGACTTTGTTTTCGAGGAACCACTCCTGCACATCACCCATCATGCGCAGGGCAAACTCAGTTGAGAAGATGCATGTGTTTTGGGCCTGGTCTTCCTTGAGGATGTCGGCTTGCACCGTGCCGCGGACTTGCTGGAGGCAGGCGGAGCGAATTTCCGCGTATTCCTCGGGCGGGAGCAATTGAGCACCGGACACTCCAAGAAGGCCCAAGCCACTACCGTCATGACCATCGGGAATCTCTTCCCGATAGCCGACATGGTCGGCGGGCCGAAGGTCGGCGATGGTTTTCTGAGCCTCTTTCCAACGATCGGTTTCCCGGAGGCGTTTTTCGACGGCTTGGTCAATGGCTGTGTTGAGAAAAAATGCCAGGATGATCGGCGCGGGGCCGTTGATGGTCATGCTGACGGAGGAGTTGGGGGCCGTCAGATCAAATCCCGAGTAAAGGCGCTTGGCGTCGTCCAGAGAGCAGACAGAAACACCCGCATTGCCAATCTTGCCCTCAATGTCGGGCCGCTCTGCTGGATCTTGCCCATACAGAGTGACGGAGTCGAAGGCGGTTGAGAGACGTATCGCGGGTTGCCCGCGCGAAACAAAATGGAAGCGGCGGTTGGTGCGTTCGGGAAGGCCCTCGCCGGCAAACATGCGGGTGGGATCCTCGGCCGTACGCTTGAAGGGGAAGACCCCGGCGGTGAAGGGGAAATGTCCCGGCAGATTTTCCATTTCAAAAAATCGGGAGAGGTCGCCCCAATCTTGTGTTGTTGGGGTGGCCACCTTGGGGATTTGCAGGCCGGAGAGCGATTCGCTGGTCGTGGGCACGCGGATTTCTCGATTGCGAACGGTGTAGGAAAATTCCTCCTGTTCGTATCGCTCCCGCAGATCGGGCCAAGCAGTGAGTTGCTGACGCAGTATTGGGTCCAGGTCGGCCACGACCTCCTGGTAGCGTTGCCGCAGTAGCAAAAGGGTGGGTTCCGCGCCCTCGGTGAGGTCGGCGGGAGCGTAATCCTGGGTGAGATTAGGGACATCATCCCCAAGTTCGCGCAGGGCCCGGGCCAGGCCATCGGCGCGGCTTGCCAATTCCGCCTGGCTCTCGTTGCGCTGGTGGTGCGCGGAGACGGCATCGGCAATTTCCGCGAGATAGTGGCTTCGATCGGCCGGGACAATCGTGGGGACGGGCCGGTCACCGACGGGGGGATCGGGCGCATGCCAGGATCGTTCTCCGCGAGCTTCCAACTGCTGGCAAAGGTCCGCGAAGAGGCGGTCCACGCCCGGGTCGGCGAATCGGTTGGCCGATGTGAGCCAGACGGGAGCTTGGGTGGGATCGCTGTCAAAATCCTTGCGGTTTCGCATCACCTGCTTGCGGACATCCCGGAGCGCATCTTCGGCCCCCCGCTTGTCGGCCTTGTTGATGGCTATGCTGTCCGCGAAATCCAACATGTCGATTTTTTCAAGTTGAGTGGGAGCACCAAACTCGGGCGTCATCACGTAAAGAGAATGGTCGGCCAAATCCACGACCTCGGAGTCAGCCTGACCTATGCCAGCAGTTTCCAAAATGATGAGGTCGTAGTTTGCGGCCTGCAGGGCCATGAGGGAATCGCCAACGGAACCCGAAAGGGCCAAGTGTGCCTGCCGGGTGGCCATCGAACGCATGAATGTGCGGGGTCCACCTAGAGAATTCATGCGAATGCGGTCGCCAAGGAGGGCCCCGCCGGTGCGACGGCGACTCGGATCCACGGAGAGAATGGCAAAGGTGCGATCGGGAAAAGTGTCCAGGAAGCGACGCACGATTTCATCCACCAAAGAAGATTTTCCGGCACCGCCCGTGCCCGTCAGGCCCAAAATGAGGGGTCGGGATTCTTGAGCATCGGCATGGCGGCGCAGTTCAGCGCGGAGGGGGTCCACGGCTCCGTCGCCAAGTAAATGCAAGTGCTCGATTTGAGAGAGCACGTGGGCAACAGCGGGAGACCGCCGATGCAGGAATTCTTCGGTCAGGGTGGGGAGGATCTCGGGTGCGGAACGGACAGCCCTCTCCATCATGTCCTGAATCATTCCCTCCAGGCCCAGGAGTCGCCCGTCTTCGACCGAATAGATCTTGCAAACGCCGGCGTTTTCCAAATTGGCAATTTCTGCATCAGTGATCGTGCCGCCACCGCCGCCAAATACGCGGATGTGATCCTGCAATCCCTGTTCTTTCAGGAGTTCGACGACATAACGAAAAAACTCGACGTGGCCGCCTTGGTAGGAAGAAATCGCAATGGCATGAACATCCTCTTGAATGGCGGCCTGCACAATATCCTCGGCCGAACGGTTGTGGCCCAAGTGAATGACCTCGGCGCCCTGGTCCTGCAGGACCCGGCGCATGATGTTGATGGCCGCGTCGTGCCCATCAAAGATGGAAGCGGCGGTGAGAAAGCGCAGCGGGGCCCCGGTCGAGGAGGGGGCATCCGATTCCTGGTGAGTTGCAGGTTGGGGGTGGGTCATACTCTTTTGTGAAGGATGCGTTTCAGGTATTTGCTGAGATCCCTTTCCAGGGCGGCGAGTTCCCTTTGTCGAGTTTCGATTTTCTGCAGATGGACCATGAGTTGGGTCTTGAGTTCGTCGAGCATGGCCGGGGTGTCCCCGCGATCAAAGGCCTCATTGAGCTGGCGGATTTCCTGGAGGGAGAGGCCCAAATTCTTGAGGCGGGAGATGAAGCGGAGGCGGCCCAGGGAGTCCGGATCGTAATGGCGGCGGCCCCCCGGGCCCCGACCCTGAGGCCGGATGAGCCCCAGTTCGCCGTAGTAGCGGAGGGTACGGCTACTGACTGAGCTCTGGCGGGCAAGATCCGCAATGTCCATGTCCCAAGCATACCCCAAGATGCCAGTTTGCGTCAACTGCTGAACCCCCTAGAAATCGGCCAAGTTCGCTGCGTCATGGCTGTTGAAAGCCCTTTTGCCAAGGCAGTTTAGGAGGGGAGAGGGGGCCAGGCCTAGGCCTAGCCATTCATTTGTTCGGAAGTCCTTGGAATAACAAGGCTTAAGCTATCCCTTGGCCCACCGATCTTGGCCAGTTTCCAGGCAAGGTCTTTGATCTGAGCCACCCCCTGGGCCCGAGTGGCGGGTGTTTTAGGAAAGGATCTTCGGGCAGCGCTTTGCCAGGGCACATTCCTCGCACTTGGGCTTTCTTGCCCGACAGGTGGCTCGGCCAAAATCAATCAGCAAGAGACTGAGTCGGGTCCAGCTCTCCCGTGGAAAGGCCCCCATCAAATCCTGCTCGACTTTCACCGGATCCTGGAAACGGCTCAGGCCCATCCTCCGGGCCAATCTGCCCACATGGGTATCCACCACGACCCCTTCCTGCTTCCCAAAGGCCGTCCCCAGGACACAATTGGCTGTCTTGCGGGCAACCCCAGGGAGCGCGACCAGGTCGCTCATTGAGTCCGGGACCTGGCCCCCATGCTGATCCTGGAGCCTCTGGGCCATGCCACGCAAGCTCTTGGCCTTATTGCGATAGAAACCGGTCGAGTAAACAATTTTTTCCACCTCTTCCTGCGAGGCCTCCGCTAGGGCCCCTGCTGTGGGAAATCGTCGGAAGAGCACGGGCGCGACCTGGTTCACGCGTACGTCCGTGCATTGCGCCGATAAAATCGTAGCGGCCAAGAGTTCAAAGGGATTCTTCCAGCGAAGGGCCGTCTTGGGCCCTGGAAAGAGGGACTCCAAAACAGAAAGTAGTTCTTTGGGCGGGATCCCTGGTTTCTTAACGGCCATGGTTCAACATCCTAATGACTCCAATTCCACGAAGGAAAAAGGAAGTTGGAAATAAGCCCAAAGGTTTTTCTGCGATTCTTGTTCATTCTTTTCGTCCCAGTCCGAAGTTAGAAGTGTTGCGCATGTTCGCATGCCCGTTTGCCGTTGGGGATGGCGGCGAAAGGTTTAGCAACGCATAGGGGAAAAGGAATTCGGCGGTCGGATTATCCGGCCGCCGGTTTTTTATGGATGCAGGACAGAATCGGGGGCATTGGCGGCCCTGGACAGCCTCTGTTCTCGATCCCCCGCAAAGCGCAGGAGGTTTTCGGCCAAGTGCTCGGGATCCAAGTGGGCTTCTTGGATGATCTCCTGCAAGGATCCACCCGTCCGCCAGCGATTGTCCCAGTCGGCCCCCGAGCTGTATTCCACGGCGACTTGATGCGGCGTCCAATCTCCCATCAATTTACGGGCCCCGTTGGTGATATATGTGCTGTCGAACCAATCGTCTTTGCTCACCAAAGCATTGCGCCAGGCGGCGGGTTGAAGCTGAAACAGATCGGTGGAAATGGCCGCTACCAATTTCAAATTGGGGCCATCGCCCTCAAAGAAGCCCCGTCGCAGCAATTGCACTACGGAATCGGTTGTGGAGGTTCCGCGCACGAAAACACAACCGTCGGGTGACTTGGCGGGATCGTAATCACGGAGCAAGTAGGCCCCCCGGGCCGCCGCCCGCCAAGAATCCATGCCCAGCGCCTCGCGGTCGGGAATTTCGATGGCCGGTCGGGTCAAGTGCAGGGCCACGATGGGGGCCGCACAACCCAGGGCTGCCATCAAAACGGGCCCCACCTCGTTGGCTTCCCACGGATGAACATCAATCACGTGCCCTCGGGGAAAGAGTTGAGTGACCCCGGGAGAAAAAATTCCAAAGTGGGTGCGGCTGTCCTCGGCAGTCTCGGGCCCAGAGTGGCCGGCTACCCAAATGACCTTGCCCAATTTCCAGGGACAGTCTTGGACCATCTGACTGAACAATCGCATCGGACCATACTTCAGATAGGAAAAGGAGCCATAGGTGGAGCAAGCTCCCCAAAAGCCGCGGAAATTTTCCTCGGGTTGATCGGACAAATTGGTGGATGCCAACCCACAAACAATGCCCGCGTTGGTGAACTCGGTGATTCCTGTAGGAAGGAGCGCCCCTTCGGTGTTGTCATCCCGGTCAAACCAACCAAAGCCGGGCGAGTCGCCGTGATCGTGAGCGAAGCCAGACAGGTTTGTGGAGTCGGCCAAATCTGCACTGGCGGCAAGGACCAAGGGTCGGCCATACTTGCGGCGCCCGATGGAATTCAAGAACGCACCCGCTCGCGCGAAGCCCTTGCGGTTGGGTTGTTTCTCTCCTGGAGCAAAGGCCAATTCCTCGGGCCACTGATCGGGATCCGTGATCTCAGGATCTTGTGCAGGATCCGAATTCCCGGCCAGCCGGAAGGCCGGGTCGGAAACCGGGACAGAATCGCCCAAGGCAACCAATGTGTCGGCCAATCGTTGGCACCATCCCTCGTCATCCAGGAGGGAAAGGGCAATGTCAATGTTGGTTGCGGTCTGGGCGCGAAAGTCCTCGTCAGAGTCCGGCCGCCCCTCGCCAAATCCGGTAAAGGTGAGGCAATACTTTTCGGCGAAGACCCTTTTGGTCTCCCAAAATTTTTCCGTATTTGGTTTATGGGCAGCACCGTGCGAGGGCGCACCCGTGACGCCATAACCGCGCCCTTTCACGGTGCGGAACCAAGTGCAGCGCGGACGATCTCCGGGGGCTTCCGCACTTCCCAACAGGGCGGTGGTCAGCTGCTCCAAGTCCGTGCCATCCTCGGCACCGTTGACGATGAAATCGTAGGCCCCGAACCAGGATTCGGGATTTCCGGGCATCACCTTGGAGAAGGGGCGAGGGTCTATGCCAAAGTCGTTCCAATCCAGCAGGTAATTCAGATTGCCCAATCCCAGGCCCCAGGCAGTGTGGCGCGTTTCGTGATGGGCGCCGGCAGTGAGGCCTCCTTCTCCTTCGATGGCAAAGACGCGGACATTCTCAAGGCCAGCCGCTTTCAGGGCCAGGGCAATGCCGGCGGCCGGCGGGGCCCCGTGACCACTCGGACCCGTATTTGCCTTGAAGAACAAAGTCTTACCCTCGCACTCCGCGTGCCCGGGAAGCCCCCCGTTGCGGCGCAAAACCAGGAGATCTGCGGGCGAGAGAATCCGCTCCTCGCCGCCCAAGATTTTGTACTTGGCATCGCCGGTGCGCTCCCACATGCGGCGCATGGCCTCGTTGTACAAAGTAAGCATGGCATAAATTGCCGGCGTGCAATGGCCCGCCACCAAAACAAATCGATCGGCCATGGCCTTGCCCGGATCACGAACATCCCAACGCATGACGCCGGACAAGGTCAGGGTGACCAGGGCTGGGATTTTGGAACGCGAACCACCCGGGTGCCCGCTCTGCCGATGATTGAGCATCAGATCAATCAATTGATCCATGACATCCGCGGCCCGTTGCCAATCGTCAAACTGCGGCCGCAATGTTTCGAGGGAAGGGGATGGGCGAGACATGGATTGCAGTCAGTTCGAAATCAAGGGAACACCGACCCCATGCCGCTCAAACCCGTATTTCCGCATTTCCTTGGCGTCGTAAATATTGCGACCATCGAAGATCAACTTCCGCTTGAGAGCTTGGCCAAGTTTTTCGAAGCCGGGTCGGCGAAATTCACCCCATTCCGTGCACAAGATCAGAGCATCGGCGCCCTCAACGGCGGCCAGCGCACTGCTGCAATATTCGATGGAGTCGCCGAGGATTTCTTGGGCGGTTTCCGTCGCTTCCGGGTCATAGGCACGCACGGTGGCGCCGTGCTGCAAGAGAGATTGAATCAAGGGCACCGCCGCAGCTTCTCGCATGTCATCGGTGTTGGGTTTGAAGGCCAGCCCCCACACACCAAAGGTGCGCCCGGAAAGATCCTCGCCAAAAACTGAGACGATTTTTTCGGCCATCAAAGTTTTTTGATTTTCGTTGACGGTTTCAACCGCCTCCAAAATTTGAAACACGTAATCGTGTTGGCGCGCTGTGGCCATGATGGCCTTGACATCCTTGGGGAAGCAGGACCCGCCGTAGCCAATGCCTGGGAACAAAAATGGCGAGCCAATACGTCGGTCCGAGCCGATGCCCTTGCGAACTTGATCCACGTTGGCACCCACGCGATCGCAAATCTGGGCTATTTCATTCATGAAAGAAATTCGCGTGGCCAACATGGCATTGGCCGCATATTTGGTGAGCTCGGCACTGGCGGGGTCCATGCGTAGCAAGGGCTTGCCGCTCAGCAGGAAGGGGCTGTAAAGCTCTTCCATGAGTTCGAAAGCCTCTTCGCTGGAGGCCCCGATCACAACCCGGTCGGGCTTCAGGAAGTCGTCAATGGCGGCCCCTTCCTTGAGAAACTCGGGGTTGGACACCACTTCCATGGAGTGATCGGTTTCCGCTTGGGCGGCCTCCAGGACGAGGGCGGCCGTTCCTACCGGCACCGTGGATTTGTTGACGATCAATTTTGGCCCGTTGGCTGCCTTGCCGATGGCCTTGGCCACGCCCAGGACGGCGGAAAGATCAGCGGATCCATCCTCACCCGGGGGGGTGCCCACGGCAATGAAGACCACCCTTGCCTCGGCCACCGCGGCAGCCAAATCCGTGGTGAATAGCAAGCGTCCGTCTCGGTGGTTGTGGACCACCATTTCTTCCAGGCCCGGCTCATAGATGGGGATATGCCCTTGCTTCAGGCGCTCAACCTTGGCCTCGTCAATGTCCACACACTGTATGTGGTTGCCCATTTGAGCAAAGCAAGTGCCGGCGACCAAGCCGACGTAACCCGTTCCAATGACGGCAATTTGCATGTGTGCAGGATGATTTTGGAGCCAGCGGGGGCCTCAGTCTTCTGGTTCTAGGTCGGTGTAGCCCAGTTGGTTGAGCGAGGCGCTCATGGCCTGGGATTCGACCATTTTAGCGGGCTTCGGGCCGCCTGCTTTGGCTTGCCGGAAGGCCTTCAGGGCCTTGCCCGCCCATGGGTTTTCTGCCTCCCCGGCAAGGTAGGTCGGATGAGTCTCATTCGGGTCAGCCCCCAAATCAAAAACGGCCAGCCAAGGGTCGTCTTGATTCCAGGAAAATAGGATCTTGTGGTTGCCCTGTCGCCAAGCGTGCAGGAACTGGCCCCGACCCGGATGCAGAAGATCGGCCAAAATAGGGCGATCCTGGTCCTTTTCGGCCCATTGCGGTCGCAGGCTCTTGCCGCGGCGAGCAGGCCACCCCTCCAACTCGGCCAGATCCAACAAGGTGGGGGCTAGGTCGTAATTGGCGGCAGTGCCCTGAATCCGTTTCCCGGCCGGGGCCAACCCTGGAGCACGCAGGACCATGGGCACGCGCAGAACCTCTTCGAACAAGGTCTTGTGGTGTCCCTTTTGCCCATGCTCCCAAAACTCGTCACCGTGATCCGAGGTGAGGCCCAAGATGACTTGGTCGGCCAACCCCCAATTCTCCAGTTGCTCCCAGAGACGGGCAATTTGGTCATCTGTGTAACGAATCTCGGCGTCATACAAAGCAAGAATGTGGGCCAAGTCCTCGCCCTCCAGGACGCTGTCGGAGGAATAAAACCCTGCGCCCGTGATCGAGCCCTCATAACCGGGGTGAAAACGATCGACGTAATCGGCCGGGGGAAGGTAGTCGTAGTGCGGATCCCAAAAGTGCAAGAAGAGGAAAAAGGGCCGCTCGTAGCGTTTGCCCTCGGCCAGCCATGCCAGGGCGCGATCTACCACGGGAGCCGCAGTTTCTCGGTCACTGTCGGCCGTGTCATGCACCTTTTGAATCAGACCGGAGCCGATCTCGGTGATCGCGGTCATCGTTTCGAGGGAATTCAAATACGGAGCCGCACCTTCATAAGTGTCGAAGCCCTGGCCGTATCCCCAACTGGGATGCAAAAAGGGGGCTGAATAAAAACCACCGGTTTCCCAACCAGCCCGCCGAAAAGGCCCGGCAATGTTCTCGGTCGTGGGGGCCAAACGCAAACCTCGACTGCGGACTTTGTGTTCCAATACACTCATGCCGGTGAGCAAGGACACATGGCTAGGTAGGGTCCAAGACGAGGCCGCCAAGGCGTTTTCCCAGACCACGCCCTCTCGCGCCATTTTTGCCAGGAAGGGAGTGGTGTCCTCTTGGGTGAACTGCGGCTGATATCCCCAGGGTGTGCAATGATCGTGCCGCAGGCTGTCAATGCTGATCAAAATTACGGGCCGTCCATTGCCTGCCAACAAAGGGCGCGAGGAATCTCCACCACAGGCAGCGAGCATGCAGACCAGAAACGCAGTTGGGTAGAAAACTTTCAATTGGAAGGAGAGGGGCGGGTGATCCTAGGCCAGGCGGCGACCATGGCAGCGGGTCCAATGAGGTGCAAGAGGAGTCGGCCGGGGATTTGTTTTTGATGCAACGCGGTGAGGAACCAAGGCGAAACCAGGAGAACGAGAGCGTAGAGGGCCATCCCTCCCAATACGAACAAGGCCACCCATCGTCCGCTACTTTCCCGGAGGGCGCGGCCCAAGCCAAGGAAAAAGAGTAGCCAAAGAAGTCCCCAACTCAGGAGCCCGGCGCCCAGAAAGGGAAGGTCGGGATCCACCCCGAAAAATTCATTGAGGAACCAGCGGCTGATGCGGACGGGACGAAGATGACTCCGCTCCGTCCAATCGGGCCCATAAAGGTGAGGAGAAATGGGGGCGAGTTCGACCGCCTCAGGTTCCGTCCAATTTTGCACCAAGTTCGCGCTCGTGAACTGATCCGGATAATTTTCATCAATGGCGGGAAGTTGTCCACGAAGATGCAACCATGGTGCAAGGGCAAGGAGGGTGGCGACCGCCAACAGGCCGAGAATGCGCCAAGAGGGGCCACGGGGCCGGGTTGTCAATCCCCCGGCCAACACACCGGCCGTCAAAACGACGGCAATCAGGCCGAGCCCTTCGTTCTTGATTTGGCCCGCACCTCCCAGAGCCAAGCCCGCCAGAAGGGCCAAGCTGGGTTGGCGCCGGGCATGCATCAAGAGGGCAATGGCGCAGGCCAAGAGGGCGGCAAGCGGGAGATCGCCGCGGCCTCCGAGCATTTTTTCGGCGCCCAATCCTGCGTCTTCCAAGTTGCGCCACCCGCGATGTAAAAATTCCACGACATAGAGGGCCGGGGTGCAGGCGGCAACCACGGCCCCGCGCGGCGCGGCGGCAGAGGATACCGCCCGCAGGCCCAGGGCCACGGCGCCGGGCAGTGACGCCGACCAGAGGGCGAGGGGCCATTGCACCCAACGTTCGCTCCAGCCGCCAAAATGCGCGGCACTGGCCTCCAAAATGGGAATCCCAAGTGGATAGTTCGGGTGGGTCATGATGCGCCCGTATTCCCCGGTCAGGGCCTGGAATGCTCCGTCGGTGGGCAACACCCCGCCGTGGAGCAGTTTGCCCTTGAGTGCAAAATGCAAAATGGGATCAAACTCGTTGAGCGGCAGAGCAAGAGTGAGGCAGGCACTCCCCAACGCCAGAATTCCCACCAGCCAGCCTTGGCTCCGGGTAAGACCACTGGCCACGGGTGTGTCCTGTTCTCGTCGAAGTTTTTGCAAACCAAGGC
>CAYXFZ010000006.1:0-22511 GCA_964464385.1 uncultured Planctomycetales bacterium
GGGAGTGGCGGAGAGGGAGGGATTCGAACCCTCGGAGCCGGGAAACCGACTCAACAGCTTAGCAAGCTGCCGCATTCGGCCACTCTGCCACCTCTCCGCGGGCAGGGAGTTTAGCGACGGTTGGGGAGACCGGCAACGCGTGCCGAAGAATGGGAAAATGGGAATGGCGGAGGGGGTGGGATTTGAACCCACGGACCCGTGAGGGTCGCCGGTTTTCAAAACCGGTCCATTCAGCCGCTCTGGCACCCCTCCTAGGTTTCATTCCTTGGGTTCCTCGTTACTGGCGGCCAACACATCTTCGGTGATGAAGATGGGCGCACCCAAGCGCAAGCAAAGAGCGAGGGCATCACTGGGTCGGCAGTCCACTTGCACATTTTCGTCCCCGCATTGCAGGCGCAGTTCGGCGAAATAGGTCCCCTCTTGGACATCGTGAATGACCGCACATTCCAATTCCGTTTGAGAGGCAGTCAACAAACTTGCCGCCAACTGATGCGTCAAGGGTCGCGGGGTGGATTCTTTTTGCAGGCAGCGGGAGAGTTCTGCCGCTTCGTTGGGGCCAATCATCAAGGTCAGGCGGCGGGGCTCGCCGGCCGATTCCGCCTCTTCCAATTGCACCGTCTGGGTGTCCTGGTTTTCCACCATGACGAGACGGCTGAGGTTGACGGGAATCATGTCGCGCCTATCCTAGCCCCAGTTCATGCTCAATCTTGAAGCGGTTTTCGTCGAGTCTCTTCCTTCCCCATGGGGGAGCATCGTTTTCTCCTGGGGAGAGGACGGAACCTTGCTGGGGATCCGTCTTCCGGGCACCGGACACCGCCCACGGCCGCGCGGCCAGCGCCCGACAGGCGCGCCGACGATCCGCAGGGTGGAAGCATGGTTGCAAGCTTGGTGGAATCCTTTTCCTGGCAGCTGGCAGATGCCGGGGAACACTCCGTTTGCGCGCAAGGTCTATGCCTGCGTCCATCAAATCCCAGCCGGGGCCACCCGAAGTTACGGCGAAGTGGCGGCGGCCTGCGGCTCTGTCGGGGCCTCGCGTGCCGTGGGCAATTGCATGGCGCGCAATCCCATGCCGTTGATTGTGCCCTGCCATCGCGTGTTGGCCGCCTCGTGCATGGGTGGATTTGGGGGTGGACTTTCCATGAAGGCCGACCTCCTTGCCGGGGAAGTTGGCGGATCCAGTGCCCACTTCGGGTCGAATCAGCCCGAAGCCAAAACCTGACCCAGCTCGTACAGCAGGAAAAGGACTGTGGCGCTACCCACGAATTGTTTCCAGATGGGTCGCCAAGTCTTTTCCAGGAGGGGCAAACAGCCAAGGGAAATCGCCACCAAACCGCCGCCGGCGAACACCCCGGCCATGGATACCGTGGGCATGGCAGCATCCACTGCATTGGCGAAAAACACCAGCCCGGCGGCGCCCAGGACGAAGAAGATGTTCCGGCGCAGCATGGCGCGCGTTTCTTTTCCCAAGCGCTGACCCAGGGAGCCGAGGAGCATCACCGGTAGGGCAAATGCCAGTTGGCCGAGTTCCACGCCGAGGTGGAAACCGACCAAGGCCGTGGTGCGCGCCTGCAAGGGAAGGCCGATTTCTCCCAGAACCCCGGCAAAGCCGAAGCCGTGCAGAAGACCAAAGACGAAAGCGAGAGTCCAGGGCCGGAAGCGCGGTGAGGTGCCCCGCAGATGCAGACTTAAAACGACCAAAATGGAAAGCGCAATGGCCGGTTCCACGATCCCTGGAGAAAGGGAAAAAATTTCCAATGCACTCAGGGCCAAGGTGAAGCTGTGGGCAATCGTGAAGCCGGTGATGGCGGCGACCAAGCCCAGCCAACGAGCGACTCCCAGAAACAAGGCCAGCAAAAACGCCAAGTGATCCCAACCCTCCAGCACATGCGAGGAGCCCAAGCGTAAATAATCCTGGAAGGGGTAGTTGGTAAAGCTAGCGGTGCGATTGTCCGTGTCCAATAGGGAAAATTGGTCCACCGAGCGAATGCCACGCAAGGTGATGTGCATGCGGTGGTCGGGATTGCCCTGATCAAAAAACAGGGTTGAAGAAACGACGCATGCATTTGGGATTTTTACCCAAGGGATATGGGCCTGGACCAAAAGCCAATCGAAATCTTCGTGCCGGCGTTCCAATTCTCGAAAGTCCGCGGTCAGAGCCTCGCCATCGGCCACCAAAACGAGGCCTTGCCGTAAATATTCCAAGATGAGAGGTTTGCCCTGGCGCAGCTCTTCGTCCGAGAGGAGGACGTTGGCGTCCACGTCCAATCCCAAGTCGGTGACTTCCAGAAGCGAAAGAACTTGCACCCGCAAGTCCACGTCGAGGCCATTTGGAGTGGCGTGGAGTTCGAGCCGGGAAAAGGACATGGGGTGGGAAAGTTCCGGAGTCCCTGCGTACAACTTGGGAGTCTCAGCCTCCAACTCGAAAGTCTCACCGTGCGGGAAGAGACCCAGGACCCCGGCCAGCCATGGCCCAATCACGTCAATCGTCGTAGGGGTGCGGCAAGGAATCCACCACACCTTCAAATGCAGGTACCAAGTTCGGGTCAAACTGACCGCCGGCGCCGTCTCGAATGACGCGCAAGGCCTCGTCTTTAGGCAGGGCCTTGCGGTAGGAACGATTCGAACACATGGCGTCGTAAGTGTCGGCGATCATGACCAATCGCGCACCCAAGGGAATGGCCTCGCCGGCTAGGCCCTGGGTGTAGCCGTTGCCGTCCCATCGTTCGTGTTCACTCAGGACAATGCGGTGCACTTCGGGAAAATCACGAGCCAGAGGTTTGACCATACGGGCTCCTTCCTGCGGATGCCGCCGGATGATTTCCCATTCTTGTTCGGTCAGTTTGCCAGCCTTGTGCAAGATGGAGAGCGGCACGCTGATTTTGCCGATGTCATGCAAGAGGGCGCCGACCCGGATTTCTCCGATCTGCGTGCGGGACAAGCCCGGCAAAGTCTTGGCCATTTGGGTGGCAATGGAGGCCACTTTGCGCGAGTGATCCCGGGTGTATTTGTCCTTGGCCTCCAAGCTGGTAACCAAAGATTGAACACCACGAAGGAAGCCCTGGATCGGGGCCCGTTCTGCCCTCTTATGGTTTTCGTGCAACTGTCGTCGGGCTTGCATGGCGTCCAGCAATTTGCTGCCCAATTCGTTGGCTGCGGCGGGTTTGATGAGGTATTCATCGGCGCCTCTCCGCATGCTAGATACGGCAGTGGCCACATCGTCATAACCGGTCAACATGACGAAGGCCGTTTGCGGTCGGATTTGGCGCACATAGCGGAGCAGTTCGCCGCCGTTCATATCCGGCAGACCGAAGTCGCAGAGTAGGGCGTCGAAGCTGCGTTCGCGCAGGAGGCAGACGGCATCGCGGGCCGTGGTGACGCCGGAAGTCTGGAAGCCCTCCGCCTCAAGGAGGCGCTGATTGAGTTGCAACTGCTCCACATCGTCTTCGACAACAAGGACGGAAAGGTCGGAAGTGAGGGAGGGTGTCACGGGCTGGGAGGGAAGGAGTCCAAGCTAGGGGCGCTAACAAGTTGCCCAATCTTGCCCATCTTTGCAAACGCCAGGGTTTCGGAAAACAATTAGAATGGTCAGATGGACCGCTTCAAGAGCCGCGTTCTACTGGATCAGGACGCTCTCCGCCAAGGAATCGACGCTTTGGCCGAGCGGCTTCGGCCCGAATTGACACCGGAAATGGTCACAGTTGTGCCAATTTTGGGAGGTGCCATGGTCTTTGCCGCAGATTTGATGCGGCGCCTGCCCCCGGGGCTGGTCCTGGATTTCATGCGCATTCGCACTTACGGTGACTCTACTTCTCCCCAGAAAACGCCGCAGGCCGATTGGCTCCCACACGAAGAAAACATTCGCGGCCGTCATGTCCTCTTGGTGGACGACATTTTGGATACCGGTCGCACCATGACCGAAGCCCGTCGTCTTCTCTTGGAGGATTTTGGGGCTGCCAAGGTCACGATCGTGGTCCTGGTGGACAAGCCTGTGCGGCGGGAGGCCCCCGTGGCGGCCGATCACAGTGTACTTCTTTTGAACGAGGACCTCTTCCTCGTCGGGTTTGGCCTGGATCTTGCTGGCCGTTACCGCAACTTGCCGGAACTGCTCGTGCTGGAACCCAAGACCGAAGCCGTCGCCCAAAAAAGTGCGGAAGAAGGGCCCAGCATGGCCGCTTCCGAAACATCCGCCTCTGGAATTTGATTGCCCCTCTGCCAGTTCCCGAGGAACTGTCGGGCATCACCCTGGACGAATTCCTCGCGCTCAAGTGGCCCCGCGTGGCCAAGGGGGCCCTGCGTCGATTGATCCAGGAGGGCGTCGTGACCGTTGGCGGGATGGCCGCTCGACCGTCCCTGAAATTGCGCTCCACCGACGTCATTCTTTTTGAAGTGGATCCCGGCGACCTTCCCCAAGTTCCGGGAGCTACTTTTCAACCCACCATTCTTTACGAGGATGAGCATGTGGTGGCGGTGGACAAGCCGGCGGGTTTCCCTGTGGAGCCTGGTCGTTGGGGGGAGCATCCCGTGACCTTGACCGGCGCCCTCCTGGATTGGGCGGAATTGGATTCTGGGCCGGGGGACATGCCGCGGCGTCGGCCTCGTGCCGTTCATCGTCTGGATTTGGGCACCAGTGGCGTGATTTTGTACGCTCTGACTTTGGATTCCGAGCGTCACTTTCGTGCTTGTTTTGAGAAGGGCGAATTAGACAAGCGTTACCACGCTTTGGCGCTGGGGGAAGTGACGGCCGATAGCGTGATTGATCGGCCCTTGGCACCGGATTCCACTCGTGGTGGGTTGATGCGAGTGAACGAACACGGCGGCAAGAAGGCCATCACCGAAATCAGCATTCTCAAGCTCTACCGGGGTTACACTTTGCTGGAATGTCGGCCGCGAACGGGGCGCACCCACCAAATCCGCGCTCATTTGGCCTCGATTGGCCATCCCTTGGCAGTGGATCCCCGCTATGGCGGCCGCGTCTCTTTGTTGCTGTCCGAATGGAAGCCGGGCTACCGCATGGCCAAAGGGCGCACCGAAAAGCCTGTGATCGAACGACTGACCTTGCACGCTGCTTCCCTGGAAGTTCCGAATGTAGATGGGAATGTGTTGAAGATTCAAGCTCCTTGGCCCAAAGATTTTCGCATCTTAATGGCCAAACTCGACCGGTGGCGCCGTGCAGATTCGCCGTATTCCCGCTGACTTTCGGATCACCGAACGACTTCATCCCGAGATTCTTGGTACGGGGGAGGTCCGGCTTTATCGCGTGGCCCGTCGCAATCGAGGCGTGGTGGATGTCGCGGGGCTCTTGGCCAAGCTGGCTGGGGTCGAGCGCTCCTCGGTCTCTTGGGGCGAGGACGGCGGTCGCGAAGGGACGCATGTTCAACACTTCACGGTGACGGGGGGCGTCCCGGTCGAATTCCAAGAAGAAGGTTTGCGCCTGACCATGCTCGCGGAGGTGGCGCGTCCTCTGCAGCCCGAAGATGTCCTAGGCAAGGAATGCGAATTGGTGGTGCGTGCCATCAATCGCATCGAGCTTGCCCGTTTGCGGCGCAACGTAGCCGAGGTGCAGGCCGAGGGATTGCCCAATTACTTCGATGATGCCCCGTTCTTCCCGCTTCGCCATGGGCAAGGATTCGTGGTTCGGTCTCTGTTACGCGGAGACTGGGAAGGGGGTCTGCGCGCCCTGTTGTGTTCGCCTTCGGCCTTTGGACCGGATGCGATCGAGGCCTACAAACGGGAATTGGATCTAGGGTGGGGCGATTGGACGAGTTTGGTCGAGCGCTCGGTCGGACGGCGTGGTGAGGCCGTGTTTCGTCTCCTGGCCCGCCATCCTCAGGACTTTCAGGCGGCATTTGTGGAGGGAGTTTCCAAGGGGGAACAGCGTGCCCATTGGGCCGCTTGGTCCTGCCATCTTTGGAATCGCTGCGCGGCCTTGCGGGTGCGCAAACTGGTTGGCGATGGGGTCACGGATTTGCCGGGTGATGAGGGCCTTCTGCCGGTGCTACGAGGAAGTTCCCCCGCGTCCCTGGAAGTGCTTCGTACCGAGACCATTCCCGTATTGGGTCCGGGCTTTGCGTATGCCGGCGATGGCGGCCGCTATTACCGCGCCGTGTTGATGAGCGAGGACGTGGATGCCGAGGCCATGCTGGCGGCCTGCCAGGAATTTCTACCTCCCAGCCAGGATCGGAACTTGGGTTGCTTCCCACAACACTTGCGGGCCTCCCCCGCGGAATTGGACGAACGAGACATTCGCCAAAAGACGCGCAAGTTGCGTCTGCGCTTTCATCTTCCGTCCGGTGCCGATCCCGTGGTTTTGAGCAAACGCTTGGCGGTTCCGGAAGTGGACGAGCCGCCCGGATTTCCAGTGCGAGTTCGGGTCGGCCGCATGGTCTATGAATTCCCGTTATGCCCGGCCTAGCTTTTTTTCTATGGTGCTTCTTGGTGTTTCTGCTCCTGGGCGTGCGTGCTCTCGTGCATTTTCGTCGGACGGGCACCTTTGGCTACCGAGTTCCGAGCCCGGCGGATGGGTGGCGGGCCAAGGTTGGGCCGGTCTTGCTCGCCATCGGCGGCATCCTGGTTGGATTGGGCCCGTTTCTGCTCTGGCTCGGGTGGGCGGTGCCGCTTTGGGATTCCGGGGTGTGGTTGCATGGGGTGGGCTTTGCCTTGGCCGTCGGCGGGATCGCCTTGACATGGTGGTGTCAACACCAGATGGGGGACTCTTGGCGCTTCGGCTCGGACTCCAAGGAAATCCTCCCTCTGGTGGTTGAGGGTGTTTTCGCCCACGTGCGCCACCCCATTTATTCCGCCGATCTTTTGGCCTTCCTGGGCATTGCTCTTTTGGCCCCGCACCCCTGCACTTGGCTAGGGTGGGGGATCACGATTTTGGCCTTTCAGTGGCAAGTGCGGGTCGTGGAAGAACCCCTCTTGGAGCGCCTACACGGGGATGCTTGGCTGCAATGGGCCTCTCAAACTCCCAGGTTTCTGCCCTGGGGGACCACAGATTGAGGCCAAAATTGGGTTTTTGGGATACACTTTAGTCCCCTGGATGGCCGAAAGATGCTCAGGAGACCACTTCTGGGCCCCTCCCCATGTTCATGCCTTCCGTCCCGTCCTTCCTTCTCGCCTCCTTGCTCTTCACGGGTGGGTTCCACGTTCCCCACGATCCTGTGGATGATTTGGCCATTGGGCCCAATTTTCGGAGTGGCCAAGGATCCGAGGTCGTGGCCTGTATGAATTCGCACAGCCGGGTCATGCGTTCCTTTGACCAGGGCTTGAGTTGGGAGGCGCTGGCAGGGGACGGCTTGCAACGGGTTCAGTGCATGGAGATCGAGTATCGAACTCATGCCACTCGGCCTGGGTATTTCATTGGCACCGCCGATGGAGTCTATTTCTACGACCCGATTGCTGACACGGTCGCACGTCAGTCTGCGGGACTTCCCAGCAGTGATAACGACATCATTTCGCTCTCGGCCCCCCGAAGTGGAGTCGGCATCGTCATTGCCCTGACCTCGAATGGGACCGTGTTTGGTTGGGAGGAAAGTAGCCAATCCTGGCTGGGCCTTTTGCAGACCGGCCTTGCGGATGATTACGGAAAAATTGCCATCGCCCCTTGGTTTGACGATACCGCGGCCGTGGGTCCGGACCAGGCAATGGCGGTCGCCACCGCCGGCGTCTTGCATCAGTCCGATGACGGTGGGACGACTTGGACCATCCAGAGTCAGTTCTCGACCCCGGCCACCACGGCAGCGGACTGGACCATTTCGGCTCTGGCCTACGCCATCTCCTACTCTTCCAATGGAATTCTCTTGGTCGGGCGTAGCCGGGAGAACCTTGCCGCCGGTAATCCTTGGGGGGACGAAGGAGAACTCTGGCGAACTGCGGACTACGGGGTCACGTTTACTTTTGTGATGCCCACCATCTCTCGGATCACTAGCTTGCATGCCACCGGTCCCTCCGCTTTTGGGGGACGGCATTTTTTCATGTCCATCTATTATTTCCCGGACCGCAACAACCCGGCTCAGGCCGTGGGCCTGAGGCGCAGCGATGATCTGGGTCTGAGTTGGAGCGATTTTGGCAATTGGCAGGATCTGATTCTGGAGGAGGAGGTTGGCGATGGCGCCGCCGAGCGCTGGAAGCCTCTCATGGGATTCGCGACCTCGCTGGATTACAAAAACGACCGCATGGTGTATTTCGGTCGGTCAGAAGGACTCTTCCGCAGCTTGGATGGGGGAAAAAATTGGTTGCAAACGCGCGTGCGCTCCGAGCGTTTTGTCCGCAACATGACCACGACCGTAGATGCGGATGGCAGCATTCTTGCGTTTGGGGGAACCTATGGATCTGGCACTATCAAGGCCCGCTTTCAAAGTACTCCCAGCGGATTGGTGCCCGTGGATTTGGAAGTTTTGGACGAAGGGAAAATTACCTACCAAAAGCCCATTGCCGCTTCTCCCAACTATGCTCAGGATGGCATGGTTGCCGTGGGTGGCGCGACGGGAATTTCCCTTTGGTTTGATCCGGCCAAGAATGGGCGGAACCCTTGGGGAAAAAGAGGTTGGCTGGAAACCGCCGACAATATTTTTGGCTATGTGCGGACCATTGTGGTTTCGCCGCACTTCGATGCCTCGACGCCAACTTCCCTGGACATGTCCTTCTATTGGAGCACACGGTCCGCCTCCCATCATGGCCCTGGCGAACAAACATGGCGCACGATGGATTGCGGCAAGACGCTGGAGTTGATTGACACTTGGTCAGATTCCACGGGGGGGTCGGGAGATTTGCCCCACCTTTCCAACTTGGCCTTTGCTCCGACCTACGACGCCTCGGATCCGATCACGACCACGGATTTGTATGGCACCGCCGGGCCTCATCTATTTCGTTTGGATGGTTCTACTTGGACTTGGTTGGGCACGGCCACCTCACGTCTCTCCACTTTGTCAGTTGCCCCCGACTTTGATCGGGACGGGATGACTGCTGCTGGGCCCGTGCTCTGGGCGACCCTCATCAGTTGGCCTTACCTGGTCCGCATTACGGATGACAATGGCGGCCAGAATCCAGCGACTTTCGACGAGATTCCCACGGATGGCATGGACTGCGAAGTCAAGGGATTGGCCGTCCCGCCCGATCTTCCCGCGACTGGAATTCTTTATGCCGCAACCACAGGGTCGGGTGTCAAGACGATTCAGGTCGGGGGATGGACGCCCGGTTCGCCCGATCCCATCTGGAACACCACCGGCTCCGGGTACCCATCTTGGGTTACCATGCCCGTGGATTTCTCTCCCGGTTTCCTGACAGATCAATCTCTTTTGGCTGGGACCGATCGCGGTTTTGTGCACTCCCAAGCTGGATCCGCTTGGCAAGTTTTGTCTATTCCTTCTTTCATTGATGATCGAGATCCAGGGTTCACGTTCTATTCCCCGAATGCTTCCGGGAATACGCAACCTACTCGCCCTTGGCGTTGGTTGGAGGCTCCCTTTGATGTGGTGGAAAAACGCTTCCCGGTTCAGGTCTCGGGCGTGGGTGTTGCTTACACCAAGGACGATGGATCTTGGTTCCGTTGGCAGGGCATTGCCAGTGGCCTCACTGTGCGCACTTTTGAGGGGCCCAAACTTGGGTGGGTGGACTGCCAAGTGCTGGATTTCAATACCGGCGCGGTGTTGTCCCAAATTGCGCTGGATCTTGAGACGGGCACTGTGATTACCGAGAAGGAAATCGTCCTGCCGGCCTTCCCTGCCGGTCCGGTTGAACTTGTGGTCACGACTACCCTGGCCATGGGAGAGTCCTTTGCCCTGGACGGACTCAAATTGTTGCCCTAAAGAACGAAAAGGAAGGAACCTTTTTCGTTTGCGTGCGTCCCGGGGAGGAGCGCAAGCTCACTGCCTGCTGCCAGGGTCACCGGTCGGATTCTCCGCCGGTTCCATCCCCGATCCTGGCCGCGGGTTTTTTATTGGGGTTCAGGGTCCACGCCCAGGCCATTGGCCAAGCGATTGATGTAGTTGAAATAGGCCACGACTTGAGCGGCATCCTGGATCTCCTCGTCGGACCAACCCGCTTTACCAAGGGCCTGGATATCGTTGGCGCTCATCTCCCCAGGCTGGAGGGTCATTTTTTCTGCCCAATTGCAAAGGGCCGCTTCTTGTGCCGTGAGGGGCGCGGCTTTTCGTTCTCCGAATTCGAGGCCATCTGCCAGTTCCTTCTCTTCGACCTCAACACGGAGGTTCTGGGCGTGTTCCTTCGTTCAGTAGCCGCAGAGATTTGCGCGGCTGACGACGATGGCCAAGGACTCGCGCACGCGCGGGCTGAGGCGAGAATCGGGGCCCATGACCGAGGCGTAAAGGGAGAGGTGCGCCCGTGTTTGGCGGGGATTGAGGGAGGTCAGAGAGACGATTTGATAGACCCGTCCGGCGCGGGCCATGGCATCGTCATAGATCTTCTTGAGGAGGCCGGTGGCACGAGCCGGTTCAACAGTTGGAAGGAAGGCCACGGAGAAATTACGGGTAGCTTCCGTCGGGAAGCACGGTGGGGAGGGAAAATCTTCCGTCGGTCATGAGGGCCCATCCGGCCAGATCCGTGGACTGGACAAGGGCCGCGGTGGGGCATTCCCATTCTTGCGCGATTTCGGCGGCGCGACCAGGGTAGTTCTGGGCACCCAAAATGGAGGTCAACAGCCAGTAAAAATACTCCGTGGCTTGGCAGTCATACCAGCAGGTTTGATCCGTGTAGTGGTACCAGGCACTTGAAGGATAGTTCGGGGGTGGCTTGTTGAAGCGTCCACCTCGTGCAATGTCCATGGCATTGGCCAATTCTGTTCCGATAGCAGGGCCAAAAGTTTGCGGATAGGCCCTTGCCCAACCCGTGTCGCTCACTAAGTGCAGGACTTCTTCCAGGGTGGCATCAAAACCATTCTGAGGATTGCTGCCGCCGGGGAAACACTCGTCGTTGAACAAGTTCTGCCACCAAAATTTGTCCAGAAAGGCACTGTATTTTGAGGTGATCTGCCGCTCCTCTCTCTCATCCTTGAAGAGGATCATCATGGCGGGGGGCTTCTGGTTCACCATCTGTTGGACGACTAGGGGATCGTCTGGGCTCCCGTCCTCATCATTGTCCAGGTACTGGGCCAGAACCGAGGCCATGTGCACAAACTTCGCCTTGGAGACCTGTGGGGAGGCCACAACGTGGACCCCAAAGACCTGGATGTAATATGGGGCGGAAGAGCCAAAAAGAGCACCCAATCCAGCAGGGGGGAGAGGAGTCGCCGGTGTGGAGAAGCTGGCCAAAGTGGCCAGAGTCGAAGAAAGAAGAATGATCTTCATCCATCCACACTACTGGAAACTGGCCAAGTTCGCTGGGTCACTGCCTTTGTCATCGAGTTCGCAGCAAGAGGTTTGGGCCTTTTTTCCACCTCCGCCCGCGGGGCGGAGTCCCTTTTCTCCCTAAGTCCAGGCCCTTTCAGGTCTTTCTCAAGCAGGTGACCCAGCGAGCTTGGCCAGTTTCTAGGGGTGGTGGTGGCGGGGTTCTAGGATTGGTTCATGCCTTCTCGTCGTTCCTTCCTGGGTGGGGCCGTGGCCGCGGCATCTGCGGCCCTGGTTCGCCCCGCCTCTTCCATCCCTGCCCCATCTTTTTCTTCCCTCGGGTCGGCCGTGGCCATTTCCTCGGCCAATGGTCTCCGGGCCGTGGCCAAGGCCCGCAAATTGGTACAGGGTGGTCTGCGGCCTGTATCTGCGGCCATTCGGGGCGTGGCCCTAGTGGAAGCGGACGAGTCGGATATGTCCGTTGGCAAGGGCGGCCTTCCGAACGAAGAGGGTGTGGTGCAACTGGATGCCGCTTGCATGGATGGTCCGCATCACAATGCGGGCTCGGTGGCCTGCATCGAGGATATTTTGCACCCGGCCCAAGTGGCCGAACGGGTCATGGATCGCACGGACCACGTGGTCCTCGTGGGGCAGGGTGCCAAGCGCTTTGCCCTCGCTCATGGCTTCCCCGAAGAGAACCTCTTGACCCCCAAGGCGCGCGAAATTTGGTTGCGCTGGAAAGAGTCCCATTCGAGCGATGATGATTGGCTCTCGCCGGGCCCCGGCGTCAAAAATTCAGACCTCGAGCGCATTTACGGGACCATTCACTGTTCGGTGCTCTCGGCCTCCGGAGATCTTGGCTGTTGCACGACGACCTCCGGGCTGTCCTTCAAGATTCCGGGTCGCGTCGGGGACTCGCCCCTGATCGGTTGCGGTCTCTACTGCGATAACGAGGCCGGGTCCGCCGGTGCCACGGGTCGCGGCGAGGCGGCCATTCAATCTGGCGGTTCCTGGTTGGTTGTGGAGCGCATGCGGGCTGGCGACGAGCCTGAAGCTGCCTGTCTCTATGCCCTACAACGCGTTTCGGATCAGGTCCGTCGCCAAAGGAATTGGCAACCCGGCCTCTGGGATGAAGCACAGGATCGCCCTGCTTTCAATCTTTCCTTCTATGCCGTTCGCAAGGATGGCCTTTGGGGTTCCGCCCGAATGAGGGGGCATGGGGATGGCCCGACCCTTGCCGTTTGTGACTCTCGGGGAGCACGCTTGGAGCGGGGCGCCATTCTCTACCCCGACTCAGAGTGAGCCTCCGGATCGGAGTTGATACCGGCGGTACCTTTACCGATGCCGTGGTGGCCGATGGCCAGGGAGGGTGGCAGGTCTGCAAAGAACCCACGACCCCCTCGGCCCCGGCCTTGGGCGTTCTGCGTGCCGTGCATCCGTTGCATCCGGGTGGCAAGCAAGCCGTCGAGATCATCCATGGCACGACGCATGCCACCAATGCGCTCCTAACGGGTCGCTTGGGTCGCGTGGCCTTGGTCGTGACACGTGGATTTCGGGATCTTTTGGCCATCGGCCGCCAGGAGCGAGAGGACTTGTGCGCCCTGGAACCCCGCGCCCAACGACCCAAACAACCCCGCCGCCTCATCTTTGAGGTGCAGGAAAGATTGGCCGCTTCCGGTCGCGTCGAAGAAGGACTGACGGCGACGGAAGTTCGCCGAGTCGTGGCGGCCGTGCGCCGCTGCAGGCCCGAGGCCGTGGCCATTTGTCTATTGCATGCGTGGCGCAATCCGCAACACGAAAATCAATTGTCCCGTGCGCTGGCCCGCCTCGGTGTTCCGGTCGTGACCTCCTCTCTCCTCGCTCCCGAACAAAGGGAGTATGAAAGGGCAACGACTGTCTGGGCCGATGCCGGACTGCGACCCATTGTGGAGGCGGCCCTCCTTTCTTTGGACAAGGCTATTCGCAAAGAATGGGGAAGGGCCTCGGTCCTGCGCGTCATGCGGTCGGACGGCGGCACGGCAACTGCCGCCGCCGCGGCGAGGGCCCCGGTGCGCTTGGCCCTTTCCGGGCCTGCCGGGGGCCTGTCCGCTGCTCGGGGTCTCGCCGATGCCCGGGGCGACTCCAGCTTGCTCACATTGGATATGGGAGGGACGAGTACCGATGTTGCCCTCCTGCCCCCGGGCGAACTTCCCCTGGAGCCTCGCTCCATTGCCGGTCTCCCTCTTTTGGTGCGGGGTCTGCCCCTGCATACCGTGGGTACGGGGGGCGGGAGCTTGGCAAGCTTGGATTTGGCTGGAGATCTTGTTGTGGGTCCGGACTCGGCCGGTGCCCTGCCCGGGCCGGCGTGTTATGCCCAGGGTGGCGAGGGATGCACGGTGACGGATGCCCACCTTCTCTGCGGTCGCTTGCATGCCGAAGAATTTTTGGGCGGCACTTTCCCTCTGCACACAGCAGAGGCTGCTCGGGCCCTTCAATCCTTGGGTATTTCCGCCGCCGCTGTTCTCGAGACAGCGACAGCCGGTATGGAGCGTGCTCTACGGCAGGTCAGTCTTGCTCAGGGACACGACCCACGGCAACTCCCGCTCTATGCCTTTGGGGGTGCCGGTGGATTGCATGCCGCTTGGCTGGCGGATCGTCTGGGAATGCCCAAGGTCATAATCCCTCCCCTGCCCGGGGCCTTTTCCGCTCTCGGATTGTTGGCCGCGCCAGCGCGCCGTAGCCTGTCCCAGTCCTTTGTGGCGAGTTTGCCGTCCGCTCGCCAACGGACGATCCTATTCCGCCCATTGGCGGAACAGGCCCTGCGCGAACTTCGCAGTGAGGGCATCCCTCGCATTCGCCTCCGCCGCATTTGCGAGTTGCGGGGAGCGGGACAGGCCGGAAGTTTTCCACTGTCCGAGGGCCCGCATCTCTTGGAACGATTTCATCGGGAGCACCAGCGCCGCTTTGGTTACGACCGCAAGGGAGAAGATGTGCTGCTGGACGCGGTGCGGGTGGTGGCCGATGGCCCCAGTCGCTCGAGTTGGACTCCGGACCGCCGTCGCAAACAAGAGGCCAAGCCCTTTGCTTCCTGGTCGGCCGAATTTCCCGAAAACCAGGGTCGAAGACGCGGCAAGGTCGGCGGTTTCCGACGCGAAGAACTGCGACCTGGAAACTTTCTTGCCGGCCCTGCGGTCATTACCGAATATTCGGGCACGACGATTCTGCCGCGGGGATGGCGCGCCCGCGTGGGTCGATTTCAAGAACTCATTTTGCAAAGAGACGGCGGCAAATGAAACCTCAAGATCTCCCTCTGTCGGTCTTTCGCCATCTTTTTGCCAGTGTGGCCGAGGAAATGGGGGAGGCTCTGCGACGCGCGGCAATCTCTCCCAACATCAAGGAGAGGCGAGATTATTCCTGCGCCCTGTTGGACGCCCGTGGACGATTGATTTCCCATGCCGCCCACATTCCGGTGCACCTCGGGAGTGCCCACCTCACGGTGCCTGCCGTGTTGAAGGTGTTGGACCCAGGTCCTGGCGATGTCGTGGTGTTGAATGACCCGCATCGCGGGGGCACCCATCTCAACGATGTCACGGTTTTGGCGCCCCTCTTTGTGGGCCGCGGCAAACATCGCCGTCGATTGGCCTTCCTTCTCAATCGAGCGCACCACGCGGATGTGGGCGGCATCGAACCGGGGAGTTTGGCCGGGGCGAAGAACCTAGCGCAAGAAGGGGTATTGCTTGGCCCCATGTATTTGCAACGTCGGGGGGTTTCGGTGGCTTCAGCATGGCGCCCCTTTGGTGAAGCAATGCGGGATCCCACTGCGCGCATTGCGGACCTGCAAGCCCAGTGCGCCGCCTTGCACCGCGGCGGGGTGCGCATGCAACAGTTGCGGACGGATTTTGGCTCCTCGGCCGTGCGTGATGCCATGGCTTCTCTGCATGATCATGGCGCACGTCTTTGCCGAACCGTGTTGCGCACGTGGCCGGATCGGGAAGTGCAAGTGCAGGATCGTTTGGATGGCAAAGGCACGCCCTTGCTTCGTCTACGCATGATCAAGAGGGGTGCGCGCTTGCACTTGGACTTCACTGGAACCTCGCCCCAAGTGGAGGGCTCCTGGAACACGCACCGGGCCGTGGTGTGGAGTGCTGTCTTTCATGTCTTGCGTTGCGTTTCAGCGGCACCCTTACCGGAGACCGGTGGGGTGTTGCAGCCCTTGCGCCTCACGATTCCGCGCCGCTCACTGTTGGCTTCTCGTCCCCCGGCTGGCGTTGCCGTGGGCAATACCGAAACCAGCCAGCGATTGGCCGACCTTCTCTTGCGCGGATTTGCCCAATTGTTGGGGCGCCAAGTGCCGGCGGCCTCTCAGGGGACGATGAACAATCTTTGTTTCGGGGGCACCACCGACGAAGGGGCCGATTTTGTGCATTACGAGACCTTGGGCGGTGGCGCAGGCGCAGGTCCCTCTGGCCCGGGCGCTTCCGCCATTCAAGTCCACATGACCAACACTCGCAACACCCCGGTGGAGGTCATGGAACAGGAACTTCCGGTTCGGGTGATCCGCTTGGCTTTGCGAAATCGCAGTGGTGGCGCTGGCAAACATCGGGGTGGCGACGGACTCATCAAAGAGATTGAGTTTTTGCAGGCCGTTCGCCTTTCTGTCATTGCCACCCGCCGCCAATCCGCACCATCCGGCGTTGCCGGCGGAAAGCGGGGGCAACCCGGTCGCGATCAAGTGCGCATCCAGGGCCACTGGCGTGATCTGAATCCAGGCGAGGCCGTCAGCCTGCAGCCTGGGGATCGGGTCCGCATCCAAACTCCCGGCGGTGGGGGCTGGGGATTGGCGCGCGCGTGAGCCCCCACGCACTGAGGAAGATCCGAGGTCGGATCAGTAGAGGTGCTCTTCGGTCAGTACGTGGTGTTGATCCACGGCCTGAATCAAAGTGTCCGCCATGCTTTCGCGGAAGGAGCAGCACTCGAACTTCACGCCCTTGGCGCGAATGTACTCGGCTATGTCGGCGAAGACCCCATTGCCGGAGACGGCAATAATCGAATCCACTTTGGGGGCCATTCGCACCATGTCCATGGCAATGCCAAGTTCCCATTCGGCCTTCCGGGAACCGTCGGCACGTTCGATGATGGGGCGCTTGCGCACCTCAAAGCCGCAGTAACGAAGGTGGTCCAGGAAGGAAATTTGGTCCAGGCCATCGCGGTCAATGACATAAGCGATGGAACGCACCAAGCGGCGGTTGCCAACGCAAAGACGGAGCATTTTGGCGTAGGACAAGTTGTGGCCGTAAGTCTTCTTGGCGGAGTGGTACATGTTCTGCACATCCACAAAGACGGCGACGCGTTGCCGACGCAGGAAGCCACCCGGGGAGGAGTAGCCGCCATTGCTCGGAATATCGCCCGTGGCCGGGTTCAGGTTGAGCATGCGCCGAAGGCGCCACACTTCGTCCTTGAAGTCCAGGTAGCGGTCTTCAAGATCCTCTCGTTCCAGATCTTCCACAATCTCGCTCTGGTCAATGGCGGGTCGTTGTTGATCTGGCGAGCGGCTCTCATACCTTTCGGTGGGCTCATTCGTAGTTTCTGTTTCGGCGAATTCCTCCGTGGTTTCCTCGGCGGTCTCCTCAGTGGGATCTTCGGTGATCTCCGCGTCAACGTCGGTTTCAATCTCGGTCATGATGCTGGTTGTTTACAGGGTAAGGATAAGACGCAAAAAAATAGGCGCATATCCCAAGGGATGAAGATGATGCCCCATTCTAGAACAGCTTCTTGGATTCGCGCAAAGATTCTTGATCCTCGGGGCCGGAAATCCAGCGCCTGAGGAGCCAGGTCCCCCCATAGAAGAAGGGGGTATCGCAGAGGGCCACCAGAGCCTTGAAGAGCCAAAGATCCAAGGCGGTTTGCAACATCCAAGCTGGGCTTTGTTGTCCCCCGAAAAGGACCAAAACCACCAAAAAGGAATCCACGCACTGAGAGGACAGGGTGGATGCATTGTTTCGGAGCCAAAGGTGGCGCCCACGTGTGAGCCGTTTCCAAAAATGGAAGAGGCGCACATCCACCAGTTGAGCCACCAAATAAGCGGTCATGGAGGCCCCAATCACCCGCCAGGCATTGTTGAAAACTTGCCGGTAGGTGGCATCATCGACGATGGATTCGGCAATGGCAGGGAATAGGGAACCCAACCACAAGGCGAGGATAACAAGAAGAGAAACGGCAAAGCCCGTCCACACGACCCGCCGAGCTCGACGTTGGCCATAGACCTCCGACAACAGATCCGTGACCAGAAAGGTGATGGGATAAGGAAGAGCGCCGGCGGAAAGGACAAATACTTTGAACCCAAGATCCACGGTGAGAAATTTATTGGCGATCAAATTGCAAACCACAAGTGAGCCGATGAAGAGGCCAGCAAGCAAGAGATAGGCCGCTTCGGACCGGCTGGAGAGGGGAGCCAAGGGCTTCATTTGAGGGCGTAGTTTTCCAATACCCAGGCTTTCCAGGCTCTTTCCGCTTGCAGGACGGACCAACCGTAATGGTCGCGTAGGGCCTGGCGTTGGGCCTCTTCCATTTTGGTTCCGTCGGGCAGGCCGCTTGCATTGCGTCGGCTGGCCAATGCGGTGATGAATTGGGCAAATGCTCTCGGTTTCACCTTGACGAAGAAATCAATTTTGGACCAAGCTTCCAAGTGATTCTCCCAAGAAAGTTCGGCCAAGGATCCCTTGCGCATAAGATTGGCTAGGCCGTCTTCTTTGTCTTGACTGGCAATTTTTCGTACCGCTGGCTCCCACTTTTTCAAGGAACGACCTTCATGGAAGGCGCCCTCTACGGTGCAGAAGGAACTCCAGCGGGGATCGGCGTCGCGTTCCAGCCAATGGGCAAGACCCTCGATCAACCAAACTGGCAATTCGTAAGCGTAGTAGTAGTAGCCGTTCAAAAGATTGTGGGCAAGACCATGAAAAATGACATTGTTTAAATGCAAGTCGTGGTGAATGTCATCGGTTTCTGTAGACAAGCCAAACCAAAGACAATTGCGGTCCACAATATTCCATTGCTGGGGTTTGACATAAGGCAGACCCCAGGTGACCGACATGAATTCTCGATAGAGCGACCGCTCCTGAAAAACCATGACCTCGTATTTATCTTCCTCACCGAGGAAAGGGCCGATTCCGCGGAGGAGCAATTTTTCCGGGTCGGCAAAGAGATCCATGTCGGCGCCGAAAAGATCAATCACCTGTTGATAGAGGGCTTCCAGTCTGGCACCCAAGAGATGGACTCGAGTCCATGAATCGAGGGTGGTGGCCTTGGTGTTGACCTTGGGCCAAGTTTTTGCCAGGACCGTCAACTCGGCTCGAAAGGCCTTGCGTTCCTCGGTCGGAATCTTCCAAGGGCTAAGATCAGCCCCAATGCGAAAATGAGGCGTTTCCAACCAAATGGGTTTCCAGAAAAAATCCTCCTCAATTTGATCCGGATTGGTGCGCGCAAAAAGGCCAGGCGAGTGATGCGTGCCGTTTTTTTTCATGAGTTTGGGGTCGTGTCGGCACACGGTGCATCGGTCCTTTTTGGCGGGTCGCTCCTGCAGAGCCGGAACTTGGCCCAAAATCGGGCTGGCAAATACGACGGTAGCGAGGAAATAGAGGGGACGGGTCATTTCGCAGGAGAGGCGATGCGGTCCAATCGGAACCAGGCAGGTAAGGACCGCAGGCGCTCCGGAGAACCGGCAAGTGGGAGTTCCTGCCAGCCACGACGGGCGGCGGCAAGATCATCGGCATCTCCCACGGGGGCGGTCAAGCGCACCAAAGTCACCCAAGCGCGGCTCGAAGGGCCTTCCTCTCGGTGCAAGAGGGCCAAAACTTCCCAACCCAATCGGGAACGGTAGGGTCCAGACCACTCTCCAGGTTGGAGAGCGGCCGTGGCCGCAGCGGTGGCCGCACCCAAGCTATTGGGGCTCGGCGCGCGGGGATCTTGGGCGGGATCGGCACTTGGCGTGAGATTCCGGATTTCGCGAGCGAGGTCCTGAATGGACTCGCCTTGGTGGATGCGGTCTGCCCATTGTTGAGCCAAGGCTTTTGCCCGAACGCTTTGCCTGGGTAGGGCAGCATGGAGCAGGGCCGCCGGGCCCAAGCCATCATCCAGGAGCCTCCAAACCAAGGTGTCCGGGCCAAATTGGGGAAAGGATTGCTCCAGGTTGTGCACCGCCGCATCCAATTCCTTGCCGGAAATCGGGCATGTCCCCACCAAGAGTTGGTCAGGGGGATTGCAGCTGGCCGTAGCCAAGAGCAACAGAACCAGGAGGCCACGGAACATCACCTACGGATTATCCCACTTCGCTCGTAGAATGGGGCGCTTCCCGACTCCCAATCACCATGAAACCCTCTTTCCGAACCCTGCTGCTTGCCCTTTCTTTGCTTGCCCCCTCCTGTTCTCAGGGGGAGGCCGCTGCCACCCAATCATCCACTTCCCCTGAGGCGGATCGTGGGTCTCGCCAAGTCAATTCGAGCTCCTTTTCCACTGCCGACCCGAGGCAACGGCAAAATTTGGTTTATTTGGCCGGATCCAATCGGATCAATCAATTGGTCGTGACCCAATTGATCTACGCCGAGCGGGATCGGCGGGTTAAAGAAGGTGTGGATCCAACCAACTTTGAGGTTTCTGACGAACAGCTCGGGAACCGCATGACTCAACAAGAGGCAACCTTTGTCAATAGCAATCCTGATTTCGATTTTTGGGAACAAGTCGCCGCTCAAGGAATGGATACGAAAGCTTATCGCGAGGAATCTCGCAACATGCTGTTGATCGATCGTTTGTTGTTCCCACCGGATCCGGACGCTTGGGATCTGGATGCCCTGGCCGAGATTTTTGACAAGGGCGGGGAAAATTCCATGTACGAAAACATGGTCGAGGAAAATATACCAAAGGTAAAAGAAGCGTTTAAGAAAGGAGACCCTCTGCCGACGAATGAGATGCTTGCCCAAATGGTTCTCCGTCCTTATTTCATGAAGTGGTTGTGGGATCAGGCTGAGATTGTCTATCCCTTTGACGGACTCCCCGAAGGAGTTGCTCTTCGTGTCGATGGCATCGATTACACCACCGACGAGTTGGTGGATTCCTTGGGCACTCTTGTAGGTGTGATCGAACGTCAGTGGGCAAACGATTTCACGCATGCATGCCGCCTTGCGGAAGATCGATTGCAAAAAATGGGTTTGCTTTTGACCGCCGAAGAAACGCATGCCATCATTGCCGAAGAAAAGGTCGAGTATGAAAACTCACCTATTTCTTATGAGATGATCGCTCTTCAGTTCCTCGGATACCCGACCATGGAACTTTACAACCAAGTGTTTCGGCTGAAACATTCCTTCAAGAAATCTTTAGGCGACCCTTACGCCCAAGAGGCCTTGGACACTCACGCCGAAGCCCGCAAAATGTTTCTCACCAACGGGCGCGTGGACTGCGAGGTCATCCTTTACTCTGCCAAAAACCTAAGCACGGGGCGTTTCCCCTTGGTCGGCGATCCCTTTGGAGATGTCGAAAAGAAGGCCACTGCAGCTGCCAAGGAACTTGCCGATGGCGCGGATTGGAATGCCATCTTGACCCGCGATTCCGATTACCCCGCTAAGAAGGTTGGCGCATCCAGTGGCGGCCCGGTGCCCAACGGGGGCCGCTTTGGGGCCCTTCCCCTGAATCAACTTCGGGAGTTCGTGGGTGAGAATGAGTTCAGCGATTTCACTCTGGGATCTCGCGTTGCCGCCTCCATCTTCTTTGATGCCGAGCCAAACGTGGTTTACGGCCCAATTCGAGGACCGCTTGGTTGGTACATCTACAAGCTAAACCGTCGGATTCCTTCCGCCGACTCTTTCGTGCCAAAGGAAAACGAACGTCAGGCATACTTGCTCACCAGCGACTTCCTCTCCGAGGAATTCCTTGCCTTCATCAACTCCATTCTCGACGAGTCCTGATTCTGGGAAATCAGGGAATGGTCGGGGGATTCGAGAGACCTACCGGCGACTTCTTCCCTATCTGATACGTTACCGCCGCCAAGCGGTGGCCACCTTGGTGTTGGGGGCCGTGGCCGCTCTCGGATCCAAGGCCAATCTTGTTTTGCTGAAGCCGCTGGTCAGTCGCCTGATCCCCAGCGCTTCGGATACGGTTCCGATCTCCGCCCTGGACCGTTTTGACTTGTGGTTGGGAAAATATTTGGATGGCGTCACCCTTTTCGGTTTGGAGGGAGTGGCGGCGTCAGTCAGCATTTTGTGCCTTGTTCTTCTCGTGAGCGCGGCGGTCTTTGCCTTTGTTCAATTTGGTTTCCTTCGCGTCTCCCGGATGCTCGGAGTGCGGATTGTTACGGACCTGCGCCAAGACTTGGCTGTGCATGTTCTCAAGTTGGACATGCGCTTTCATTCGCGTCGCCGCTTGGGCGATCTCATGTCCAGGACCACTTCCGATGTCGGCACCAGCTTGCGCTTGCTGACCTTGGTGGTGGAAGAGTTGGTGCAAGAACCCTTCAATGCAGCTGCAGCCTTTGCAATTGCTTTCATGGCCGCACCAACGGCGACCATTGGCATGCTTTTGGTTTTGCCACTGTTGGCTTTACCCGTCATCATGTTGGGCCCGAAAGTTCGCCGTCGCTCCGCCCAGTCCCAAGCGCGGCTGGGGGATGCCACGCAGGCCATGCTGCAAATGTTCGCCGGAATTCGCGAGGTAAAGGCCTTTCGTATGGAAGGGCACGAGGCCAAGGAGTTTGCTCGCGCAAATCAGAAGTTTGTTCGGCACACCGACCGCATGGTGCGAACCCAGGCATTGGCCCAAGCCATGACCAACTTCTTTGTTCACGGTGGAGTTGGCCTCCTGCTGGGCGTGATTGCATTGATCAACCTTTACGTTCCACTTTTTTCCGACGCCGGTTCCATGACTGCCTTCTTTGCCGCGACCGCGGTCATGTTTTCCAGTGTCAAGCGCCTGACCAAGGCAGTTTCCATCATCTATGGTTCCTTGGGTGCTACGGATCGCGTGTTGGAAGTCTTTGATTTAGAGCCTGGAATTCGGGACAAGTCCAATGCCAAGTCCATGCCCGCCCTGACCGAAGGGCTGCGTTTTCGCAATCTGTCGTTCCATTACGAGAAGGAAGATGGTCTGGCCTTGGATGGCCTGGATTTTGAATTGCCGCGCGGATCTCGCCTTGCTTTGGTGGGTTCTTCCGGGGCTGGCAAGACCACATTGCTGGATCTGGTGGCTCGTTTTTATGATCCTTCTTCG